>JAYZHZ010000038.1:0-9791 GCA_036166035.1 Bacteroidota bacterium
AGATAAAAAACTTTCCAATAAAAGTTTTGTTGATAATGCACCAAAGAATGTAGTAGAAATGGAAAAAAAGAAGAGAGATGATGCTATTGTTAAACTTGAAAATTTAAAAAAGTCAGTTTAGTATTTCCTTACCAAGAAATCTCATCTGATTATATCAAAAGAATGAATTATTTGAGTGTCTTTTCTTATTGAAGATCCAACAGAACAATACTTCTCTAGAGCAAGTGATATAAACCTTTCTGCCTCATTCTCTTGAAGATCTTTAGAGTATATTACGTACTTAATTTTTACTTCCTTATAATACATAGGATGAGTTTCCGCCCTTAAACCCGATACCTCAGCCTTTATATCAGAAAAATCTCTTCTTCTTTTTTTTACCATTGATACAATCTCCACAGCAGCGCAAGTAGCTATAGCAGAAAGAAGAAGCTCCATAGGGGATAGATTTTCTTTTTCTTCTTTAGCATACATATCGACTACAAGTTCATTACCAGAAGTATTTTTGACTTTGTACTTTTTATCTTCTAAATAAGACATAGAAATCTTTACTTCCATAAGTATATTTTAATGGTTAAATTGAAGATAAATATACTAACATGAAATCATTTTTTTCTCTAATATCTATTTTCATTTTATGCTTTAATTTAACTGCACAAGAATCTCTGGATGAAATCCTAGGTCCTTCCTCAAATAGCTCTTATCCCGTTTCTTCAACTTTTAGCTCTACCAGAATAATTAATGGTCATTCTGTTGAGATGATACCAAAAAATGTAGGAGAATTAAGGATTTCACATCGTTTTGGATCTTTAGAAAATGGTTTCTATGATATTTTTGGTCTTGATCAGGCTCAGATAAGAATAGGATATGATTACGGATTAAATGATAATGTCATGGTTGGCTTTGGTAGAAGTTCGTATAAAAAAACGTACGATATCTTCTCCAGATTTGCAATCCTCAGACAGACATCGGATAACTCTGTACCATTATCTATCCAATACTTATTCTCTGCTTCTATCGAGACACTTAAATATGGTAAAAAAATACCTTTCATGCAGAGGCTGGGACAAATAAATCAAATATTAATAGCAAAGAAGATGAACAACTTATCACTACAAATTACTCCTAGTTTAATGATACATGAATACTTTAACTACGATAAAAAAATTTTTACCAATCTCGGTGTTTCCGCAAGATATCTAGTTGGAAAAAGAGTAGCAATTAATCTAGAATACTTTCACAGAATGAAGCATGATAATGATGGTTCTCAGGCTTTTAATGATATTTTTGAAATGAATTATAACTCACTAGGAATAGGAGTAGATATAGAGACAGGAGGCCATGTATTCCAGTTTCATTTCTCTAACTCTTCAGCGATGAATGAGCAAGGTTTCTTATTTGAATCTGATAAGAGTTGGGGTGAAGGTGAAATTTGTTTTGGATTTAATATCCTTCGAGAATTCTCCAGATCCAAAAAGTCAAAAGGTTCATGGTAATAATTTACTTTTTATTATTATTTCTTATTCCACAGAGTAACCAAAGGTATGTTATTGAATCATCAAAAATAGAATTTTATTCCTACGCACCTCTTGAAGACATTTCTGCTATAAATACCTCATCCATAGGAGTAATTGACATTGATAATGGAGAATTTTTAATTAAAATACCTATGCCGTCATTTGAATTTACAAATAAGCTTATGCAAAAACATTTTAATGATAGTTATCTAGAAACTGACAAATATCCTGAAAGCATTTTCAGAGGAAAAATACAGGAAAATATTGCAACTGGTACTCTATCAATGCATGGCATTACTAACGATATCTCAATACCATTATCAATATCATATAAAGAAGATAGCATAATAATAGATACTGAATTTAAAGTCATTTTAAATGATTATAAGATAAAAATCCCAAGACTACTTTTTCAAAATATTGCTGAAGAGATAGAAATTAAAGTAAATTCAACTTTTAGTAAATACATCAAAAAATGAAAATAGGAGTAACAGGAGCGTCAGGACTCGTTGGATTTAATTTTTGTGAATTAGCTCAGACTAATGGTGATGAATTAAATATTCTGATAAGAAAAGATGCTGATTACCTAGATAGGATCAATGCTAAAAGATTTTATGGAGATTTAAATGATTTGGAAGTACTTGAAGATTTTTGTGAGGGATGTGATGTTATTGTTCACTCTGCAGCTATGCTTTCAATAGGTTTTGATTCATATGAAGATGTTTATAATGTTAATTATACGGGAACTGAAAATGTCTTGCAATCTTCTATTAACAAAAAAGTGAAGAAATTTATCTATATAAGCTCAATCAATGCGTTTAATAGATCCCCAAGCAATCAAATTCTTAACGAAAGCAGAGAACTTGTAAAAAAAGGAAATAGTTATGATCTAACAAAAGCTCTAGCTCAAGATCTAGTACTTAATAATAGAGAAATTGAAACAATTTCTATCAACCCATCAGGAATTATTGGAAAGAATGACTTTAAACCATCAATGTTTGGGAATGTACTTAGAAGCATTTATAAAAATAAGATGCCATTCTATATTGATGCAGGAGCAAACATAATTGACGTAGAAGATTTATGTGAATGTATTTACTCATCTATTTCAACAGGAAAAGATAAGGAGTGTTATCTTGTAACTGGCGAGTGGAGAGAATTCAAAGATATAATCAAATCGATAAGAAAACTACAGAAAAACACCTCCAAAATGATTATTTTTCCCGTCTACTTTGTCAAAATGATGCTTCCATTACTATCGCTTTTCCCAGTAAGTTTTTTAAAAAAAGCAGCAAAAATTAATGGTAAAATAGTACCAGGTTTAGAAAACCTTTCAAAAGAGGCAATAGAAAATCTTTTAACTTTTCCTAAAATGGTTGATAATTCAAAATCTAAGAGTGTACTAAACCTTAAAATCAGTTCTCTAGACAAGACTATAAAAGATTGCATTGATGGATAACTATTATATTTTCGTCTACAGCTGGATAATTATTGGGGCCATTTCATTCCCTTTCATATTAAAATATGGTGCACCCTATGGCAGACACACTTCGAATAACTGGGGACCTCTTGTTGATAATAAAATTGCATGGATAATCATGGAACTTCCTGCTCTTATATTATGTCCATTCATAGTATTTACAAGTGAAAATCCAGTTTCAGATATCACGAAATTATTTATAGTATTATGGATTATTCATTACTTCAATAGAAGTGTGATTTTCCCCCTAAGGATTAAAACTAAATTAAAGAAAATGCCGCTTATTATTGCCCTTCTTGCTTTTTTGTTTAACGTAATAAATGGTCTTGTGAATGGAATATATTTTTCTAGCATGCGCTATGACTATTCCATATCTTGGTTATCAACACCTGAGTTTGTGATTGGTATATCACTTTTTGTAATTGGATTCTACATTAATAACAAGTCTGATTCTTACTTAATTAGCCTAAGGAAAGACAATGAGAAAGGATACGTAATTCCCAAAAAAGGATTCTTTAAATACGTTTCTTGTCCTAATTTCTTTGGAGAGATTCTTGAGTGGCTTGGTTTTGCAATCATGACGTGGAGTGTCGCGGGCCTTGCATTTTTCCTATGGACATTTTTTAATCTTGTTCCTAGGTCTCTTTCTCACCACAAATGGTATAAGAAAAAATTTCCTGATTACCCAAAAGAGAGAAAAGCCGTATTTCCGACTATACTCTGACTTTAAGTATATCTGACCACCGTGTCGTATAACACGGAGATAACCTCTCCTTACCCATCTTCCAATTATTGTTAATTCCCAAGGAGCTGAGTTTTAATATGTCCCTACCCATCTTACCATTTATTATATCTAGTGTTCTCATAAGATTATCTGACTTCTTCATATCTCTATGGTCAAATAGATTCAATTGCACCTGGTCTCTGGGAACTATACCTGAAAGTGTCACACCAGCTTTCTTGTATGAACATCCGTATCTATATATTTTTTCTAGACACTTTATTGCAAGCTTAGTAATTGTTATTGTATCGCTTGTTGCAGTTTGAAAATCCATAGAAATATATCCAGAATGTTGATGATTCTTCGGTTTAAATCTATTCGTGTACATAAATATACTTATAGAACTAGCACAAGCATTCTCCAGACGCAACTTTTCAGAACATCTAGATGCAAACATGCTGATATATTCAGACATTCGAGAGTAGTCTGTAATTTCAACAGAGAAAGACCTAGACGTACGTATACTCTTTTTCATATTTATTCCATTATCCAGACTGAAATGAGGAATACATTTAAGCTCTCGTACCATCCTAAGACCACCTACATTCATTACTCTCCTAACCCATGTCTCATCACACTCTATGAGATCTTTTGCTGTATGAATTCTGTATTTTTTTAGCTTTATAGCAGACCTCATTCCAACACCCCAGATATCATCTAAAGGTAGTGAACGTAAAATGTGATTGATCTTATTCTTATCGTTAAGGTAACACACACCTTCTTCAGATTTCTTAGCAATACGACTAGCAACTTTGGAGAGAGTCTTCGTATATGATATCCCTATAGATATTGGTATACCAGTCCATCTCTTTATTTTTTTTTTCAAATAAAGCGCGAAATTATAGGGGTCTTTTATACCGCTAAAATCTAAAAATGCCTCGTCTATAGAATATATTTCATACGAAGGAACACCCCTTGCAATAATATCAAATACTCTCTTAGAAAGATCACCATATAATGCAAAATTTGATGAAAACAACTTGATATTATGCTTATTAACAAGATCTCTTTTCTTAAAAATTGGTTCTCCCATTTTTAAACCAAGAGATTTTGATTCATTAGACCTGGCTATAACACAACCATCATTATTTGATAATACGGCAATAGGTTTTTTCTCTAAATAAGGCCTGAAAACTCTCTCACAGGAGACATAGAAATTATTACAGTCAACAAGAGCTATCATCCTATTCTATTAAAAGACCACATAATCTTACCCCATATGTAAGACTCCGATCCCTCTACAATTTTAATTGGTCTCAAAAGTTTATTTTCTGGATATAAAAAAACACTATCACCAACCTTTCTATATCTCTTTACCGTAAAACATCCGTCAATGACAGCGAGAACAATATCATCATTTTTAATTTTCTCTGCCTTATCTACAAGGAGAATACTGCCATCAAAAATTTTTGCATTTATCATAGAAGTACCACTAACCCTTACAAAGAAAGTCGCGCTCGGGTGCTTTATTAATTTCTTATCTAAAGACAAATCAAATTCGAGAAAATCATCTGCAGGAGACGGAAAACCCGCGGCGACAGATTGTGAGTAAAATGGTATATTATTAAAGGTATCTATATTCTCCAGTGAAGGTTGTGTTGCTTTCATATCTAACTCAATTTGAATATTTCAAAAGGAGTTAAAAATACTAATTATTTTAGTAAATACTAATTATTCTAGTATTAAATACTTTTTTTAGTTACCTGAATCGGGTAAATTAATATCTACGTTGTTCCTATAATCACCAAGTAGATGTTCAGAAAAATAATACCACATCATCTTTTCATAATATGATCTAAAGCTTCCATACCCATGTCTTTTTCCAGGAAATATCATCATATCAAACCTCTTTCCAGCCTTTATAAGTTCGTCCGCGACCCTCATTGAGTTAGTAGGATGCACGTTATTATCTATATTCCCATGTGTGAGCAGAAGATACCCTTTCAAATTCTTAGCAAGAGACTGATTAGTCTTAATTTTTGCGTCCCATGAGAGCTCTTCTATCTCATTACCATCATCATCTTTCTTCTTCTTATAAATAGCCTCAACACCATTATGCGTCTCGCTCCACCACTTATTATATATGTTGTTGTCATGATTACCAGCAGACGAGCAGGCAACATCGTAAAAATCAGGATAAGACAAGAGAGCAGCTGTAGACATAAATCCACCACCAGAGTGACCAAAAATTCCAACCTTATCAAGATCTATCCACGGATGCCTCTCAGCTAATTGTTCGAGTGATCTTTTGTCATCAGCTAGAGCATAGTCCCTCAGGTTTTGATAACCAAAGGTATGGTAATACTTAGACCTCATCGGACTACCTCCCCTATGACCCATACTCACAACTATAAAACCGAGCTGAGCGAGCGCTGTGTTATATCTTCCAGATATCGTAAAATCATTTCTGAAGGATTCAACCTGAGGACCGGGGTAAACATAAGAGATTATCGGGTACTTTTTGTTTGGATCAAAATCAAAAGGTTTATACATAACTCCATAAAGATCAGTAATGCCATCGTCTGCCTTCACTTTAAACCTTTCTGGCATTTTCCATCCAGCATGATAAAGAAGGCTAAGATCAGCCTCTTCTAGTTTCATAATAATATTACCAGAAACATCCCTTAACACAGAGGTTGGCACATTATCTACAGCGGAATAATTGTCTATAAAGTATTTACTTGACTCAGAAAAGTTAACCCTATGGTTAAACTTTTCTCTAGTAAGTAATTTCATACCAGAACCATCAAAGTTTGAGCTATAAATCATACTATAGTAAGGATCTACATCTCTCTCCCTACCAAAAGCCTGATAGTAAACCTTTCTACCTAAAGTATCTATGTCCTGAATTCTTCCGGTGATAAAGTAACCACCATTTGTAATCTTATTTTTTAATCTACCAGTATTACCATCATATAAATACAATTGCCCCCAACCATTTTTCTCAGACCAATAGATTAATTCCTTACCTTCATCAAGCACAGCAAGCTGTCTGTAATTCCAGTTATGGTAAGGATGATTAACATCCTCAAACAAAAATTTTATAGATCCATCAGATGTGTTTATATACGAAACATCTAAAGTATCGCTAGTCCTATTAAGCCTAACCATATATAATCTATCAGACTTCTCCTTTGTTAGATAAAGTGAGATGGTCTGATCAACATATTTATCCTCTTCAACAGTAATTCTAGACCTAGATGAAACATCGAAAATCTCGAGAATTTCCTGTGGAACATTCATTTCACCAGGCATCGCATACTTATAAACTTCGAGTTCAGGACGTGGCTCTTTAAGAGTATTAATAACAAAAAGCTCATCAACTTTCCTTGAATCTGATCTATTAGAATATATTTTTTTTGAATCTTTAAACCATCTCGCTCTTGCTCTCATCCTTTTATCGGAAGTAGTATCACCATGTTTCCACTGGTAGGAGAACCACCTCTCTCCATCCTCAGACAATTGTATTTCAACACTATCTTCATCTCCAACTTCCATGAGGTAGAGGTTATGATTCTTAGAAAAAACTATATATGTTGAATCTGGAGAATAATTTGCCCAATCATTTTCATCTTCTTTAGGAATAGTGTCTCCTCTTTTTAAAGTTTTATTAATTATATCATACTTATATTCAATACTATCAATATTAAACACTAGAGTTCTATTATCTTTTTTAAGCTCAAGCCCATCAAGTTCGAGATTTTTATGATTTACAGGCTTCCTTGTAAGCTCACTTAAATTAGAAGCAAACTGAAGATTATCAAAAAGTTTTGATTTGGTTCTCCTATTAGGATCAACTACATAATAATTCTTTCCGGATGTTGTTGTGTATGAGTACCAAAATTTATCACTTTCCTCAAACCACTTGGGAGAGACAGATGTACTCTTTAACATCTTGCTTAAATTATCTTGACTAAATTTTTCAGCTGCTTTAAAATTTGCTTTCTTCTGAGCATTAAGAGAAAATGCAACAAAAAGGAGTAAAAGTATGATTCTCATAGATTTGGGTTTAATTAAATAAGTGAATCAAGATAAAACTATTTAGGGAGAGAAAAAAATTGATGTCGGGGTGGCAGGATTCGAACCTGCGACCTCCTCGTCCCAAACGAGGCGCGATAACCGGGCTACGCTACACCCCGAATCATAATGAACGCAAATTTATAAAAGAAAATCTTTCTAAAAAAAAGGTTTATGAAAGATTAATTTAGATTTTATCTATATTTATAAAAATAAATAAAATGAGATTATCAACAACAAATGACATTCCAGGATCTATCATAGACTCTTCGTTAGGAATAGCTAGAGGAAGTACTGTCAGAACCAGAAATGTAGGAAAAGACATCATGGCTGCGTTTAAAAATCTTGTGGGCGGTGAAGTTGCCGAGTACACAAGACTACAGGCAGACGCAAGAGAGCAAGCACTTCAAAGAATGATTGAAGATGCAAAAAACTTGGGTGCTGATGCCGTAGTATGTATCAGATTTCAAACATCAGTAATGATGGCAGGTGCATCTGAGCTTCTAGCCTATGGTACTGCCGTTAAATTGAAGTAATTCTATTTTCTATATTTATCAAACCAAGCTGTAATAGCATTAACTTTTGCAATTAAATTACTTGGCTTTGCTGCTATTCCATGGCTAGCACCAGGAATTCTCACTAGCATAGATTCTACTTTATTAAGCTTTAATCCAGCATAAAACTGCTCACTTTCTGCCATGGGTGTTCTATAATCATCTTCCCCCGTAAGAAGCATTGTAGGTGTCTTTACATTTCCAACATATGATATTGGTGACCTTTTCATATATTCTTCAAGATTATCCCAAGGCATTCCAGAAAACCAATACTTATAGAAAAATGAAATATTGTCTGCATATAGAACAAAACTATACCAGTTTATAACTGGCTTTGCGACAACTGCAGCATTGAACCTATCTGTTTTACCAACAACCCAAGATGTTAAAACTCCACCACCACTACCTCCCGTAACAAATAAGTTATCGCTATCGATATAATCTTTCTCAAGAACGTAATCAACTCCTGACATGAGATCATCATAATCCTGACTTGGATAATTATGGTGTATAAGATTAGCAAAATCCTTACCATAGCTTGTACTACCTCTTGGGTTAGTGTAAAGAACAAAATATCCCTTACTTGCAAAAAGTTGTACTTCTGCTGAAAATCTAAAGCCATAGTTAGTAAACGGCCCACCATGAATCTCAAGGATAAGAGGATACTTTTTTGAAGAGTCAAAGTTGGGAGGATAAACTAACCATCCCTGCACTTTTCTACCATCAAAAGTTGATTCATACCATACTTCCTCTACTTTTCCAAGTTTCTTGTAATCAAACAAATCCTTATTTAAATCTGTAAGTCTATTTTTTGAGCCATTGTATCCCGAAGCAAGATCCGATGGATTATAAACATTTCCATATGTAAAAGCATATCTACCACTTTTAGACATAGAGTGAGAAGCTCCACTGTATGGTCTGCCCAACGACAGACCTCCTAACTCATTTACGATATCTTTCACCTTACCACTCAAGGACATATAAGCTATTCTTGTCATACCCTCACTATCATATTGAAAGAATAATCCTTTTCCATCACCACTCCACGTAATATTTTGAATATTTCTATCAAAATCTTTAGAAATCATTTTAACATTATCGCCATCAGGGTCCATCACATATAGTGAGTTTTGTTGGTAACCAAGAAATTTATCATCATAGCCAAGAAATGCAATCTTAGTTTTATCAGGAGAAACTACTGGAGAAAAATCAGGTCCAAATCTTCTCGTTAGTTGAGACACATCTCCAGTCCTGATATTTAGAAGATATATCTCGGAGTTGTTTGGTTCAAAGTCAGAATTATCATGAAGATTTGCTGAAAAAAGAACCCTATTCTTATCTAACCAAATGGGAGAGTTTGCATTTTTTTCAATATTGCTAACTTGCCTAGGAGTTCCACCTTCAACAGGTAATATAAATATTTGAGTGTTTCCATTCTTCCTATA
>JAYZHZ010000039.1:0-2890 GCA_036166035.1 Bacteroidota bacterium
GCTAAATATGTAAGTTTAACTGGAAGCGGATCATGCATTTATGGAATATTTAATGAGAAAAATATTTCAAAAAATGATTTAGAATATGATTGCTATGTAACTAAGATTATCAGCTAAAATGATTCCACCCCTTTGATTTAATTTCCATCTCATTATCATTTTTATTAACAATAACATATTTTTTATTATCTGTAAAAAATCCAATTGGAAATATATCAATTTTTTCATTTTTTATTTTTTCAAATTTTTCTGGAGATAATGAAAATAGAAGCTCGTACTCTTCTCCTCCATTGAGAGCAGATGAAAGAAAATTTATTTTAAATTCTTTAGAAATATTCTTCAATTCATTACTTATTGGAATTTTATTTTCAAAAATTTTAAAACCTAAATTTGATGCTTCTGAAATATGTATTAATTCTGAAGTTAAGCCATCAGATATATCTATCATTGAGTTTGGTTTTATTTTTTTATTTTTCAAAAAATCAAATATATCTTTTCTAGCTAGAGGTCTTAATTGTTTTTCAATAATATCCTTATATTTTTCTAATGAAGGTTGAAACTTAGGATTTTTTAGAAATTTTTTTTTTTCTCTTTGTAATATTTTTAAACCAAGAAATGATCTACCCAAATCCCCTGTAACACATATTATATCGTTACTTTTAGCACCATCTCGTTTGGTAATTTCATCATTATAAGCATACCCTACTGCTGTACATGATATTGTTAGTCCGGAAACAGAAGATGTAGTATCACCACCAACTAAATCAACTGAATACTCTTCGCAAGCAATTGAAACACCTTTATAAAATTCATCAATTGCATCTACTGTAAATTTATTACTTATAGCTAAGTTTAAAACTATTTGTTTTGGTTCTGCATTCATAGCATATATATCTGAAAGATTTACAATAACAGATTTATAACCTAAGTGTTTTAAAGGAGAATAAGATAAATCAAAATGTATTCCTTCAATTAACATATCTGATGATAGCAACATTAATTTATTTTGAGGGTTTATAACAGCTGAATCATCACCTATTCCAATTATTGTTGATTTTCTCTTATTATTAAATTTTGAACTAATTCGTTTAATTAATCCAAATTCTTCTAACTCATTAATTTCACTATTATTCATTATTAAATATTATAATTAATTTTGTTTAATATATAACTTTGCAATCAATAAAAGTAATATGATTAAAATTACTGACAAGGCAGCGATAAAACTTAAAGAATTAAGGAAATCAGAAAACTATCCTCTTGACTTCGACATAAGAGTAAAAGTTAAGGGTGGTGGCTGTTCAGGGTTATTATATGATCTAAAGTTTGATAATAATATTTCTGACCAAGATCAAACTTTTGAAGATAATGGCACAAAAATTATTGTTGACAAAAAAAGTTTATTTTATGTTTTAGGTACAGAGTTGGACTTTAGTGACGGGCTTAATGGCAAAGGGTTTCAGTTTAAAAATCCAAATGCTACTAGAACTTGCGGCTGTGGAGAAAGTTTTTCTGTTTAATATGCTCTCTTCTTTATACCATCACAATAATTCATAAAAGCTCTATTAGCTACTTTATTTCCTCCATGGGTTGGATAATTTCCTGTAAAATACCAATCTCCTAAATTATTTGGACATGCTCGATTTAAGTTTTCAATTTTTTGGTAAATTATATGAAGTTCCGAAGTAAATTTTTTTGGTTTAACAATATCAGATATTGATTTTGAAATCTCTTCATAATTAAACATATCATATAATTCCTTTACATGATTTTTTGGCTCCGATTCTAACATTGATTTCTCACACTTATTATATATTTCTTTTATTTTTTTGCCAGCTTTATTAATTTCTAATAAATGAATAAGCCCTCTAAATGCTACAAACTGATGCATTTTACTCATATCTATGCCATAACAATCTGGATATCTTATTTGGGGAGATGAAGAAACAAATATTACTTTTTTAGCATCTAAATTAGAGATAAGAGTTAAAATACTTTTTTCTAATGTTGTTCCCCTAACTATAGAATCATCTACTACTACTATAGAATCTTTATTAGGTTTAACGATTCCATATGTTGTATCATAAACATTTGAAACTAATTCATTCCTACTATTATCATCTGTTATAAATGTTCTCATTTTCACATCTTTGCTTATAAGTTTTTCCATTCTAATTTTGAGAGAAATAAGATCATTTTCTGATCCATTGAAAGATTTATTATCTATAAATCTCTTCTTTTTTTTATCAACTACATAATCTTTTAACCCTTCAATCATACCATAAAAACAGGTTTCCGCTGTATTAGGAATATATGAAAAAATTGTATTTTTTATATCATCTTGTATGGCATCTAATATCTGAGGAACTAGAAATTTACCAAGTTTTTTTCTCTCACTATATATATCTGGATCATTCCCTCTGGAAAAATAAATTCTTTCAAAAGAGCATGCTTTTTTGTCTTTTGTATCAATAAATTTCTTAATTGAGTAACTTCCATCTTTATTGACAATTAGTGCATGACCAGGGTCGACTTCATTAATTTCTGAAAATTCA
This sequence comes from Bacteroidota bacterium, assembly GCA_036166035.1. GTDB lineage: Bacteria > Bacteroidota > Bacteroidia > Cytophagales > MED-G16 > MED-G16. The sequence continues at coordinate 2,556 of JAYZHZ010000039.1, forward strand.
CATTGAAAAGCAGTCTTTATGGGTGGTCTCTCACTTGTAGCAACAACAATTTCATCATTCACATAGTAATAAAGTGGTCTTATACCTGATGGATCTCTAGCAATAAATGATGAGCCATGACCAACTAGTCCAGCAAGAGCATATCCTCCATCAAAGTCTTTGAAAGAATTTTCTAATACAATTTTAAGATCTATTTCATCTTCGATTTTATTTGATATTTCTTTTCTTTTTATTGTTTTTGAATATTTATTGTAAATTTTACTGTTTTCCTCATCTAAAAAATGTCCTACTTTTTCAAGAATAGTAACTGTATCTGATTTCTCTTTAGGGCTCTG
>JAYZHZ010000040.1:0-13668 GCA_036166035.1 Bacteroidota bacterium
CCAAGATTCCTCGATTTTTACCTTCAATACTATTTATTTAGTTTTGTATACAATTTATAATCTGAATGAAAGAAAAAAAAATAATATTCATTTTAACATCATTAACTTTAATTTTTCTTATTTCTTTAGTTTTTTACATATATCAGAATGACAAGTCTGAAAAGTTAAGAATTAAGCAAGAAAATGAATTACAAGATGTTTACTTAGAACTAGATTCAATATCAAACTTATTAAATGATAAAATTCTAACAATTTCTCAACTTGGTGGAGAAATAGATTCTTTACTAATACTAAAAGAAACTATAGAAATTGAAAAAAGAGAGTTTAGAACTAGAGCATATTCTCAAATAAATAGACTTCAGGGAAAAGTTGAGGGGTACACAGAATTATTATTAGCTCAAGATGAAGAAATTGAAAGATTAAAAAAATTGAATGAACAATTATATGAAGAAAATAAGGAGCAAAAAGTTGAAATAAATAATCTAAATAGTACAATTTCAAATATAAATGAGTCTAATCAACTTTTAGAAGAAAAAATAAAAGTTGCAGCAAGACTGGAATTAAAAGATATTGAAATTATAGGTGTTTTTAGAAATGGGTCAACAAAAGTAAAAAGTTTTAAAAACAGATCTTTATCTAAAATAAGAATAGATTTTACACTAGCTGAAAATGAGTTAGCAAAAATTGAAGTGTTAGACATCTATATAAGAGTTGAGAAACCATCTGGAGATGTTTTTTTTGATATTTCTAAAGGCTCTGGTTCATTTACTTTTGAGAATAGAGAATTATTCTATACAATTAAAGAAGAGATTTTAGTTGATAGATTTGAAAAAAAAATAAGCTTAGATTACGAAAAAAATGAGGACTTTAATAGAGGAGTCCATAAAGTTGTTTTGTACACAAGAGATTATATAATTGGAACTAGCGAATTTTTAGTCAAATAATTATTTTTTTAATTTCAAAATATTAGTTTTGCAACGCATTTAAGGAAATTATATGAATAACAATTATGAAACAGTATTCATTATAAATCCCGTTCTATCTGAAAAACAGGTAGAGGATACTGTTAAGAAATACAAAAAAAAATTAGAGTCACTTAAGGCTAAATTTATCTGTAATGAAAGTCTTGGATTTAAAGAGCTTTCTTATTCAATAAACAATAAAAAATCTGGTTTTTTTCATCTTTTTCAATATGAATCAAACAATATAAACATAATAAAAACAATTGAAACTGATCTTAAAAGAGACAGAAGTATATTAAGATATTTAACTGTCTCTCTTTGTAAAGATGGCATTGAATTTAATGCAAGAAGAGCAAAGGGGGAATTTAATAAAAAGAAAAAGAAATGAGAAAACAATTCAATTCAGCGTTACAAAACGAGGCTATAGACAGATCTAATAAAAATAAAAAGTTTTGTAGGTTTAAAAAGAGTGGAATTAAATATATTGATTACAAAGATCCTTCATTCTTAAAACAATTCGTAAATGATCAAGGAAAAATTTTACCCAGAAGGATTACTGGAACAAGCCTAAAATATCAAAAAAAGGTCGCTCAAGCAATCAAAAGAGCAAGACATTTAGCATTAATGCCTTATACAACTGATACTCAATAATATGAACATTATCTTATTACAAGACGTACCTGGTCTGGGATTCAAAGATGAAATAGTAAAAGTTAAGAACGGATACGGGAGAAATTATATTATTCCTAAAGGATTTGGTGTAATAGCAAACAAATCAAACTCAAAGATTTTAGAAGAAAATTTAAAGCAAACAGTTAAGAAACAAGAAGAATCAATAAAAAATGCCAATAAAACAGCAAAAAATATTGGAGAACTAGTTTTAGAAATAAAAGTTAAAACTGGAGTTGAAGATAAAATTTTTGGATCAGTAACAACAGCACAAATTTCAAAATTACTTCTAGAGAAGGGGTTTGAAATTCATAAAAAAAACATATACATACAAAATAAGGTTAATTCATTAGGTAAATATGATGTAAGTCTCAAAATACATAAAGACATAACACATGATATTAAAATAAATGTAACTGGATCAATTGAGAGCAAAAAAGTTAAGTCAAGCACTAAAGAAGAATCAAAAAAGAAGGCAGAAAAAGAAGAAAAAACAAAAAATAAGACAGTAAAAGAAGAAGAAAAAACAAAAAATAAGAAAGTAAAAAAGTCAGCTGAATCAAATTCAAAAACTTCAACAGATAGTAAGAAAAGTTCATCTAAAAAGAAATAAACTTTTCAAATAATCAATTAAACATTTATTATATTGAATCTTTCATATTTATATGGCAGAATCATTATTAATTGATGTTATAGTAAGTCTTCCTCTTAATAAAAGTTATACTTACAAAAGTCCCAAAAATTTAAAAATAGGATCTATAGTTAAAGTTCCTTTTGGACATAATAACGAGGAAATTAATGCAGTAACCATATCAAATGGATATAAAAAAAAAACTACCTATTTAGTAAAAAATATATTATCTATAGAAAATGAAATTGGAATATTTTCATCAAAACAAATTAAATTTTTTAAATGGATAAGTGAATATTATCTAATTAGCTTACCAAAAATATTTCATTCTATAATTCCTAATAAAATTTTGAATATAGTTGATTCTGGAAATCATTTAATAAATAATAATATTACTACTCGAAATTACAAACCAAAGTTAATTGTTGAATTCTCTGATAATTATTTAAAGTACTTAAGAAAAGAAATCAAGTTTGATAAAAAAAATAATTTTCAATATTTGGTTTTAGCCCCAAATATTTTGTGTTCATTTGAAATTTTTTATTCATTAAAAAAAATATTTAAAGAAAAGTGTTCATTATACAACTCAAAAATATCAGATAAGGGAAAACAAAAGATATGGAAAAATGTTTTTAAATCTAATAATAATATCATTGTAGGAGTTAAATCAGCAATATTTCTTCCTTTTAATTTTATTTCTAAAATAATAGTTATTGATGAACACGATCATTTATATAAAGAAAGTGATAGAATACTAAGATATAATGCTAGAGATTGTTGTGTAATGCTATCAAAAATTCATAAATGTGAAACTCATCTAATAAGTGATACCCCATCTATAGAATCTCTTTTCAATGTTAAAAAAAAGAAATATGAATATATTAATAATATTAAAAAACATAACTTAAAAACTAACTTAGCTAATATTAATATAATTAACAGATTCGAAAAAAAAAATTAAAGAAAAAATAAAAGGAATAATTAGCGATGAAATTTATGAAGTAGTAAACAATAATTACAAGAAGAATGAAAAATCTATAATTTTTACCCCTTTTGTATCAAATATCTCAAAAATTAAATATTCTCTATCTAAATTTAATTCTGACTATAATATTCTAAGTTTTACAAAAAAAATATTAGAATCAAGAAAAAAAACTATCGATCTGATAAAAAAAATAAATGACTATGATATAATAGTTGGAAGTCACTCAATAATTGGAAACTTAAACTCTGTTAATAATAATCTTACTGTTTTAATTGATCCTGATAAAATTTCTGGTATGACTGACTTTAAGTCTAATGAAAAATATTTTCAAATTATATTTAAATTAATCCAAAAAGTAAGTTTGAAAAAAAACAGAAAATTAATTATTCAGATTGGAGGATCTCAAGATGAAACATTACAAGATTGCATTAATTTGAATTATGATAAATTTATTAATAATGAAATTAGTGAAAGAAAAATATTTGAATTTTCTCCATTCTATAGGATAATAAATATTGAAATTATTGGTAGCAATGAAAATGAATTGAATAAAAATGGAAACAAAATATACAATCAACTAAAAAACACATTGAAATCTATCAAAATTTCAAATTTTGGGATAAAGAATAACAAAAAAAGAACAAAATATCAGATTATTTTAAAATTAAAAGAAGACAATAATCTAAAGCTAAATAAACTTAAGATTCTTAATAAAATAGAAAAAATAAAAAAACTGAAAAACTATAAAAAACATCTAATAACATTAGATATTGATCCTTAGATTTTCCAATTATCATTTAAATAATCAGCCCCCTTCTTAGAACTAAGATCAAATTTACAGGGTACTATTGAAACATAATTATTTTTAATTGCCCACTCATCATTATCATTTCCTTTATCGTGATTTACAAAGTTACCAACCATCCAGTAATATTCTCTCCCATAAGGATCAAATCTTTTATCAAATGTCTCTTCCCAAATTGCATTAGCTTGTTTGCATACTTTAAAACCTTTAATGTCCTCATTAGAAATAGATGGAATATTTACATTTAATGCAATTGATTCAGGTATTCCATTAACCAAAGCATTTTTAACAATTTTTTTTATATATGGTTTTGTGTGTTTTAAATATGCATTTGGATCATAATCACATAAAGAAAATCCAATAGATGGAGTGTTCTCTATTGCTCCCTCTATTGCTGCAGACATAGTACCTGAATATAGCACACTAATTGAAGAGTTACTTCCATGGTTTATCCCACTTGTTATTAGGTTAATTTTTCTATTTTTAAGAATATAATGCTTTGCAATTTTGACACAATCTGCAGGTGTACCACTACATTTAAAAGATTGGATATCTCCAAATAAATCGGACTTAACTAGTCTAAGTTTATCTCCTACTGTAATAGCATGGCCCATACCTGATTGTGGACTATCTGGCGCAACGACTACAACTTCACCAAATTCAGACATAATTGAAACTAAAAAACGTATTCCTTTTGCATCAATACCATCATCATTAGTTACTAAAATAAGAGGTTTTTTCATATATTAAATTTTGTTATAGTAATTAACAATCCTAGCAAGATCAGTCATTTTTTTTAGATTGATTCTATGTTTTGATACATATTCTTTTACATCATCATATTTATCACTCATCAAATCATACAATTCTTTTTTCTTTCCTTTGAATCTAATAATCTTACCATCATCATCTAAAAAAAAGTAATCATATTTAACTTTATTTACATAACCATAATTAGAACTAAATGAAGGCATCATACCATAAGCATAATATGAAGGAAAATATGATGATTGAGATGATTCTGCTACTATCCTTTCCCTTAGAAGTAAACTTAATTTGCCTTGTATAAGCATTTCAAATAAAACAGGAATACTATATTCAAAACCAACTTCATACATCAGAGAATAAAATTGTCTATAATCTTTTATTGTCTCATCATAAATTTCAAAGAAGAAAAGGTTATTAACATTAAATGCCTTAAGAGTTTCTCCGTTTTTTAATTGAATTAATTGATTTTCAAAATCATATTTTAAGTTTCCTTTAATGGTATCACCATTATTTGTTACTAATAAACCAGAATGCCATAAATCACTTGGAACTTGTTGAGAGAAAGAATAATTACAAACAAAAACAAAAAACAATAAAATTTTTTTCATACTATCATTATTTGTTTTTCAATATTTCATGACCCATTTTGTCTCTTTTGGTTTCGAGATACTTTCTATTAAACGTATTAGGTTCTATTTCTATTTTAGTATTTTTTACAATTTCCATACCATATCCAATTAATCCGACTCTCTTTTTAGGATTATTAGTTAAAAGATTTATTCTTTTTATCTTAAGATATTTTAAAATTTGTGCCCCAATACCGTAATCTCTATTATCCATTTTAAATCCCAATCTTTCATTAGCTTGAACTGTATCTAAACCTTCTTCTTGTAATTTATAAGCCTTTAATTTGTTAAGTAGTCCTATCCCTCTCCCCTCCTGATTCATGTACAACAATAATCCCTTTCCATTCTCTTCAATCATTCTTAATGCTTCGCTAAGTTGAGACCCACAATCACATTTGAGTGAGCCAAGTATATCACCAGTAACGCATGAAGAATGTACTCTTACTAGGACTTCTTCTTCTTGCAGCCATTTTCCTTTCTTTAAAGCAATATGTACCTCATTAGTATTTGTTTGTTCAAACGCTATGAGCTCAAAATTTCCAAATTTAGTTGGTAATTTGATTTGATCTTTTTTTTCAATTAAAGTCTCATTCTTAAGTCTATAATTAATCAAATCTTTAATTGATATTATTACTAAATTATGTCTATCTGCTACTTTAAATAAATCATTCAATCTAGCCATACTTCCATCCTCATTAAGTATTTCACAAATCACTCCTGAAGGATATAATCCAGCTAACTTAGGAATATCAACCGATGCCTCAGTATGTCCTGCTCTTCTTAATACCCCACCAGATATAGCTTTCAAAGGAAAAATGTGTCCAGGTTTTGAAAAATTTGTAGAATTAATTTTTTCATTAACTAAAGCACTAATAGTTTTTGATCTATCTGATGCTGAAATTCCTGTAGTGACTCCATTTCCAATCAGATCAACTGAAACTGTAAATGAGGTTCCAAATAAGTCTGTATTCTTTCCTACCATTAGGTCAAGATTAAGTTCTTCACATCTTTTAGACTCTAAAGAACAACATATTAAACCCCTGCCTTCTTTAGACATAAAATTTATAATTTCTGGAGAAGTCTCAGATGAAGCACATACGAAATCTCCCTCATTCTCTCTCGATTCATCATCAACAACTATTATTATCTCTCCATTTTTTATAGCTTCTATAGCTTCAGAAATTTTATTCAATTCTTTTTTCATATAGACGTTACATTACCAAGTTTTTTTGCTATTTCAATCTCTACAGATTTTAATTTATTATGAATTTTTATAGTTTGCTCTTCATTTTTAGAATCAGAAGAATTGGTTAAATTCTTTAAATTATCCTTAATCATTTTTTTAATAAGTCTAAACTTTAATCTAAGAATATTAGTATAAGTGTTTTTCTTTAATGTATCAGTCTCATCTGAGACATGTATATTAAACTTATTTTTCCATTTTTTACTTATTTCATATTTGTTAGTTGATAAATCTATAACATCATTTTTTATATCCTTAAATTCATCAGTCAAAAAATGGTTTATATCAATAACATTATTTTTTTGAAATTCTTTCTTAAAAATATCTATTATTTTAATATAATTTTTATTCCTAAACTCTACATCTTCTATTTCATTAAGAAAATACTCAATAAATGATTTCCTATTTAATCCAATCACTTCAAAATCAGTAGTTCCATAATTTACAAGCATCCTTACACATTCTTTTTCATGAAAATTTATAGCATTATTTATTTCTTCAACTGGTTTTTTATCTTTTGGTTTTTCTTTAATTAAACTTGAGATAGGTTTGAATTCTTTTTGGTCATTTATGATTAACTTATTCATTTCTGTGATTAGCGATTCCTCATTAATATTCAATGAATTGCTAGCTTCTTTGATGAATACTGATCTTTTAATAGAATTTGGAATTTTTGAAATAGATCTTACTATATCAAATATCATCTCCGACTTTTTAACTGGATCATCCTTATAATGAGAATTTAAAAGTTGTGTTTTAAAATTTATAAGATCAGTTTGGTTTGATTGTATGTATTCCAAAAATTTATTTTTTCCAACTTTTTTGGAATAGCTATCAGGATCTTCATTTTCAGGAAAACAAACAATTTTTACATTCAAATCATTCTCTAAAATTAAGTCCATACCTCTAAGTGAAGCATTTAATCCCGCTTTATCACCATCAAACAGTATAGTAATGTTTTTTGTGTACCTTGAGATAAGTTTAATTTGATTATTCGTTAATGAAGTACCTGAAGATGAAACAACATTTTCAACACCAATTTGAAATAATGAAATTACATCAGTATATCCTTCAACTAAGTAACAATTATCTTCTTTTCTTATTTGGTTTTTAGAATGGTATAATCCATATAAAATATTACTTTTTATATATAATGAAGTCTCTGGTGAATTAAGATATTTAGGCTGATTTTTTTCTTCTTTTATTTGTCTTGCTCCAAAAGCTATTACTTTACCACTTATATTATGAATTGGAAAAATTATTCTATTTCTAAACCTATCATATTTCTTTTCATTATTTTCTAATATTAATCCAGCCTTTAGAATTTGATCTTCAGTAAATTGATTTTTTAATAAAAATTTTAATAGAGAGTCCCATTTATCAAGACTATAGCCTATTTCAAACTTTTTAATCATAGAATTTTCAATATTTCTATGTTCTAAATAAGAAAGTGCAATACTTTTTCCTTCATCAGTACTCAAATTATCAATGAAGAATTTTTTAGATTTATTCAAAACGATTAATAAACTTTCTTTTTCATCATTAAAATTGTAATCATCATCATTTTCATTAATTTCAACACCATATTTTTCAGCTAGATATTTTATTGCTTCAATATATGTCATACTATCTATTTCTTTCAAAAATTCAATTGCATCACCTCCTTTACCAGTACTAAAACATTTGAAGATTTGCTTTGAAGGAGATACAAAAAATGATGGTGTTTTTTCAGATGAAAAGGGACTTAATGCTTTATAGTTAGATCCTGACCTCTTTAAAGTAACAAAATCACTCACCACTTCTACTATATCTGACCTATCTTTGATTTCTTGAATTGTAGTTTCTTCAATCATAGTTTACAAATATGATGAATTTATTATTTTTTTAATTTTATAATTAAATAAATTGCGAGAAATATAAAATGATTAACAAAAAGAAAATCTTTGAGGCACTATCAAATGTTATTGATCCAGATAAAAAAAAGGATTTAGTAACATTAAATAGTATTAAAGATATTACCATTAATAAAGATTTTATTTCTATCAAAATTATTTTGTCCCCTCCAGGATTTAAACTAAAAGAAGTAATTAGAAGAAATTGCTTAACTCACTTAAATAAAATTGATAATAGTCTTGTATATGATATTAAGTTTTCTTCAAATAATGAAAAAATTGAATCTAAACCAGTTATAAAAAAATTTAATACTAACAATATAAAAAATATAATTGCTATTACTTCTGGTAAAGGTGGTGTTGGTAAATCAACTATCTCATCAAATATTGCAATAGGATTGAGTAAAATTGGAGCAAAAGTAGGTTTAATTGATGCTGACATATTTGGGCCATCTATTCCTATCATGTTTAATTGTGAAAATGAACAACCAACTTATAAGAAAGTTGGAGAGAAGAATATTATTATTCCTATTGAACAATATGGTATAAAACTTTTATCAATGGGACTTTTAATTCCAAAAGAAAAAGCAATTATCTGGAGAGGACCTATGGCAAGTTCAGCAATGAAACAATTAATTCTAGATGTTGATTGGGGAAATTTAGACTATCTAATTGTTGATCTACCACCTGGCACAAGTGATATACATATAACTTTGTCCCAAAATTTTTCAGTTTCAGGTAGCATAATTGTTACAACTCCACAAAAAGTTTCAACAATAGATGCAGAAAAAGCAATAGCCATGTTCAATCAAGAGAACACTAAAGTTCCAATCTTGGGTTTGATTCAAAACATGTCACATTTTAAGACAGAAAAGGGAAAAAAACATTTCATATTTGGCAAGAATGGCGGAAAAGAAATTTCAAAAAAAATGTCTATTGATATGTTGGGAGATATTCCTATCGATTCAAAAATAGCTGATTGCTCAGATAATGGATATCCCATAATATTAAAAAATAATGATTGTTCTAAATTATTTAAAAATATTTGTCATAATATTAAAGATAAGATTACAAAAATAAATTCTAAATAATATTACTTTTACAATATGTCAGAACAAAGTTTAATAGAAAGAGTTGAGGTTGCAATACAAGAGATAAGACCCTATTTAATTTCAGACGGAGGAGACGTAAAAATAATTTCTATTGATAATAAAAATATTGTTAACCTAGAATTAATAGGATCCTGTGAAATTTGCCCTATGTCATCCATGACACTTAAAGCTGGTATTGAAGAAGCTATAAGAAAACAAGTACCTGAAATTAATGGAATTAATGCCATAAATGGTATAAATTAAATGTAATAGACAATTATTATTGGCTATAATTCTAACTATAATTGATTAATTTTCATTGAATGAAAAAAAATGTTGCCATAATAATGGGGGGATATTCCTCAGAATATGATATTTCTATCAAAAGTGGAGAAGTAGTATATAAAACACTAAAAAAAGAAAAAAAATTAAATCTCTTTAGAGTTATTATTACTAAAGAAAAATGGTATCACATAGACAATTACAATAAAAAATATGAAGTTGATAAAAGAACTTTTCAAATTATAAAAGAAAATAATTGTATAAAATTTGATTTAGTTTTCAATACTATTCATGGAATTCCAGGTGAAAATGGTGAAATTCAATCTTATCTCAATTCATTAAATATTAAACAAACTTCCTCAAACTCATCAGAGGCTAGTTTAACGTTTAATAAAAGTAAGTGTAAAAATGCAGTTGAAAAATTTGGAATAAATATTCCAAAATCTATAGTTATCAAAAAAAATGATTCTATCGATACAAATAATATTTTATCTCTATTAAAGTTACCATTATTTATAAAACCTAATAAAGGAGGTTCAAGTTTTGGAATATCAAGAGTAACAAATCAAAAAAATATAATAAAAGCGTTAAATAATTGTTTTAATGAAGATAATGAGGCTTTAATTGAAGAAGAAATTGTTGGAAGAGAAATTACAGTTGGTGTAATAAAATATCAAAACAAAATTATTGCTCTACCACCAACAGAAATAATTTCACATAATACGTTTTTTGATTTTAATGCAAAATATAAAGGAGAATCAGATGAGATAACTCCTGCAAAACTCAATAAAAATGAAGAAAAAATCGTTAAAAAAATTGCTATAGATATATATATGAAACTAAATTTAAATGGATTTTCCAGGTCTGATTTTATATTAAAAAATGGAAAGTTTTATTTTTTAGAGATTAATACAAATCCTGGTCTAACTAATGAAAGTATATTACCTCAACAAGCTCAAGCAGCAAATATTAGTTTAAATGAATTATTTAATAGTGTAATTGATTAAATATGATAACCAATAAATTAATATATACTTTAAAAAATTTACTCTTAATGGTTGTTCTTATGAGCTCTTTATTTTTAATTATTTTTAAAATATATTTTCCGATCAAAACTAACCACGGTGATACTATTTCTGTACCTAATTTGATAGGAATGGAACTAGGTGAAGTTGAAGAATTTCTTGCAGATAGAGATTTAAGATATGAAGTCTTATTTGATTCTTCTTATTCTTCTACGCACCCACCATTTACTGTATTACAACAAAATCCATCTGAAAATGATAAAGTAAAGGAAAACAGAAAAATATATTTAACGTTGAATTCTTCAATACCACCAAAAATAAAGATGCCAAACATAATTAATGGATCTGTAAAAAATGCTCAATTAATTTTAAAAAGTTATGATCTAAAGCTTGGTGAAATTAAATACGTACCTGATATGGCAATGAATGCCGTTCTAAAAATTTATATTAATGGTGACTCAATCACTCAAGATGATTTAGTTGATAAAGGTTCAATAATTGATTTAGATGTAGGTGATGGATTAGGAAATCAAATGTTTGATGCTCCAGATTTAATCGGTTTAGATTTAGAAGAAGCAAGATTTACAATTATAGGGTCGGGTCTTAAAATAGGGAAAATAATATATGAAGATAGTGGCTTTGTACAATTAAAAACATTTAATGATAAAGGTGAAGAAGTTTATGAAAAAACTAAAGTAAATCCAGGCAAAGTATTTAATCAATCACCGAAAAATTCTACTAAAGTCAAAATTGGTAGAAAAATGAACTTATGGATTGTATCAGACTCAATTAATGCAAATAATTAAACTATCAATCTTTTTACTAATACCCAATTTATTCTATACAACAAAATGTTATAGTCAAAACTTTAAAATACTAAAACTTGAAAACCATAGAATATACAATTCAAATCATAGTCTTGATACGATTAAGCTCCCGTTTTGGGAAGATTTTTCAGGTAGCAATGAAATAAACAATACTAGATGGAGTGAGTACGAGAATGTATTAATTAAAGATTATTATAATAGTAATTCTCCAAGTATAAATGTTATTGAATTTAATGGAATAGATAACAATGGAACACCATATTTTCATTCCAACGGTTATGGAGAATCAGACGTTATAACATCAGATATAATCACGTTAGAAGAATATAAAACAGACAACTCATTATATTTTAGTTTTTTTTGGAACTTCAATATAAACGGTGAATACCCAGACTATGAAGACACATTAAAATTACAATTTTACTCTAATTCTGAGATGTGGGAAACTGTATGGTTTATGAATGGAGGAAACGAAAACTTTCCTGGAAATAAATTTACATTTGAGATAATCAACATTGAAGAAAAGTTTCTTCATAATAATTTCAAATTTAAATTTTTTAATCAAGGAAATACCGAAGGGCCATTTGATAGCTGGGTTATAGATTATATCTATATAAATAGTAATAGGGATTCTAATGATTCAACATTTCTAGACAGGTCTTTAACGTATAAAGGAAAAAAAATATTCGATCATTATATATCAATACCCATAAAACATTTTGATATGTCTGATGGAATTATAGATTCTCTTAATATGGAAATAAATAATTTTGACAATAACATTCAACCTATAAACTATTCATTTCGTGTGAAAAGCAATGAACTTGGTATTGATTTATATATTGAAGAAAAAACACAATTAAGTCCTATTTTAAACAGTTTTGAAAGAAGAACTATTAATAGCAAACCATTTGTAATATCAAATTATGAGTCTGATAAGGATACTGTTAACTTAGATTTATTATTTTTTATTGAGTCAGGTGACACAATATTTCATAACAATAATTATAAATTAAATGACTCCTCTAGATCAAGAATTAAGTTTTCAAATTATTATTCATATGATGACGGAGAGGCAGAATATGCAGCAGGTTTGAATCAAAAAAACTCAGAGGTGGTCGTAAAATTTGAGACATTAAAAGAAGACACACTAACACATTTTTTAATTTTATTTCCTGAATCTACTAACGAGAATTATTCAGGTAATATCGAATTAGTAGCATATGATCACCTAAATGATGGTAATAACAAAATTATCAGCCAAAATGCCTCAATAAATTATAATGACAAAGTATTCAATCTTTATGAAATAAAAACCCCAATAATTGTAAAAGATTCTTTTTTTATAGGATTTAAACAATTTGAAAATAATTTTTTAGCTGTAGGGTTAGATAAGAATAATAATACTTCAGAAAAAATATATTATTTGACTGATGGAAACTGGAAAAAGAATGATGTGATAAAAGGCAGTTTGATGATAAGACCTGTATTTGGAGAATCTAACTATATTATAACAAATAATAATAGAGAAGTATTTGATGAAATAATTACCATTTTTCCAAATCCTAGCAATGGAAAATATTTTATAAATAAAAAGATTGATTTCATCCAAATTATTGATGAAAGTGGGAAAATTGTCAAAAGTTTTAATAATGTTAATTATTTTGATATTTCCTCTAACAAAAAAGGCATGTATCTAGCTAGAATAGTTCATGAAAATAAATACTATTTTAAAAAAATATTACTAAAGTAAATTTTTCAAATAGCTCATCATATCTAAAATATTATATACTTTATACCCTTTCATTCCAACATTTTCACAGCTTTCAATATTTTCTTTTATATCATCAAAAAATAATATT
>JAYZHZ010000041.1:0-8418 GCA_036166035.1 Bacteroidota bacterium
TTGCACAGGCTATATCTCATGCGACAAAAAATGGTGCATTTTCTCTTATTGGTGGAGGAGATTCAGTAGCATCAATAAAAATTAATGGAAGGAAAGATAAAATATCACATATTTCTACTGGAGGAGGTGCATTACTAGAATATATTTCTAAAGGATTTCTACCTTCATTAGACTTATTAAAAAAAGAATAATCATAAAATAGAATGGATTTTAATTGATATATTTTAAAAAAGTAATATTTTTGTTGCTATGAAAAAATCATTATTGATCTTAGTATCATTAATTTTTTCCAACATAAGTTTCTCACAAAAGCTAGAGTTTGATTATATGGCATCTAGTTTGGATGAAGAGATCCTAAAAGATCACCAGTATATTAAGCCACATTTTCTTGGAACTAAAGTTGCTAGGAAAATTAAATTAATAGATCTGTCTTATAAATGGGAGGATCCTCCTACTCCAATGAGAAACACAACTCTTATAAAAATAGAAAAACAACCTATATATTTTGCTGTTAGAAAAATTATTACACCAAAATATTATAGAAATAAGATAAAATCAAAATCTCTCACTAAAGAAGAAGCAATAGATCAAATAATTGAAATTCTTGATATTACTATAATGTTGAGGTATCAAGATACTGAAGCTTTAGAAAGTATGCTTAGAGATGTTGTTGATGGTGATGATGTTGTAGATGTCTTCAAAAACAAAATTGAATTATTATATTTTTAATTTATTTAGGAACAATTAAATACAAATAGTAAGTTAATAGTCCAAAAATCATATTAGGAAGCCAAATTGCAAGTAATGGATTTAATGATCCATTTTCAGCAAAGGCTCGTGACATAACAAAAAATATAATGAAAGCAAAGGCAAAAGAAAATCCAAGAGCAATTAAATAACCTGTTCCTTGTCTAGTCTTCTTTGAGGCTATAATTACTCCTAAAATAACAAGTAATATAACCGTAAAAGGCTGTGCATATCTCATATACTTTTCAATTTTATAAAATTTTATATCATCTGACCCTCTTAACTCTTGTAATTTTATAAATTCATTTAATTCTCTCATTGTAAGAGTCTCACTTAAACCATATTTATTATCAAAATCTGAAGGGCTAACAAGTAAAATAGTATCCAACTCTAAACCATCATTAATGGTTTCGCCCATTTCGTTAAATTCTCTTTTCCTCCAAGATTTTAACCTCCATTGTTCATTACTTCTATCCCAAATCATTTGTCTTGCAAAAAGTTTGCTTTTTAAATTTATTCCATCAAAATTTTCCAGAGTTATATTATATCCAATATCCATATTATTATCATATCTTTCCAAATACAAATATGTATTATCATCTATTTTAAAATGAACATTTTTATCTGAGAAAAAATAAGGACTTTTTATATACATTATTTCGAAAGCTACCCTCTCTTTATTTAAGTGAGGAATTACCCATCCATTTAATAGAAAACTAACCAAAGCAATAATTAAAGAACCATAAAAAAATGAAAGCATTATTGAATGAAAACTCTTACCTGAAGACAAAATAGCAATAATTTCAGTTCTCATAGCAAGTTGAGCTGTAACATAAACTGTAGCTATAAATGCTGTAATTGGGGTTACAAGAGATACTATATAAGGTATAAATCCATAGTAATAGTACAATATTTCATCGAATGAAATATTGTTTTTTATAAACTTATCATTTTTTTCAGTGAAATCAATTACGGTAACAACTAAAATCATAATTCCTACAACAAATAGAAAAGTTATCAGGAATTTCCTAAGTATATATTTATTTAAAATATTCAAATTATAATTTATTATTTAATTTTAAAATCATTTTATCTTTCCATGAATGAAATGTATCATTTTTTATTTGTTTCCTTGCCTTCCTAACAAGCCACATGTAAAAATACAAATTATGAACACTTGCTATTTGAGACCCTAATATTTCTTTATTTATAATAAGATGCCTTAGATAGGCCTTAGAATAATAAGCACTCATATAGCCAAGCTTTGAATCAATTGGAGAAAAATCTCTCTCCCATTTCTTATTTTTAATATTAATAGAACCCTCTGAAGTAAATAACATACCATTTCTACCGTTTCTTGATGGCATAACACAATCAAACATATCTACTCCTAATGATATGCACTCCAATATATTTTCTGGAGTACCAACTCCCATTAAATATCTTGGTTTATCCTCTGGCAAAATATTACAAACAATATCTACATTATTATAAATTATTTCTTTAGGCTCACCAACTGATAATCCACCTATTGCGTTACCTGCCATTTGCTTCTCACTAACATACTCAGCTGACTTTTCTCTCAAATCTTTAAAAGTTCCACCTTGAACTATAGGAAATAAAAATTGATTATAGTCGTAAGCTTTATTCTTTTTATTGAACTCAATTATAGAACGATCCAACCAATTATGAGTCAGATCTAAAGAAGTCTTAGCATAAGAATAATCACAAGGATATGGCAGACACTCATCAAGCACCATACAAATATCAGAACCTATAATATTTTGTGTTTTAATTACTGATTCAGGAGAAAATAAATGTTTTGATCCATCTATATGTGAATAAAAATAAACTCCTTCTTCTTTAATTTTAAAATTATTTGATAATGAAAAAACCTGGTAACCTCCAGAATCAGTTAAAATGGGTTTTTTCCAATTAATAAATTTATGAATTCCACCAGAATCTGATAATACATCTATACCAGGTCTTAAAAAAAGATGATATGTATTAGATAATATTATTTGAGCTTTTATATTATCATTAAGTTCTTTTTGGTGAACACCTTTAACAGTACCCAAAGTGCCGACAGGCATAAATATTGGTGTTCTAATTACACCTCTATCTGTAAAAATTTTACCAGCTCTGGCATTTGATTTTGATGATCTATGTATTAATTTGAAAAACATTAAATATTACTATAAATTATTCTCCAATATTAAAACCATTAATGGATAAAAAAAGAAAATTTTCTAAAAAAGCGTTAAGAGATTTTGAATTAATTGATGCAGCCATAGAATTTAATGATCAAAATGCCTATACGGAGTTAATGTCTAATTATAAAAATTCCATTTTCTATACTATACTTAAAATGACAAAAAACTCAGACGATGCTGAAGATCTTACGATTGAAGCTTTTTCAAAAGCATTTAATAAATTAGATAAATTTAAAAAAGATTATACTTTTTCCTCATGGCTTTTTAGACTAGCTAAAAATAATACTATAGATCATATTAGAAAAAAGAAATTGAAGACAACAAGTTTAAATACAACTTTTAAAGATGGACGTGGAAAAAATGTTGATATTGATTTAAAAGATTTAAAAAAAACACCTGGTGAAGAAACCATACACAAACAAAAAGTTTTATTAGTAAGAAAATTTGTTTCAAAACTTCCAAAAAAATATGAAAATTTAGTTAAGTACAGATATTTTGATGAACTATCTTATAATGAAATTGCTAAAAAAACAAAAGCACCTTTAGGTACAATAAAGGCTCAGCTATTTAGAGCTAGAGAACTTTTATTTCAAATTTTAAAGGATAAAAAAAATCAGATTTAAAATGTACAAATATTTTAATTTATTAAATAAATATTTTCCTGATATTAATACCTCAAAACTTGAGAAAATTAATAAATTATATGACATATATAAAAAATTAAATAAAAATGTAAATTTAATTTCCAGGAAAAATTTTGATAATTTTTATTTAAATCATATTATTCATTCATTATCCCTTACAAAATTTATTTATGAAAAGAATATAAGAATAATTGACTTAGTAACTGGTGGAGGTTTCCCTGGTATTCCTTTGTCAATTATTTTTGATAAAAATGAGTTTATACTTGTTGACTCAATCAAAAAAAAAATTAAGGCCCTAAATTCAATAGTCAATAGTTTAAGTTTAAAAAATGTTCAATTAATAAACATGAGAATGGAAAACATATCAATAAAAAGTGATCTAATTATATGTAGAGGGGTGTCTAGTATTATCAAAATATTAAAGTGGTCAAAAAAGTCTATAAAAAAAAATGGTAAAATATTACTTCTAAAAGGAGGAGATGTTGACAAAGAGTTAATAAAAATAAATAATAAATTCGAAATTTTTAATTTAGAAAATATATATTCAGAGGATTATTTTAAAGACAAAAAAATTATTAAAATTTATAATTAGAATATTATTAAATGTTTTTAACCTTTGACTCAGAAACAACAGGATTACCAAAAAATTATAAGGCCCCATTATCAGATAGTGACAACTGGCCTAGATTAGTTCAGCTAGCATGGCAAATCAATGATAATAAAGGAAAATTAAAATCAAATAAGTCATACATTATAAAGCCACAAGGTTTTACTATACCATATAATTCGGAAAAAGTGCATGGAATTTCTACAGAGATTGCGCTAAAAGAAGGTCATAATTTAGAGTTTGTTTTAAAAGAATTTGAAAATGATTTATTGTTATCTAAATATATAATAGGACATAATATTGATTTTGATATAAATATTGTTGGAGCAGAATACTATAGAAAAAAAATCAAATCTTGCCTTGAAGATAAAATTAAAATAGATACTGGAAAAATTTCAAAACAGTTTTGCAATCTAAGCGGAGGAATTGGTGGAAGATTAAAAATGCCAAAGTTAATTGAGTTGTATGAAATACTATTTGGTGAAAAATTTTCTGATGCTCATGATGCAACTTATGATGTTAATGCTACTGCGAAATCTTTCTTTGAACTTGTAAAAAAAGAGCAATATATAAACCAAGACTTAAAACAAAATAATATAAACTATGAGGGACCAAAATTATCATCATCAAACTTTTCTAAAATAAAATCCCAAGACTTAAAAACACCTACTAAAAACAAAAATGATATAAAATCAGATTTTGTACACATTCACAACCATTCCCAATATTCAGTATTACAGGCTACATCTAGCATTGAAAAAATAATTGAAAAAGCTATAGAATACAAAATGGAGGCTGTAACACTAACTGACTTAGGAAATATGTTTGGTGCATTCAAATTTAACAGGATAGCTCAAAAAAATAAAATCAAACCAATTATTGGTTGTGAATTTTTCATATCAGAAGAAAGAAAAAAAACAAAATTTACTAGAGATAACCCCGACAAAAGATACAATCAAATATTGTTAGCAAAAAATAAAAATGGTTACAACAATTTAACTTATTTGACTTCTATTGGATACACAGAAGGTTTATATGGTCAGTATCCAAGAATAGACAAAGAACTAATTAAAAAATATAGAAAAGATTTAATTGCTCTATCTGGAAATATTTATGGAATAATACCACAGTTAATTTTAAATCATGGAATTGAAGCTGCAGAAGAAGAATTAAAATGGTGGATCGACACTTTTGGTAAAGATTTTTATATTGAATTAAATAGACATGGACTTGATGAGGAAGATCATTTAAATAAAATACTGTTAGATTTTTCAAAAAAATATAATATAAAAACTGTTGCTGCTAATGATGTTTTCTATATTGAAAAAGAAGATTCATCAGCACATGATATTTTGCTTTGTATAAAACAAGGAGAATTTAAGTCTACCCCAATTGGAAGAGGAAGAGGAAAACGTTATGGGTTTAAAAATGAAGAATATTATTTCAAATCTCAAGAAGAAATGAAAACTCTTTTCTCAGATGTACCAGAATCAATAGAAAATATAAAAGAAATTATTGAAAAAATTGAAATCTATAATTTAGAAAGAGAAGTAGTACTACCTAAATATAAATTACCAGAAGAATTTAATATCAAAAAAAATATTATTAAAAGTCAGAATGAATACCTTAAAAAAATTACTTATGACGGAGCTATCAAAAGATATAAAAAGATTGATGATAGTCTTAAAGAAAGAATAGATTTTGAGATAGATACCATTAAAAATACTGGTTATCCTGGTTATTTTTTAATCGTACAAGACATCACAAATAAAGCTAAGGAGTTGGGTGTTAGTGTAGGTCCAGGTAGAGGCTCTGCTGCTGGATCTGTTGTTGCATATTGTATAGGAATCACTGATATTGACCCAATAAAGTATAATCTACTTTTTGAAAGATTTTTGAATCCTGATAGAATCTCTTTACCAGACATAGATATAGATTTTGATGATGTTGGTAGAGATAAAATAATTAATTATGTGATTGAGAAATATGGATATGATC
The DNA here is from genome assembly GCA_036166035.1 of Bacteroidota bacterium. Classification (GTDB taxonomy): domain Bacteria; phylum Bacteroidota; class Bacteroidia; order Cytophagales; family MED-G16; genus MED-G16. Next base: position 6,210 of record JAYZHZ010000041.1, read on the forward strand.
AAGTTGCTCAGATTATAACATACGGAAGTATGGCTGCTAAATCAGCAATAAGAGATGCTGGAAGAGTAATGGAATTATCACTGAATAACACAGATAAACTTGCAAAATTGATTCCTGAAAGACCGAGTGTAAATCTTATAGATGCATTTAAAGAAGTTCCCGAGTTGTCCGATATTAGGAAACAAAATACTTTAGAATCTGAAGTATTAAAACAAGCTGAAGTTATTGAGGGTTCTATAAGAAATATTGGAACCCATGCATGTGGAATAATTATAACTCCTGATAAACTCACTAATTACATTCCCGTTTCAAAGTCCAAAGATTCTGAATTATTAATAACCCAATTTGACAATAGTGTAATCGAGTCAGCTGGTATGTTAAAAATGGATTTTCTTGGATTAAAAACATTATCAATAATTAACACCGCTGTTAATAACGTAAAGAATACAACTGGCAAATCAATAGATATAGATCATATACCTCTTGATGATGAAAATACTTATAAATTATTTCAGAGAGGAGAAACTAATGGAACTTTTCAATTTGAATCAGATGGTATGCAAAAACATTTGAAAGCATTAAAACCAGACAGATTTGAAGATCTAATTGCAATGAACGCACTATATAGACCAGGCCCAATGGAATACATTCCAAATTATGTTGCCAGAAAACATGGAAAGGAAAAGATTTCTTATGACTTACCCCAAATGGAAGAATTCCTTTCAGAAACCTACGGAATTACTGTCTATCAAGAACAGGTAATGTTATTATCTCAAAAGATTTCAGGTTTCACAAAAGGAGAAGCAGATCAATTAAGAAAAGCTATGGGAAAAAAAGATGCAAAACTTTTAGAATTACTTAAACCAAAATTTTTTGAAGGAGGCATTAAAAATAAAATAGATGAAAAATCATTAGAAAAAATTTGGTCTGATTGGCAATCATTTGCAGCATATGCTTTCAACAAGTCTCATTCTACTTGTTATTCATTAATTGCATATAAAACTGCCTATTTAAAAGCCAACTATAAATCAGAGTATATGGCTTCAGTATTAACACACAATCAAAATAATATTGATAAAATTTCATACTTTATGAATGAATGTAAGAAACAAAATATTAGAGTTTTAGGTCCAGACATAAACAATTCAGAAAATAACTTTGTTGTTGGAAAAGATGGAGAAATACTTTTTGGTTTGGGAGCAATCAAAGGAACTGGAGAAGCTGCCGTAAATTATATTATTGAGGAGAGAGAAAATAATGGTGACTACACAAATATTTTCGATTTTATTTGTAGAACAAATTCTAGAGCTGTAAATAAAAAAACATATGAATCACTTGCACTTGCTGGAGCATTTGATTGTTTTGGAAAAATAAACAGAAGACAATATACTTATTCCTCTGAAAGTGACCCATCACTAATTGAAAATTCAATTATTTATTCAAATAAGATTCAAAAAGAAAAAGAGACTAGACAAACATCACTTTTTGGGGGATCTAATGGCAGCCAAATTATACAACCATCTATCCCAGATATAGAACCTTTTTCTGAAATTGAAAAATTAAAAATAGAAAAAGATATTCTAGGTTTATATGTTTCAGGACATCCTTTAGATAAATATTCTTTTGAAATTAAAAATTTATGTAACGTTAATTTCAAGGATATTAAGGAAAATAATAAATTAAAAGGCAAATCGGTATTATATGCTGCAGGAATTGTTACCAATGTTGAACACAAAATTTCAAAAAATGGAAAACCATATGGTAATATTACAATAGAAGATTTCACAGAATCATATGATTTCATTTTCTTTAGTGAAGAGTATGTAAAATTTAAAAACTTCTTTGAGGAGGGATGGTTTTTGTTTCTAAAGGGTAAAATGAAGAATAAGTGGAATAATCCTGATGAACTTGAATTTAAAATAGATGATTTAGGTTTATTATCTAAAGTAAGAGACAATCTAATAAAAGAACTTCACCTGAAAATTAATTTGGATGATATAAACGATGAACTCATAAACGAATTAAATGCAAAATTTAAAAATGCAAGAAATGGTAATTGTCATTTAAAAATTACGGTAGTTTCAAATAACAATGGAAGAAATATATCACTAGACATGATTTCAAGAGACAAAAGGTTTTTCTTAGAGGACAATATCTTAGAATCAATAAATTCAAAACCAGAAATAGAATATTTAATAAGTAAATAATT
>JAYZHZ010000042.1:0-2563 GCA_036166035.1 Bacteroidota bacterium
AACTTTCCAAAATATAGATCTCCATCATCTGTTCTTACGCTATCATAATAAACATTAGATACATTCAGTGGTATTTCAGTATAGTGAACTTTAATTCTCTCTTTCTGGTTAGAAAATAATTCGTCTATACCTATCTCAGTGGTTTCATCACATGAATAAAATAAAAATGATAGAATAATTAATGTTCTAATTAAGAATTTCATTATATAGTTTATAATGTGACTCTATAGAGTTTTCACCATTTTCAATAATGTGTACTTTGTTTATTGGAGATACTTCTGCGATAGATTTTTCTAATGATTTACTTAAATTATTTTTGGGTCTAATTATCGCATCTGCATATTCAGAAGCAATTTTGATCAACCCGTTATAGTCTAGTGAATTTAATGAATTAAGCATGTCTTTATTGATTTCTTCATCAATTATTTTTTCTAACATTTTTTTGTCAAGTTTTTCTTTAAAAGCATTATCATAGATTGAAAAAATACATTTTGAGTTTTCAATAATATGCTGATCACTATATGAAGTTTTAAGTAGAATTGGAACAAGAGAACTCATCCAATCATTACAATGAATAATGTCTGGCGCCCAACCCAGCTTAATAACAGTTTCAAGAACACCCTTACAGAAAAACAAGCATCTCTCATCATTATCTTTGTGGAATTTTCCATTTTTATTATTAAAAATTGTTTTTCTTTTAAAATAGTCTTCATTATCTATGAAATATACCTGAAGTTTAGCACTTGGAATAGATGCAACTTTAATTATTAAAGGTCTATCATCATCACCAATAGGGATATTCATTCCCGATAATCTTACTACTTCATGTAATCTGTTTTTTCTTTCGTTTATTAAACCAAATTTAGGGACAAGTATTCTTATTTCAACACCTTTCTCTTGCATTGCTTGAGGTAGTCTTCTTATAATATCTGCAACATATGTATTATTCAAAAATGGTTTTATTTCTGTAGCTACATAAAGTACTCTAAATTTTTTCCCCATTATTTTGATATGTATTATATTATATAAACGAAGCACAAATTTAATGAAAATAACTCATTTTTCAATTTTAAAAATTATTGATTGTCTATTTAACTGTCATAATTATAAACTTTAAATTTGTGCATCAATATCAAATTGTTGAAAACAAAAAACATAATTATAAATTCAATACTTTCATTAATCCTAGGTTTAGGTTTAATTTATCTTGTTTTTAAAAACATAGACATATCTTCTTTTATTGAGAAGCTAAGTGAGATTAACTATTTCTGGGTATATTTTTCTATGTTTATTTCAATATTTGAGCATGTTTTAAGAGCATATAGATGGAATTTATTAATGGAAAGTCCAAAAAATAAATTTTCTACATTTATCACAACTAATGTAGTAATAGTGTCTTATTTCTTTGCTTTATTTATTCCTAGATTTAATGATTTTGTGAGATGTTATCTAATATCAAAAACAAATAATATTAAAATATCAACTTCTTTAGGTACTGTTGTTTCCGAAAGAATATTCGACCTAATATCTCTTTTTATATTAATACTATTCTTATTTTTTATTGAATTTGAAAAGTTTTATTCGTTTATTAGAGAATACATTTTCTTTAACATTTCTATAGATGGCTATACCTTGATAGTCATATTATTGATTTTAATCTCTTTGTTTTTTATCAGTAAATATTTAAATAATAAATCAGAATATCTTGGTAAAAAAATTCAAGAATTTAAATCCGGAATGTTTTCTGTCAAAAAGATTTATAGAAATAAAAACTTTTTAGTTTCAACTGTTCTTTTATGGTTAATATATTTTTTAATGGGGTATGTGATTTTATTTGCTATTGACGAGACAAGTAGTTTAAGTCTCGTTGCTGGTCTTGCTGTTCTAGTATCAGGTACATTGGGTATGATTGTCCCAGTTAATGCAGGCATAGGGGCCTATCATTTTCTTGTTGCATCAATTCTTGTTGGGTATAATATTGATTATGAGACCGGACTCTTTTTTGCAACCATTTTGCATACATCTCAAATTGTGTGTTTGGCATTTCTTGGTTTAGTGAGTTCACTTATTTTGTTTTTTAAATTAAGACTAAATGAATAAATCTATTTTAATTAATGATGTAAAAAGTTTAGTTGATAAACTAAGAAGAAACAAAAAAAAAATTGTTTTTACCAACGGTTGTTTTGATATTATTCATCCTGGCCATATTCACCTTTTAAAAAAATCCAAATCTATGGGAGATGTTCTCATAGTTGCTCTAAACTCTGATTCCTCAATTAAAAAAATTAAGGGAGAGAAAAGACCTTTTAATATTGAAAAGGATAGGATTAAAATTTTGGAATCAATAAGGTTTGTTGATTATGTTACTGTTTTTAGTAATAAGACTCCCAAAAAATTAATTAAATTAATCAAACCGGATATACTAGTTAAGGGAGGGGATTATAACAAAACTGATATAGTCGGATATAAAACAGTAATTCAATATGGTGGTAAAGTTGAGACAATATCCTTATTAGAGGGGTATTCTACTTCTGATTTAATTAATAATTTTAATCCTTAAATT
>JAYZHZ010000043.1:0-9150 GCA_036166035.1 Bacteroidota bacterium
CTCAAAATGTAAAGCAATGTTGATTTACCAGCTCCTGATTTTCCAAAAATTGAAACGATTTTTCCGTTTTCAATGTTTATATTTATATCATTCAATACAATTATTTCACCAAATTTTTTTGAAATTCTCTTACCAACTAACATAGGATACAAATCTATATAATTAAATATCTTATGATTAATAAATAATATAAGATTTGATATATAATTGAATATATTATAGTTTCGTATCAATTATGAACATTCACGAATATCAGGCAAAAGAAATCCTTAAAAGTTTTGGAGTTAAAATTCAAAATGGTCTAGTTGCTTCAACTACCAAAGAAGCATTAGATAATGCAAAAATGATTGTTAACAATAATAGATCTAATATTTTAGTTTTAAAAGCTCAAATTCATGCTGGAGGTAGAGGAAAAGGGCAAATAAAAGAAACAGGATCTAATGGAGTTGTAATAGCAAAAAATATCGATGAAGTTGAAGAAAAAGCAAAAAATATATTAGGAGGAACATTAGTTACTCACCAAACTGGAAATGAAGGCAAGAAGGTAAATAAATTACTTATTGCAGAGGATGTATATTATCCTGGTTCAAATGAACCAAAAGAATATTATCTAGGAATTTTATTAGATAGAGCAAAAGGGAAAAATGTAATTATGGCTTCAACAGAAGGTGGTGTTGAAATTGAAAAAGTAGCAGAAGAAACACCTGATAAAATAATTAAAGAATGGGTAGATCCCAAAATTGGTCTTCAAGGATTTCAAGTTAGAAAGATTGCATTTGCTTTGGGTCTAGAAGGTAATGCATTAAAAGAAATGATAAAATTCATTTACTCACTTTACAATGCATACGATAAAATTGATGCTTCATTATTTGAAATAAATCCTTTACTAAAAACATCTGACGACCAAATATTAGCAGTAGATGCTAAAGTTAACATTGATGATAATGCACTTTTTAGACAAAAAGATATTGAAAAATTGAGGGACTTATCTGAAGAAGATCCTGCAGAAATAGAAGCAAATAAATCTAACTTGAGTTATGTTAAATTAGATGGAAATGTAGGATGCATGGTAAATGGAGCAGGATTAGCAATGGCTACTATGGATATAATTAAACTTTCAGGAGGTGATCCAGCAAATTTTTTAGATGTTGGTGGAACAGCTAGTGCTGAAACAGTGGAAGCTGGATTTAGAATAATACTTAAAGATTCTAATGTTAAAGCAATATTATTGAACATTTTTGGAGGGATTGTGCGGTGTGATAGAGTAGCAAATGGTGTCGTTCAGGCTTATAAGAATATTGGAGAAATAAATGTTCCAATAATTGTACGTCTTCAAGGAACTAATTCCAAAGAAGGGGCTAAAATTATTGACAAATCTGGTTTAGAAGTATTCTCAACAAATACTCTTCAAGAAGCTGCCGACAAGATTAACGAAATACTTAAAAATTAAAGAATTGCGTTAGTAGTTCAACTGGATAGAATATCAGATTTCGGCTCTGAGGGTTGGGGGTTCGACTCCCTCCTAACGCACAATTAAAATTTTAAAATTGATGAAAAAAAAATTTGTATTTTTAATTCTTTTAACGATCTCCACGTTTTCGATTTATCTATTTAATACATCTATTTCTAACCTTCCCCCACTAGGAAAATTTTTAAATCCATATTCAGGGTTTTGGCATAACGGAGAAATTGATCAAAACAAAGTTTTTGAAAAAATTGATTTAAAAAATATTAAAAAGGATCTAGTAATTCAATTTGATAGCATGCTAGTACCTCATATATATGCTAATAATGATGAAGATCTTTTTTACACACAAGGTTATTTAACCGCATTACACAGGCTATGGCAAATGGAATTTCAAATAAAATCAATTGCCGGTGAGTTAAGTGAAATTTTTGGAGAAAGAACATTAAAAAATGATAGAATTCAGAGAAGAAAAGGAATGGTTTATGCAGCAAAAAGAACATTAGAAAAATCATTAAATGATGATAAAACAATTAAACTTTTAAATGCTTATGTTGACGGAGTAAATGACTATATAAGTACATTATCATACAAAAACTACCCTATTGAATATAAAATATTAAATTATAAACCAGAAAAATGGACACTTTTGAAAACTTTTCTTTTGATGGAATCAATGTCAGATATGCTATCGAGAGGTAATATGGATATAGAGGACACTTACCTAATCAAAACTCTTGGTAAAGAAAAATATGATTTATTATTTCCGGAATATTTTGAAGATGTAAAGCCTATCATACCAAAGAATGTAAAATTTAATTTTACAGCAAAAAAGTCTGATACATTTAAACAGGATTTTTCGACAAACTTTACTAGTAAAACAATTAAAAATCCAGATAAAGATAATGGTAGTAATAATTTTGCAATATCACCTGAAAAATCAAAAGATGGAAGTACATATCTTGCAAGCCAACCTGATCTATCATTAAATCTACCCTCAATTTGGTATGTTGTACATTTAAATTCTCCTAACTATAATACCATGGGAGCTTCTTTGCCGGGTGCACCTGGAGTAATAATAGGGTTTAATGAAAACATAGCATGGGGAGAAACTAATGCAACAAGAGATGTGGTTGATTGGTATGAAATTAAATTCAGAAACAAAGAAAAAAAAGAATATAAGTTTGGAAACAAATGGCTAAAAACTGAAAAAATTATTGAAAAATTTAATATAAAAGGTAATTCGCCATTCTATGACACAATCATATATACTCATTATGGACCAATAGTTTATGATGATAATTTTAATTCTGATTCAAGCAAAACTAACCTTGCAATGAGGTGGATTGCTCATGATGAGTCAGTAGAATACAAAACATTTTTATTATTAAATAAAGCAAAAAATATAAATGATATTGAAGAAGCATTAGAGTATTTCCATGGTCCAGCTCAAAACTTTGCATACGCAACAAGACAGGGTGATATCGGTTTGACAATCGCCGGAAAATTCCCAATAAAATGGGAAGAACAAGGAAAATTTATTTTAGATGGAAGTAATCCAGAACATGAATGGAAAGGGACGATTCCATATGAACATATACTTACAATAAGAAACCCAGAATCTGGATTTGTTAGTTCAGCGAACCAGCATCCTGTTGATAAGACATACCCTTATTATTACTACAGTCATAATTATGAAATGTACAGGGGTAGAAGGCTAATAGAACGATTAGAATCTATTGATTATATATCATTAAATGACATTAAAAAAATTCAAAACGATAACTTTAGTTATAAAGCATTTGAAATATTGCCAATCATTCTCCCACTAATCGACACATTAAGTTTATCTCAAAATGGGTTTAATTACTTCAATGATCTAACTAATTGGGATTATTTTTCAAACACAAACAATGAAAATCCTTCATTTTTTGTAACATGGTGGTACTTACTTCGAAAATATATATGGGATGAATTTGATAATTTAAAGTATCCGTATAGGAAACCAAATTCATTCAATACCTATAATTTGATGAAAAACTATGAGGATTTAGAATACTATGATATTATAGAGACTTCAAAAAATGAAAACCTGAAAGATATCGTTAACTTAACTTTTAAAATGACTTATGATTCTCTTGAAAACTGGAAAAAAATCAACAAAACTGAAGAAGTATTATGGAAAAATTATAAAAACACTACAGTAAGACATATACTTGGAATCCAAAGTTTCAGTAAGTCTGGTGTTGATGTTGGTGGCTATAGAAATATATTAAATGCTGCGAGTAAAACTCATGGCCCATCTTGGAGGATGATTGTTAAGTTAAATAAAATAAATAAAACCGAAGCTTGGGGAGTTTATCCAGGGGGTCAATCAGGAAATCCTGGAAATTCAAATTATTTTGAAGGTATCAATAGTTGGGGAAAAGGAATTTATAAAAAATTACTGTTTAATGACAATTATGAAAAAAATAGAGGGAAGATAATTTTTGAAAAAAAATTTAAAAAGAAATGAATTTTATACTCCGAATATTAATTAATGGAATTTGTTCTTACTATTTAATTAGTTTTTTTCCGTGGTGGTGCTTTATTTTTATTCCATTTGCACTTGGCTTAATTTTTTCTGAAAATTATTTAAGTCATTTTTTAAGCGGTTTTATCGGTGTAAGTGTGGGTTGGTTATTTCTTATCTTAAATATAGATTTTGAAACAAAATCTATAATATCAACTAAAATTATTGAAATTCTTGACATTAGATCTGTGAGCATTTTAATTATTTACACTAGCATAATTGGTGGATTTTTAGGTGGAATTGTATCAATAACGGGAAAATCACTTAAAGAAATATTCACTAAAAAGAAGAAAAAAAGGAATTATAGTTTCTAGTTTAGAACAAAATCTAGAATTTCCTTATCAAGAGGATTAGTATTTGATGAGTATACTGCCTTCAAACTACCATCACCATCAACTAGATACTTAAAAAAATTCCATCTTGGTGCTTTATCATTCCAACCATTGTCTTCCACAGAAGATAACCATTTATAAACAGAATTAGATTTTTTACCCCTTACATCTGACTTTTCAAATAACTGAAACTGAATACCATAATTTATTTCACAAAATTCTTCAATTTCGGAATTTGAACCAGGTTCTTGAAATCCAAAATTATTTGATGGAAAAGCAAGAATTGTAATCTTGTCTTTATATTTTTTATGTAGCTCTTGCAAATCTTTATACTGTGGAGTATATCCACACTTTGAAGCTACATTTACTATCAATAGTTTTTTTCCCTTATACTTTGAAAATTTTATTACATTGCCATCAATATCCTTGGCTGATAATTTATAAAAATCCGAAAAACTAGTCGGATTATTTTTTGGAGCTACATCATTGACCTTAAAAACTTTTTCTCTAAGTAAATAGATACCACTTATAGATAATAAGGCAGATATTATTATTATTAAAATTATCTTCATTACATTTTATTTGGAACACCAACACCTAGCAATTCTAAAGAATTTTTAATTGTGTTAGCAGTTAAATCTGATAACGATATTTTAAATGAAGTTGTTTCATTATTTTCTCCATCAAAAATTTTTTCATCCTGATAAAAACTGTTATATAATTTAGCTAAATCAAATACATATTGACATACTAAAGAAGGAGAATACGTTTTCGAGGACTGACTAATTATATCTGGAAAGATATAAATGTGGTTAATTAATTTTTTGATAGATAGACTTAAATCATAAATTTTATTAAGATTGACATTATTATAATTTATTTTCAACAATTCTGATCTTCTAATTATAGAACGAATCCTTGCATAAGTATATTGAATGAATGGACCAGTATTTCCTTGAAAATCAATAGATTCATCAGGGTTAAATAGCATTTTTTTTCTAGAATCGACTTTTAATAAATAATATTTTAGTGCTCCCAATGCAATCTTTTCATACAACATTGATAAATCTTTAGCTTCAAAATCATCACTTTTACCCAATTCATTAGTTCTATTTTTTGCTGTTTGAATCATATTTTCAATCAAATCATCTGCATCAACAACTTTCCCCTCTCTTGATTTCATTTTTCCATCTGGTAAGTCAATCATTCCATATGAGAGATGATAACAGTCATTAGCCCACTTATAATTAAGTTTATCTAAAATTTTAAACAAGACTTTAAAATGATAATCTTGCTCACTTCCCACAGTATATATTTGTTTAGTTATTTTAGGAAAATCATTAAACCTTTTAATAGCAGTTCCTATATCTTGTGTCATATATACAGATGTTCCATCGCTTCTTAGTAGTATTTTATTGTCAAAATTATCTTCTGATAAATCCACCCAAACTGAATTATCAGTTTCTCTATAAAAAATATTATTCTTTAATCCTTCCAAAACACTCTTTTTACCCAACAAATATGTTTCTGACTCATAATAATTTTTATTAAATTCAACACCAATTTTTTTATATGTCTTGTCGAATCCTTCATAAACCCATGAATTCATTTTGTTCCATAACAAAATTGTTTCTTTATCCTTTTTTTCCCACTTTTGAAGTAATTTTTTAGCCTCAATCATAACTGGAGTCATATTAATAGCCTTTTCCTTTAGAACACCTTGTTCAATTAATTTATCTAATTGTTTTTTATTTTCTAACTCAAATTTTACATAGTATTCACCTACAAACTTATCTCCCTTAATTTTCTCAGTTTTAGGTGTTTTACCATCTGAAAATAATTTCCATGCAACCATAGATTTGCATATATGAATTCCTCTATCATTTATAACTTGAACTTTGTGAACCTTTTGACCATTAGCTTCCAAAATATTTGAAAGAGAATTACCGAGAAATATATTTCTAAGATGACCAAGATGTAAAGGTTTATTAGTATTTGGAGAAGAAAATTCAATCATTACCTCTTCACCAGTAAAGGATTTAAACCCCCATTTTTTAGATTTTTTTATTTCTGAAAATAAAGAAATTAAATAATTAGCATTTAAATCAAAATTTAAAAACCCCTTAACTAAATTATAATCACTTATGATTTTAGAATTTGTTAAAAGATACTCTCCCATTTTTTTGCCTATTTCTTCAGGCTTTAACTTTAATTCTTTTAAATGAGGATAAATTATTAAAGTATAGAAACCGCTAAAGTTTTTTGGTGTTTGATCTATTGTGATGTCTGCAAGACCACAATTGTAACCGAATAGTTTTTTAAACGATTCTTTTATTTCAATCTTTATTTTTTCTGATATGCTCATATAACTACAAAAATTAAATTAAATGGATGATATTCATAGCAATTAATAGATTATGTTTGAAATAAAATATTTCTTATTTTTAACAAAAACAAGATTATGTCTAAAAGTGTTGTAATTATACCCACATATAATGAACTAGGAAACATAGAAAACACCCTAAAAAAGGTAGAAAATCTTGAAATTAAGTTTGATGTTATTATTGTTGATGATAATTCTCCAGATGGGACGGGTAAACTAGTTGAAAAAATTATAAATAATAATATCTATGAGTTAAATATATATTTAATCAATAGAAAGAAGAAAGAAGGATTAGGTTCTGCATACATTGAAGGTTTCAGAAAAGCATTAGATCTAAAATATAATTTTATCTTTCAATTAGATTGTGATGGATCACATGATCCAAATAAATTGATAGATCTGAGAGATCAGTTAAATAAAGAAAATGCTGATATTGTTGTTGGTTCTAGATATATAAAAGGAATTTCAGTTCTTCATTGGCCTCTATCAAGGTTACTGCTTTCAATTTTTGCAAATTACTATGTGAAATTAGTAACAGGATTGAAAGTCAATGATTCTACAGGGGGTTTCAATGGCTATAATTTCAAAGCATTGAATAGTATATTAAAAAATAAGATTGATTTTGAAGGTTATGCTTTTCAAATTCAAATGAAATTTATTGGTTATAAAATAGGTTTTAAAATAATTGAAATACCAATAATTTTTAAAGATAGAGAAATTGGAGAATCAAAAATGTCATTTAAAATATTTGGAGAGGCATTTTTGGGAATAATATGGATGAAGTTTAAAAGTTTTTTTCAGGGTTTTAAAAATTAACTGAACTTAATAGAATTAATCACATTAATCCTCTGAATAAAAAATATTGGCATATAAATTGATATCAACATCATTAACATCATTAACACATTAATAAATATTAGACTTGAAATTTCTATATCTAAAGGAATATAATCAACGTAATAATTTGTTTTATCTAGTTTAAATAACTTGAATTCATTCTGAATAAATACCATAACTAGAGAAAGAAAATTACCAATAATCATTCCATAAATTGAAATTCTCAAACCTACCCTAAAAAAAATTGAATGTATAATTTTATTTTTTGTACCAAAAGATTTTAGAGTACCAATCAATTGTGTTTTATCCATAATTAGAATTAAGATGATTGAAACAATATTAAAACATGCCACAAAAACTACAATAAGAAAAAATATTATAACATTTTTATCAAGTAAACTTAACCAATCAAATATTTGAACATATCTAGAATTTGTTGATTCTATATACTCATTATAAGAAGAAATTTTTTTTAGAGAAGTCAAATAAGAATTGATTTTATCTGGATTTTTTACAAAAACATTTATACCAGATGCCAAATTAGTTTCCCAACTATAAATTTTTCTACACAAATTTATATCTCCGAAAATAATTGAATTATCAATCTCCTCAAGACCTGTTTGATAAACGCCTCCAATTTTTAATTTTCTAAATACAGGCGGATCATTTGGAAAAAACAGAATAAGTGTATCGTTTAAATTAACTGATAATTTTTCAACTAAATATGAACTAATGATTACTTCTTTTTCTATATCATAGTAATCATTGATATTGATTAAATGTGATGAAATATTATCTAAATAATCACTCTGAATACCCTTAAAAATTACACCTTCTATTTCCTTTTTATCTGCTTGAACCAAAGCGGATGATAAAATAAATGGATAAGCTGAATCAATTTCTTCATCATTTTTATAATTTGAATATATTCCCTTAGAAATATCAATGGGAGAATTTTTAAAACTCAGTCCATTACTATAGTTAGAAATAATAAAGTGTCCAGAAAAATCATATATTTTATCAGTTATTGCTGCTTTAAAACCATTAAGAATAAATGAGGAAATAATTATTGAAAATAATCCAATAGAAATACTTATAAGAGAAATCTTCTTAATTAAGTATGAAAATCTATTTGAATTAGAATTCCATATGTTTTTATATATTTTATATAAAATTTTCATTTAGTATCTTTGGTGACTTTAAACCTAAAAATAAATGGTTAATAAAGAGAGATTTAAAACATTTTTTTTTGGTTTTTTAACCATCTTGGGTTGCAATAGTATTGATGAAATAAGTGATAACCAAGATTCAAATCAAGAAACTGATACAATTGATAACTGTAGTTCATGTAATATAGAACTTTATCAATTTGTAATTAATACGCTTGGCGGAGAGATAGTAGATGAGCCAAAAATTTCTTCAGCTCTAACAATTAAAAAGAAGGATAGTATATTTTATAGTGGAAATATTGGAATCGAAATCAGAGGTGAATCATCACAATACTTTGATAAAAAATCATACGGTTTTGAAACATGGGATGAAAATTATGAAGATATGGATG
>JAYZHZ010000044.1:0-5108 GCA_036166035.1 Bacteroidota bacterium
TGAAATATAATTATCCCAACAAACTTTGGATATTGGATCGGGCATTTCATGAAGCCATGGATTATTTGCCTGAATTCCATCACCCACACTAGAATTCTGATAAATATTTAATTCAAAATCTTTACTAGTTTCTATGGAACTAATTATTTTATTTACTTCAGAAAAAATAATGGTAAGATTTGAATCAATGACTTTGGAATAATCTGAAAAATCGTCTTTTCGAGAAATAAATTCTGCAACACCATCACGAATTAGTTTATCCCAAAAAATCTGGAATGGTTCATCTGATTCTGCTAATTTTTGCTTCGATCTCCAATTTGACTTTAATAGAGAAAAATAATTCTTTTTTGAACCTATCCACTTTAATAAAGAATCTTGGTTTTGTCTAGTATCAAATATATTCTTTATAGTAGGCTGGCTAAAACTAAATGAGTTTTCTAAGGGTTCATAGTCATTCCATGACTCAAGAAAATGAGAATCTGGAGCTATAACATTACATAAAATAGAAGTTTCATCAACTCTATCTGATGTAGATATTTTTAATTTTACATTCGATAGATTATCCTTAATTTCAGAAGATAAGTAATGATCATAGACTGGATTTGAATTTAAGAAAATTACAGAATTAACATTTTTATTTTTAAGATCTTTAACAAAATTAAACATGTCAGAGTCAGATCCCTTTCTTAAATTATAACCTTTATTTATGTCAATAGTTTTTCCATAATTATCTAAAATTACATTTATCATATTAACAACTATCTGAACATACTTGTCATTACAGTCAGATATCACTATTGACTCTCCAACATTTTTTATTAAATCATCAGCAACTTGATTAAGTATATCTGACTTAATTAGGTTTAGTTTTGAATTATCTATATTTATTTTAGGTGAAGAGCTCTTATCTAACTTATTTAATAATAAATTATATAACTGAGAAATATAAATTGGAGAAAGAGAGGATTTAATTGGTATCCTATGGTCTGCATTAGCTCCAGTTAATGAAAGATTTGATTCAAAACAATATAGCCTTGACATTTCTCTATTCTCACTACTAACTTTTCTGGTTGAAGCAAATTGTCTATTAAATAGACTATGATTGAAAGAACTTCCTAAGAAGTCATACCCAAAACTTACAATAATTTTAGATTTTGAGAAATCATAAGAAGAAAGCATTCTCTTATTAAATTGCATTTGGTTTGCCTCCAACATACCATTATATGATTTAGAATCATACATCACGTGAGCAGCATTATATTTCTTTGAGAACTGATCAATAATATCAAGTGTGGAGGGACTACATATAGAGTTACTTATAATATAATTTTTACCAGAACCATCAAGTTGTTCTGCTACAAAGTTATCAATATCATTCCAGTTAGATTCTTTATTATTTAGCATTGGACCCTCTAATCTTTGCTTATCATAAAGAGTTAAAACAGAGGATTCTACCTGAGAGGTTGTAGTACCACCACTTACCTTAGAAAACTTATTTCCATCAATTTTAATTGGTCTTCCTTCTCTAGTTTTAACAACAATACTACAATAATCACTACCCATAGAGTAAGTAGATGCGTAGTAATTAGGAATGGAAGGATCAATATCTACTGGCTTGTTAACGTATGGTATTGCCTTCTTTACAGGAGCCTCACATGCAGCAACTGAGGCAGCTGCAATACCAAAACCCATCATCTTCAAAAAATCTCTTCTTGAGTTATCGGATGATCCTTTAATTGGTAAAAATTCAGGGAACTCATTTTGAGAGTTTTTTACAAAACTAGGTTCGTTCTTTAACTGCTCTATTCCTTTCCAATAAGTCTTATTTCCTTTACTCATATTTTTTAATAATGACACTTAGAGCACTCAAGTCCCCCAATGTCTTCAACATTTAATGGTTTCTTAGAAGACTTTTTATGTAATTCCACTAAGTTATCATAATATTTATTTCCTTTTGCGTTAACATCTGTTTCTCTGTGACAGTTGATACACCAACCCATAGTAAGTTCAGCATACTGATAGACTATATCCATCTCTTCTATTGGTCCGTGACACGTATTACATTCTATTCCTCCAACTGCAACGTGCTGAGAATGGTTAAAGTAAGATAAATCAGGTAAATTATGAACTCTAACCCATTCAATAGGTCGATTTTCCTCATAAGCTGTTAATATTTTTTGAACTTCTGGTCTGTCAGTATGAATCGTATTATGACAGTTCATGCATATATTAACTGAAGGAATACTTGCAGATTTTGAAATGTTGACACCAGTATGACAATATTGACAATCTATCTCGTATTGACCAGCATGAATTTTGTGTGAGAATGCAATTGGTTGAGTAGGTTGATAATTTTGTTGGATACCTACTGTATACAATCCATCAATACATGATTTAACAAAAATTACAATAAACACAAAGGAAGTTATTCCAATGACTTTATTACTTCTTAAAAATTCTTTAAAATCAAATCCACTATCAACTATCTCTTTGTCATCATCCCCAAGTAATTCTCCTTTATTCTGAGTGTCTTTAAGGATCACATATTTCTTGGATAAATTAGTAAACCTAAATAAGACGAAAACGATAACCAGCAATAATACCAAGTTAAGTCCAAGGGAAAGGTAGAAATCATTAGATGAAATAGATGTTTCTGCACCCATAGAATTATCTTGTTGTACATCAGCTACTAGAACCTGTACTTCTTTGGTAGACTCGTTCTTAATATAGGTTAGAATAGCATTCAACTCTTCATTCGAAAAATCAAATGAAGTCATCAGTGTTTTATTATACTGATCATACAATTCAATTGCATACTCGTCACCACTTTTTATAACCTTCTGAGAATTTTTTATAAAAGCATATATCCACTCTTCTGATCTTCTCTCATGAATGTCTCTAAGTGCAGGTCCTATAATTACTTCATCAATTGCATGACATACCGTGCAATTTCCCTTGAAAAGAGACTCTCCATTTTTTACTATTGATTGATCAAAAGTATCATTAAGGTCTTCTTGAGCATATATTTTGGTAGATAAAGATAAAAAAAGAGACAAGATTAGTGCACCAAAAATTGGAGGAAAAAATAGATTTTTATTAGATAAGCTTCTAGTTAATTTAGTAAGCATTTAAGCACCTAGTTTTTAAACTCAAACAAATGTAATATCCGAACTATTAACTTCAAAAAATTATCGAAATATGTTTTAATTTAGAATAAATCTAAATAAGATTAGAAAGGTTTTTCTGCGTCTTTTTCCTTAATGATTCTTCTAAGAATTTTGCCTACATTAGACTTTGGTAATTCATCAGTGAAACCCACGTGCTTAGGACATTTATAATTTGTAAGTTTTTCTTTACAAAAATCTTTTATTTCTTCTGGAGTCAAAGAATCATCCTTCTTGACTATTACTGCTTTAACTGCCTCAGTAGTTTTTTCATCTGGTACACCAATTACACCTACTTCAAGAACCTTTGGATGCGATGATATGACATGTTCAACTTCATTCGGATAGACATTGAATCCTGAAACTAAAACCATCTCTTTCTTTCTGTCAACAATCTTTAAAAAACCATCGATATCAAATATTGCAATATCACCCGTAATAAGCCAACCGTTTTTTATTACTTCTGATGTTTCTTTTTCTCTTTGCCAATAACCTTCCATCACTTGAGGACCTCGGACACATAATTCTCCTCTTTCTCCTATTTCAACCTCTTTTCCATCATCATCAATTAATTTTACTTCAGTTCTTGGTAGAGGAAGACCAATTGTACCTATTTTATTAGTTCCATCTAAAGGATTACTGGTAACAACAGGAGAGGTTTCAGTCAATCCATAACCCTCAACCAAAGGACATCCTGTTGTTTCCATCCATTGGTTTGCAACAGAATCTTGAACAGCCATTCCTCCACCAAAAGCTACTTTTAAATTAGAAAAATCCAAATCTTTAAATTTCTTGTTATTTAACAAACCATTAAATAGAGTATTTACACCTGTTATTATTGAAAATTTATATTTTGATAGCTCTTTAACGAAACCATCCATATCTCTAGGATTAGTTATTAATACATTTTTAGCTCCATACTTAAACATAACAAGTGCATTACATACTAATGCGAAAATATGGTAAAGAGGAAGTGCAGTAATCACAATCTCCTCCTTATATTTCAAAAGAATATCCATCCAAGATGAAACTTGAATAACATTAGAGATTACATTTTTATGAGAAAGCATGGCACCCTTAGATACACCAGTTGTACCACCAGTATACTGTAAAAAAGCTATATCATCTGAAGAAATTTCGACCTGATTGTATTCATATTTTCCTCCTAGTGCGAGGGCATCTTTAAAAGTATGATGATTTGGAAGAGAAAATGATGGTACCATTTTCTTAACATATTTGACAACAAAATTTACAATCGATCCTTTTAATATTCCAAGCATATCTCCCATATTAGAAACAATTACATGCTTAATTTCGGTATCAGAAATTACTTTTTCTAGATTAAAAGCGAAATTTGATAGTATAAGTATTGCTTTACATCCCGAATCCTTGAATTGATGTCTCATCTCATCAGGAGTGTACAATGGGTTAGTGTTAACTACAATGATTCCAGATCTAAGAGCACCAATTAATGCGACAGGATACTGTAATAGATTAGGAGACTGAATTGCGAGGCGATCTCCTTTTTTCAGTTTTAACTCATGCAAAAGAAAATTTGAGAATTTCTTCGATAAATCATCAAGTTCTTTATAAGAAATTGATTTACCCATATTTTCAAATGCAATTTTATCAGAATATTTAGAGAATCCGTCCTCAAATAATTCTACAAATGACTCATAATTATCTAGATTGACATCATTTTCAACTCCATCAGGATAATTTTTAATCCAAATCTTTTCCATTAATTATATACGAAAGTGGTTCAGTTAATTTTTTAAATCTATATTAATT
Source organism: Bacteroidota bacterium (assembly GCA_036166035.1). Taxonomy (GTDB): domain Bacteria; phylum Bacteroidota; class Bacteroidia; order Cytophagales; family MED-G16; genus MED-G16. Next base: position 4,956 of record JAYZHZ010000044.1, read on the forward strand.
TTTAAACAAAAGAAAGGGGACATCTTAATTAAAAAATATCCCCTGTAAACAACATTAACCCAAAAATGATATTTTAATTTATAAATTTATTAATGAATTTCTATTAAAAGCCATTTAATTTTTAATTAATTTTTAATTAATTTAAAATATTTT
>JAYZHZ010000045.1:0-3381 GCA_036166035.1 Bacteroidota bacterium
TTTGTGATTCCGGAAGGACTCGAACCTTCAACCTACTGCTTAGAAGGCAGTTGCTCTATCCAGTTGAGCTACGGAACCAGATAATTTTGGCAAATCTAAATCTATTAATTTACTATTGCAAGACGTGATTCTGTAGGTTTTTTTTGATCTTATAAGGAATCCTTGAAATTTTATATAATCATAAAAAATTAACCCATTACACAACATAAATATGAAATTGATTTAATAACTTAATTTTAAATTTTAACTAAAAATACTAAATATGAAAAATATATTGATGTTAGTTTTAATACTAGTAAGTATTAATACTTTTTCACAACAAATGGCTTTCAATGTTGTATATGTTGAAGCTGAAGAAAACTCTGAGAATGAAATTGGAGAGTTATTTGATTCTTATTATGGAGAAAATAAAATGAAATCAGGTGGTGCAGTTCTTGAAAGATTAAGACATGGAAAGCCTGATGGAATGACACATAGAATGGTATGGCTTTGGGAGTTAGGAAAGAGAGGAATGGTAGACGGAGAGCTAGCTGAACACGAAAGATCATCTTTTAGGAGAGGGTTAAGAAACCTTGTTAATAAATGGGGTATGTCTTACGCAGGAAGAATGATCAACTGGTATGAAGGAGACATAGACGAAACTCCATATGTTCACATATGGGATATCAAACCAGAAAATCCAGTTGCATTTCAAAAGGCCCACAAAAACATTGTTGAATCCTTACCTGAAGTTTTCAATAATAGATTTAATGGTTTTGGGACCTATGATGTTAATCAACCAAATGGGGCAACACACTGGGTTTTAGTTTCAGGTAAAGATTTAGATGATCATATTAATTTATTAAATGATATGGAAACTAAGTATTCAGAACAAGCACAAAAATTTGCTAATGATAGAGGAAATGTTGAATTTATTCATGACTTCACATTTGAAAATATAAAATTTATAAGAAACTAAAATTGCTTATACTTCATTAACCCCTTCAACATAAAGGAGGGGTTTTTAAGGACCTTGTTTGGATATTTTTCAAATAATATATAATTTGTTTTCCCTTAAATAAGGGAATAACAAACTTTTTAAATTAAAAAAAACAGAAACATATGAAAAATTTTTTACTACTATTTATATTAATTTTTTCTTCAACCTCAGTCATTGGGCAAGCTATATCTATTAGATATATTACTGCTAAAAAAGGAGAAAATTCACAATTAAGAGAAGCATTAAAAACAAAAACACAGAAGTATAATACTAAAGATAACCAGCCAAAAATTTATACTTTTGCAGTCAGAGCCAGTCAAAAAGGAAAGTTATCTACTTATGTTAGACTTACCTATGCACCTACACTTGGAGAACTATCAGTGGGAGGATCAGGGCAACCTGGAATGATGGAGTATTGGATGAAAAATGTTGATGTTCATATAAGTTCTTCATCTTCAAATGAAATTTTTACACTAAGGAAAAGCGCTACACATAATGATGCTATTGGAACAGAAAAACCAATGAGAAGAGTTTTCCATTATAATATAAAGCACGGTGAGCAAGATAATTTTTGGAAAATAAGAGATAACCTTCCAAAAGCAATCGAAAAATCAGGAGTTGATCTGGATATTAATTCATTTAATTCTTTTGCAGGCGGCTCAAGACAACATGCTCGCATAGTAGTTTTTGGTAAAGATTTAGCAAGCTTTGAGCCTGGATCAGGTAACGGGTCAAAAATAAAAGATGCCTACAATGAGATTTATGGTAATAATTCCTGGGACGATGACTGGGAACTTCATAATAAAAGTCTTTTAAATGGTGCTTATGGGAATGGTTGGGGAAATTCCATTGAATTACTTGAATTTATTCCTGAATTAAGTTCACCATTATTAGATAAATAAACTTTAAACTTATAATATTATGAAACATATATATATAACATTAATAATTATATTTAGTTCTTTCGTATTAAACGCTCAAGAAGTATTTTTTCTTCATGCTGTTAAAGTTCATGAAGATAGAGTTGAAAGTTTTGAAAAAATACAAAAGAACTATGCTAGAGAACTTGCTCAAGATGCAAAAAACGAAGGCATCTTGAAGGATTGGGTTTTATTTAAACCAGTTCAGTTTATGGGTGAATCTACGGAACAGGAATACAATTATGTATGGGTTCACATATTTAAAGATGTTAAGCAAATGGTTAATAGAACCACTTGGTGGGACAAGTCAAAAGAAAAATTTGGAATTGAACCGTCTATATTATTTAGAGAAGATCTTGAGAAAAGTGGATATTGGTATTGGAAAACTGAAAAGCAAATTGAAACAGGCAACCTTGGTAAGTATATTATATTTAATTGGGCAACTCCGACTGATGTAAATGCAGCTGTTTCCATTGCCGATGAAATTTCAGAGACATTTAGACCTAGAATGAAAACTATTGGAATGACAGAATGGGGTGTTGCTACTAAAATTATGCCACAAGGAGGAGATAATTCTACTATATTCTTTTGGGATGCTTATGATACTTTTGAAGGAACGGTTAAACATCTAATGAACGATGCTATTCTGAAAGATGTAGATGCTAAAATGTTTCAAAAGTTTTTTGAACTTCTTCCAAATGGATGGGATAACAGAATGATTTTTGAACCAGTAACCGGTACAAATTAATTAATAATAAAATATCAACTTTAAAGACACAAGGTTGATTATATTGTAGCACAACTTCCAACGAAACATAATTAACCCTCAATGAGGGTTAATTTTTTTCAAAATAATATAGATTTGCAACTAAAAAAATTGAATGAGTATAGAATACGCAAAAAGTAAAATAGAATTTTATCAAAATTTTCCGATTGAAGGTGTTGAATATATAGATTTGAATCCTGTCTACAAAGACCCTAAAGCTAGAGATATTATAGTTGACAAATGTATAGATCTAATTAAAGATATTGATTTTGATTATTTGGCACTGATAGAATCTCGTGGATTTCTTATTGGATCAATTCTTGCTGATAAACTGAGTAAAGGAATCATTCTACTTAGAAGCAAGAAAGATAGACTTCCGGGTAAAATTCAGACAGTCAGACATAAATTAGAATATGGAGAAGCTATAATGCAGGTTCAAGAAGGGAACGGTAATGTTTTAATCTTTGATGACGTCCTTGCAACTGGAGGTACGGCTAACGGAGCATTTAAAGTCCTGAATAAAGGAGGATACAATCCTGTTTTTTCACTTTTCCTAGTTGAATTATCACAGTTTGATGTAAAATGTGACACTAATCATAAAAGCGCTATTGTATTATAAGAGCGGAGAGAGGGGGATTCGAACCCCCGGTACGCGTAATTACGTACGACAGTTTAGCAAACTGCTGGTTTAAGCCACTCACCCACCTCTCCTTTAT
>JAYZHZ010000046.1:0-11322 GCA_036166035.1 Bacteroidota bacterium
AATTATTATTAATTATTAAGTATAGATTTGGTGGCCGAATAAAATCAAGAATGAATAATACATTTCAAGAAATAATAAATAATAATTTATCTATCTCACTCAAGAAGATAAGTATTATTAATCTTAGAAAATCATTTACTATTGCAAATTATTATGATATAGATAATACATTGATTTTCCCAATTTCAGGAAACTTAAGATATGGTAGATATAAAAAACAAATTACTTCTAATTCTTTTTTATTTGTTCCGGCTCATAATACAGTTTCTATCTCCTTGGGATCTAACCGAACACAAACATTAGTTTATGAAGACTTTATAGATAATAAAGAAAAATATATTTTTGAAAAAAATTTAGTGCAAAAAAGACATGAGATTGATAGATATTTAATAATTAATATCGATGTTAAAGCTTATAACTTAGTTAATATTTTTGATTCAAGAAATTTAGATGTAATCCAAATTAAAAATAATTTTAAAGCGTTAAATCTATTTAATAATATTATTAAAGAATTTCGTTTTAGACAACCAGGGTTTAATAAAGTGGTTGAGCTAAGTTCTCATCAATTAGTATATGAAATAATACGTGAAATTTTGTCAAAACAACCTCTTTTTTCAGCTATTGAAGAAAATTTTAATTTTTTTAATGATGAGAAAATTCTAGATTTATTTTTATTTATTGATAGAAATCTTAACAAAGAATTATCAAACAAAGTAATTGCTAATCATTTAAATATATCTGAAGACTATGTTGGTCAGTTTTTTAGAAACAATATTGGGTTTTCCCCTCAGGATTATATTGAACACAAAAGAATGGAAAAAGCAATTAAACTTTTAAGAGAAGAGTCTAATGCAATTAAAGCCGTAAGTAATGAAGTTGGCTACAAAGACACTGCATATTTTTGCAGAAGATTTAAATTGATGTTTGGAGTTCAAGCAGGGAAAATGAGAAAAAGAATGAATGAAATTTAGTTTTTTAATCCTTTATTAAATTCAGACTCTATTATCTTTTTTAATTTTCCGGATTTATAAAATAAATATAAGGCTGAAAAAACCACCAGATAGAATAAACTTATTATTCCATATCCTAAATAAGAATTCTCTAGAATCGTATTTAAATAACTGCCAATTGTAATGCTTGCAAAGCCAATTACAAACAGCAATATTAGAAAAAGTATAAAAAAGGATATTAATTTTGCAATTATAGAAGATATTTTATCTACAATATCACCTTTCATTATATCAAATCTTTCTCTTAAGAAGTTTGATATAGAATCTATAAGCTTATCCATTTTAATCATAATCTAGGCAAATTTAGTTTCTTTTTTATGAATCTTTGAAATTTCTAATATTTAACATTTTCATAACAGTTTATTAATATCATATCTGAGTTTATTTTTTCTAATCATCATACTTTTGTCCCGATGAAATTTAAAAGAAATGATTTAATAGTTCCATCAATATTAACTGTTCTCTGTTGGCTTGTTTATCCATATCCTGTGTTGGCAATGTGGACAGTTTTTTTTCTTGCTTCTTACTCTGCAATAGCAAATGATAGCATTCAAACAATAGGGACATTTATTGCTTCAAATTCTGATAAAAAATGGTATTATTTATGGATATACATGGGAGGAATTTTTCTAATTACTGTAACATATAGTTGGATATATTATTCTGGAGATATTAGCTACGGAAGACTTGCTTCTAAAGGTTTAGACGAACCTCCAGTAAATTTTAAGTTTCTTCAGGTTTTTGCGCCTGTAGCATTGCTATTGATGACAAGATTTAAAATGCCTGTTTCTACTTCTATTCTTCTGCTCAGTGCGTTCGCTACAAAAGCGAGTTCTATTACAAGTATTCTTTCTAAAAGCCTATATGGCTATTTTATTGCTTTTTTTCTTGCAATTATCGTATGGTCTCTAACTACAAGTCTTTTTGAAAAATATAAAAAAACCAAACCTTCTAAAATCTGGTTGCCATTACAATGGATTTCTAGTGGTGCTCTTTGGTCAGCATGGATAATGCAAGACATGGCTAATGTGGCTGTTGTATTACCTAGATCATTATCATTAGATCAGTTTATAGTTGTTGCTTCATTTATTTTCTTTGGACTGGGTCTTCTTTTTTATCTTAAAGGAGATAGAATTCAACAAATTGTACTTGAAAAATCTGATATAATTGATGTAAGAGCTGCTACAGTTGTTGATTTTATATATGCATGTTTGTTATACTATTTAAAAGTCATAAGCACAATTCCAATAAGCACAACGTGGGTATTTATTGGTCTTTTAGGTGGTAGAGAATTGGCTATTAATCTTAGAAAACATAAAGGAGATTATATTAGAGCATTAAAGTTGATTGGAAAAGATACGTTATTTGCAGCCATTGGATTAATTGTTTCTCTAATTATAGCATTGTCAATAAATGAAAATATGAGAAATCAATTATTTAATTAATTTTGATTTTTTCAGGAATAATTATAGCATTACGAAATTCTTTTTTTAATCTATTGTAGTCTTTATTAACTTTAAATCGGTCATAATAATGGCCAACTTTAACTCTATAATTAGGTTGGGTAAATACTGTTTTCCTTTCGATTAGACTATCAATAGCATTTAATTTTTCTTCCACTTTTTCAGCTTCTGATCTATCATCTCCAAGATATATCTGTATTGTATAGCCATCTATTGAGTTTCTTGTTTTGCTTTCGAATTTTATAATATTGATGATACTATCTAATTCTTCATTTATTCCTCTTGGAATTGTGTTTTCAACAGATGTAGTAGTTTTATAGTTTTTGGTTTTTTCTGTGGATCTTATGTATGATAGATCCTCATAATATTTTCTCTCATTATTCATTGAGAGAGTAGTTTTTTGCGGTTTACATGAAATCCCTATTAATAGAATTACTATATGAAATAAAATTAATCTTCTATAATTACACATTTCTCAGACGTTATGTCACTTTCAACCTTCTTGAATTTAATATCTTTTTTAATTGTTCCATCAGAATATTTTACAGATACTTTTGAATTTCTTCCGTAGGTTTTTTGAGACCTAATTGGTTTAGTTTTTTCTACAGTAGCTGTTTTATTACCAGTAAGAAGTGATCTGGATTCTTCTTTATTAGTTTTATAGGATTCTTCTTTTCCCTTTTTTTTGGCTTCTTCGACTTGACTTGAATTTTGAATTGGTATAAGACATTTAGTTAAAAATGATACTGTTTCTTGGTTTACTTTGGCAATAAATTTTTTAAACAATTCAAATCCTTCAAACTTGTATATTACAAGAGGATCTTTTTGTTCGTATACTGCACTCTGAACAGATTGTTTTAAATCATCCATTTCTCTTAAATGTTCTTTCCAATTAAAATCTATCATACCAAGTGAAATAATTTTCTGCATCTCCTCAATAATATTTCCACCTTCTTTTTCTAGTGTTTCATCTAGATTGACTGAAACTCCAATTTGTTTTTTACCATCAGTGAATGGGATTAATACATCTTTTATTACAGCTCCCCTCTCTTTTTTTATTTTTTTTAAAATTGGTATTGCTGCATTTATTATGTTCTTGTTTTTATCTTCATAATTATTGATTACACCATTGTATAATTTTCTTGATATTTCTTCATTTTCTTTTTTGATAAAATCTTCTTTAGTAAGATCATTAAAGTCAATGCCTAACGTTGTAAGAGCATTTATTCTGAAGCTATCATAATCTTCTGACTCCTTTGATGTAATTACAATATCTTCACACGTATCGTATAAGGTGTTTAAAATATCAACATCTAACCTTTCTCCTATTATTGCATTTTTTCTTTTTTTATAAATTACTTCTCTTTGAGAATTCATTACATTATCATATTCAAGAAGACGTTTTCTAATTGCAAAATTGTTTTCCTCAACCTTTTTTTGCGCTCTTTCAATCGATTTTGTTATCATGCTGTGTTGAATTACCTCATCTTCATCCATATTCATTCTGTCCATAACCTTTATCATTCTATCTGAACCAAAGAGCCGCATTAAGTTATCTTCGAGAGAAACAAAAAACTGTGAAGATCCTACATCTCCCTGTCTCCCAGATCTACCTCTTAGTTGTCTGTCGACTCTTCTTGATTCGTGTCTTTCAGTGCCAATTATTGCAAGACCACCACTGTTTCTGGAATTTTCAGTAAGCTTAATGTCCGTACCTCTTCCTGCCATATTGGTAGCGATTGTTACTGTACCAGGTTTGCCAGCTTCAGCAACAACGTCAGCTTCTTTTGCGTGTTGTTTAGCATTTAATACCTGATGGTGTATTTTTTTCATATTAAGCATTCTGCTAAGTAACTCTGAAATTTCCACTGATGTGGTTCCTACTAGTATAGGCCTTCCATTATTTTTTAAATCAATAATTTCTTCTATGACAGCATTGAATTTAGCCTTCAGTGTCTTATATACCTTATCTTCCATATCAGACCTTGCAATTTTTTTGTTTGTTGGTATAACTACACAATCTAGTTTATATATTTCCCAAAATTCTCCAGCTTCAGTTTCTGCGGTACCAGTCATGCCAGATAACTTATTATACATTCTGAAATAATTTTGAAGTGTTATAGTTGCGTAGGTCTGTGAAGCATCTTCAATTTTAACATTCTCTTTGGCCTCTATTGCCTGATGTAATCCATCTGAGTACCTTCTCCCTTCCATAATCCTTCCAGTCTGTTCATCAACTATTTTTACTTTAGAGTCCATTACAACATACTCTTGGTCTTTTTCAAATAGTGAATATGCTTTTAGTAATTGGTTAATAGTATGGATTCTTTTTGTTTTGACACTATATTCTTGAATTAATTTTTCTTTCTGTTTAGCTATTTTTTTAATATCATTTCCTGATTTTTCAATTTTATTTATTTCAATCCCAATATCAGGTACAATAAAGAAATTAGGATCATCTCCTGAACTTGTAATTACATCAATTCCTTTTTCAGTTAATTGAATGCTATTGCTTTTTTCTTCTATAGTAAAGTATAGCGGCTCATCAGCTTCCGGCATAAGCTTTGAGTTGTCCTGAAGGTAGTAATTCTCGGTTTTTTGCATTATTGCTTTTGTGCCAATTTCACTTAAGTATTTGATTAGTGGTTTGTATTTAGGAAGTCCTCTATGTGCTCTAAATAATGATAATCCTCCATCAGATTCATTACCTTCTGAAATTAACCTTTTTGCTTCGGTTAAGTATTGAGTTACTAATTTCTTTTGTAGATCAAATAATTTTTGAATTCTTGGTTTTAAGTCAAAAAATTCATGGTCATCTCCTCTTGGTACCGGTCCAGAAATAATTAATGGTGTTCTTGCCTCATCAATTAATACTGAATCAACTTCATCAACCATTGCAAAATTATGTTCTCTTTGGACTAGTTCTGAACTTTCTCTAACCATATTATCTCTTAGATAATCAAATCCAAACTCGTTATTTGTTCCATAAGTTATATCAGCTTTATATGCATTAATTCTTTCCTTTGAATTTGAATCGTGTTTATCTATACAATCAACTGTGAGGCCATGAAACTCAAAAATTGGGGCATTCCATTCAGCATCTCTTTTCGCTAGATAATCATTTACTGTTACTATGTGTACTCCTCGTCCAGGTAGCGCGTTAAGGTATGCTGGTAGAGTTGCAACTAAAGTTTTTCCTTCTCCTGTTCCCATTTCAGATATTTTTCCTTGATGCAATACAATGCCTCCTACTAGTTGAACATCATAATGTATCATATTCCACTCAATTGGAATTCCTGCAGCTTCCCATGTATTAGACCAGATTGCATTAGATCCTTTTATTTTTACGTTTTCTTTAATATTTGATAATTCTTTATCATATTCAGTAGCAATAGTTTCTAGTTTTTTGTTTTCAGTAAATCTTCTAGCTGTTTCTTTAATTACAGCAAATGCTTCTGGTAAAATATCATCTAGAGTATTTTGTATTATTTCTTTTTCTGAATCTTTTATTTTATCAATTTCATTTAATATTTTTTCCTTTTCAGTTAAACTACCTTTACTTCTTTTATATTCATTTTTTAAATTTTCTATTCTGCTTTGTGAATCGTTTAGCTTGTTTTTTATTTCATTTTTGAAAAGTATAGTCTTTCCCCTAAGTTCTTCATCAGATAAGGATTTTAGTTTATCATATTCCAGATTTATTTTATCAACTAGTGGATAAAGTTTTTTTATGTCTTTATCTGACTTTGACCCCAATATTTTTTTAAGAAAACCTAACATCTTTAGTTTTGTGCAAATTTATAAATTAAACCTTAAGTATTTATAGTAGATAATTCATTTAGTTATTTTTCTATTCTTTGCTTTTTTTAAAAATAACATATTTAAAAACTAAAATAAATATTGAAAATCCGAAAAAAAACTATATTTGCAAACCAAAATAATAATATGGCTAATTCAAATTTTTCGTTAAGTAAAGAAAATATAGATTTAAGAAGTTCTTTTCCTGAGTTTTCTGCAGGAGACAATATTAATGTTTATTTAAAAATTAGAGAAGGAAATAAAGAAAGGGTACAGCAATTTCAAGGAACAGTTATCCAAAGGAAAAATAAAGGAACAAATGGAGAGACATTTACTGTTAGAAAAATATCGGATTCGATAGCTGTTGAGAAAATCATTCCTTTGTTTTCTCCAAATATTGAAAAAATAGAACTGATAAGGAAAGGAAAGGTAAGAAGGTCAAGAATATATTACTTGAGAGATAGAAAAGGTAAACTTGCCAAGATAAAAGAAAAAATTTAGTTTTAGCCAATCAACTAGATTGGCTTTTTTATGTTATTAGGCTTTACAAAGTATAAGTCATCGGGAAATAATTTTATTATCATAGATAATAGAGATAGAAAATACAAATTTACTGGTGAGCAAATTAAGTTTTTATGTGATTTTAAAAATGGGATAGGATCAGACGGACTTCTTGTAATAAATAAATCTAAAAACTTAGATTTTAAAGTAGATTTTTACAATCCAGATTCTACTAAAGCTTTTTGTGGTAATGGAAGTCTTTGTGTATTACATTATTTGAGAAATAAAAAAGTTATAGGAAACACATCTTCGTTTTCATCACTTAAGAAAAAGTATACGGCTAAGTTAAACTCGAAAATTTCGTTAAAAATGAATGATATTGATTCTTATAGTTGTGTTGAAAATGGCTATTTTATTGATTCAGGTGCTCCTCATCATATAAGATTTGTTGATGATTCAAATAGTTATGACATAGAAAATGAAGTGAAATTGATAAGAAAATATGATTGTTATAAAAAGAAACAATGCAATTTGAATTTAGTTTCTTTTGTTGGGAGTAATTCAATTTATGTTAGAACATTTGAAAAGGGAGTAGAGAGGGAAACATTAAGCTGTGGAACTGGAGCAGTCGCTTCAGTTATAGCATCTTCACTATATAAGAACATCTCAATAAATAAGGTTATAACTAGGGGTGGAAAACTTAATGTTTTATTTAATAGGGTGAATAATTATAAATTCACAGATATTTATTTAATAGGAAATCCAAAGGAAGTATTTAAAGGGGAGATCACTCTTTAATTTATTTTATGTTATTAGTCTTTAAATACATAATAATTTATTAACATTTGATTAACAATGATACTAAATAGGAGTTATAGACTTGTATTGTGATTAACTATCTAAAATTTAAACTTTTATTAGTATTAATTTTATTTTCATTTAATGATATAAAATCTCAGTCTGTTTTTCAAACTTGGCCAACAATAGATCTTCAAGGTGAAATTTTCGATGACTTGGAGATAAAATTAGAATATAGGAACAAGTATGATAATTCATCAAAAGAATCTAAACAAGGTAGAATTGATCTGGGAGTTGCCTATAAATTAAAAAAAATAAAAATTGGGATTTATTATAGGGAGATTTATGATCTTAAAAAGGATGGAAGAGTTTCTGAAATAAGACCGCATTTAAATATCACATATAAATTGAATGATAATATGAAAATAAGACTTCGAAATGAATATCGTATCAATGAAGTTAATGATAATGTATTCAGATATAGGTTAAGATATTCGTATTCACTAAAGTTATTTGATAATTACAATCCATTTGTACAGAATGAAATTTTTTTATCTGAAAATAGGTTTGTTCGTAATAGAATAAATCTTGGCTTAAATATCAAATTTAAAGAAACCCCATTTGTTTTTAAACCTAGTTATATATTAGAATCAAATAGAAAAGTTAGTGGTGAAAATATTACTTGGTCTCAAAAAAATGTTTTTGTTCTAGCTCTTAGCATTAAAATTTAATTTCAAAAACATCCTTATTTAATTAATAAATAGATAATTTGGAAATTTATTAACAATTCCTTAACATTGAGATAACATTAAGTTATTGTTATGTATATTCCTTCATTGAAAAAATCAACCAAATTAAAGTATATAAATAAGATATTCTTGATTTTATTAATCTCTTTTTTATTCCTTCTATTCTCATAATATTCTAGTTCAAAATTCTGTACTAATTATCTAAAGATGAAAATCAGAATACTATGGTTTTATTTTAGAATATCTGGTCTTTTGGATTTTGTATTTTTATATGACTGTTTGATTCTCCATTCATCAATGAGTTTTTGATTTCCAGAAAGTAATACCTCAGGAACTTTCCATCCATTGAATTCTGCCGGTCTTGTATAATTTGGATAGTCTAGTAAGCTATCTTGAAAAGAATCAGACAATATTGTAGATTCATTAGAAACTACTCCAGGGATTAATCTTATAATTGAGTCAGTAAGAACTGCAGCTGGAAGTTCACCTCCTGTAAGTACATAATCTCCAATGCTTATTTCTCTTGTAACTAAATGTTTTCTAATTCTCTCATCAATTCCTTTATAATGCCCGCATATAATTATAATATTTTTAAGAAGAGATAGTTGATTGCTTGTTTTTTGATTCAATTTGTCCCCATCAGCACTCATATAAATTATTTCATCTATTTCTTTTTTCTTTTTTAGTTCGCCTATGCAATTATAAACAGGTTCAATTTTTAAAATCATACCACCGCCACCACCAAATGGGGAATGGTCTACTTTTTTGTGTTTATTTTCGGTATAGTGTCGTAAGTTATGAACCTTTATACAAACTAAATTTTTCTCCTGAGCTATCTTTATTATGCTGTTATTGAAAGGGCTATCAAGTAATTCGGGTTGGCACGTAAGAATGTCTATATGATTCATATTAATTTAAATCTAATAATCCTTTTGGGATTTTTACATGGATTTTTTGATTTATATGATCAGTTTTAACAATTATTTCTTTTACATATGGTATTAAAACTTCTTTTTTATTAATCTCACAAAATAGTATTGGTTGTTTTTTATTAATATAATTTTTAATAAAACCTATTTTTATGTTTTCTTCAACAATTTTATAGTATAAGAGTTTTTCTAATTCATCATTAATACTTTTTACATTTTTTGATCTTAAAAAAACTTTCGTGTTTATAAATTTTTCATTGGATTCCCTTTTTTGACAATCTCTGATCTTAATTTGGTAATGTGTAGAATTAATTTTTGAAAAATTTTCTAAAGAAAATGGAATTTTATTTGAGTCAAGTTCTATATGAATAGTATTAATCTCTTTAATTTTATATCCCTTTGTAATTCTTAAAATCAGATGCCCTTTTAAGCCTTTGTGTTTAATTATTTTTCCTATATGGGTGAATCCCATAAGTAATTAATCTTTTTTAGATTTTTTATCAGGAGAGTTTTCTTTTGGAGTTTCTTCTTCCTTAGCCTCTTCTTTTGGAGTTTCCTTTTCTTTAGATTCTTCCTTAACCTCTTCTTTAGGCGCTTCAGCAGCAGGAGCTTCTTCCTCCTTAACTTCTTCCTTAGCCTCTTCTTTTGGAGTTTCCTTTTCTTTAGATTCTTCCTTAACCTCTTCTTTAGGCGTTTCAGCAGCAGGAGCTTCTTCTTCTTTAGCTTTTTCTAGCTTTTTCTTAGCATCTTGAACTCTTTTTTTATTATAGGTTTTTTCTTCCTCAATTTTTTTCTTATCTGCTTGTTGCTTAGTTTCTTCAATTGAAGATATTTTTTTATTAATTTTTTCTTCTTTTTCTTTAAGCCATGCTTCTAACTTTTTATCAGCTTCTTCTTGTTTTAAAGCTCCTTTTTTTACACCCATCTGTAGATGTTTTTTAAGAAGTATTCCTTTATATGATAATATAGCTCTTGCAGTTTCACTAGGTTGAGCTCCTTTATTTAGCCATTCTAATGCTATATCTCCATCTAAATTAATTGTAGCTGGATTTGTATTAGGGTTATAATTTCCAATCTTTTGAATGATTTTACCATCTCTAGGGGATCTTGCATCTGCCACAACAATATCAAATATTGCTAATTTCTTTCTTCCTCTTCTTGATAATCTAATTCTTACTGCCATAATATTCTGTTTTTATGGAACCCGTCCATTAACATTAAAATTAATTGTGCGCAAATATATACATATTATAATTTATTTCAAGAACGACATAAAAAATTATAATTTATTAAAATATATAATATATTATTTGGATAATCGTTTATACGGTTTTTCAATTAAGCATAATATTTCTAAATTGTGTATAAATATTTATATGAATAAATATAATTATACATCAAGCTCTGATATTACCTATATTGATGATTTATATTCCAAGTATAAATCTGATCCTTTAAGTGTTGATTTATCATGGCAGAAATTTTTTGAAGGTTTTGATTTTTCTACAAATAGATCATTTGATTCTTCAAATTTTACGGAATTCTCCGTATCCAAGTTAATTGAGTCATACAGAAGATATGGACATTTAAATTCTTTAACTAATCCAATAAGAACTCGGAGAAACCACAATGTTTCTTTTGATATAAATCATTTTGGGTTATCTGATTTAAATCTCTCTCAGACTTTTTCGTCTGGTAATGAAATAGGTCTTACTAATGCATCTTTAAATGATATAATTGATAAACTTAATAAGATTTATTTAGGCTCAATCGGTTTTGAATATGTTAATATTAGAAATATTGATGAAGTAGAGTGGATCAAATCTTGGGTTGAAGATAAATGGTACAATCAGAAATTTAACATTGATAAAAAGAAATCAATTTTAAAAAAATTAAGCGAAGCAGTTGTTTTTGAGAACTTTTTACATACCAAATATATTGGTCAGAAGAGGTTTTCACTTGAAGGAGGAGAAAATACAATTACATTCCTTAATGAATTTATTAAATCTGCTTCTGATAAAGGGGTTAAAGAAGTGGTGATTGGTATGGCTCATAGAGGAAGATTAAATGTTCT
>JAYZHZ010000047.1:0-7557 GCA_036166035.1 Bacteroidota bacterium
AATTAATGGCAGTCTAGAATTAAATCTACAAATCTTTAACAACTCGTTAGAACCAGAAAATATAAGTGCAACTTATTCTCGAATTCATAAATTTGAATTAACTGAAGTGGGAGATAGATATTTAGCCTTCAAAGGAGTTAGTGATGGTGCTCATCGTAGTCTCAGTTATCAGCGCTCTGAAGGAGATATTTTTTCCATACACATTGAAACCAATGTTGGCGAAAGAATTGAAATTAAACTCGCTCCGATAATGTAAACCATAGGCATATTTATCTACTGAGATTAAGTCTATAACTAAATTGTCTTAATCACTGAACATTAAAAAAAATCCCCTATACTGACTGGAATCACACAAAGTCCGAGTCCCGTCCATCCCCGCTTTTTTTAATTAAACTCTCCCTTAAGACATCTTGTAAAAAATGGGAAATTATCTGTTACTACATAATAGTAGATTCCATCAGGAAATTCAGGGGTAACACCAAATCTCCCATTACACTGATCAAGATCACCATATCCATCAACATATTCATAATCCTGAGTAAATGCTCCCATGGGAATTGGAGTGTTTGGATTCGTCGTTCCTTGGCCAGGCCCTCCTATTAAAGCAGTTAATGTACTAGGTCTGTTTGTATCAGGCTGAGACTTTAATTTATAGCTTGGCTGAAGAGCTATCACTGAACTATTTGAATTATTTGCATCAGAAAATCCATACCTAGCATAAACTGGAAATCCATCTGAAGCCCATCCTACAAGTGTCATTCCTTTATTATTACCCAAAAAATTTATGAGTAATTCAGGTATACCATGGTAATGGTATGAGCCATTTGGTTGAACATGAGCATGATTCATATCATCCCCAAAATCAAATGTTTCATGACCTAATGCTTCTATGTTCCAATTTCCTTGTCCTTGCGCTAAACTACATTCACCATTATCATTACATCTTCCGGCAGTTGCAGGGTCAAACTTTACACTGTTTAATGCATATGCTATTTCTAAAGCATGTCCAATAACTTTAAGTCCGGTTTCAGAAATAATAGAAGGACAAAGAGTAAAACGTTCGTTAATTGATTGCTCCCTTATTCTATTTGGATTATTCCCATTTGGAAATGTTCCGACTTCATGATTTGGTATACCATTTCCAGTTAATATTCTATAATTATTATCAGAGCTCCAAGAATAAATACTGTTTGCATTTACTGACTCGTCGTCATTAAATATTTTTTCATCAATATCTGTAAGAATATTAACTGTTGAATATTCACCCTCACAGCTATCTATAAGAACATTATCATCATTATCACAAGAGAAAAATAGAATTAAAAGAAAATAATAATATTTTTTCATGTTGCCAAATATATAAAATATTAGTCGTCCTTCTGGTTGTTATATCTTTAATACCGATATAAATTTCATAATAGTTTGCACTTTTGAATTTTTCTTTAATAATTGTAGATTAGAATATGAAGAATTCAGTAGTAATACTCTTTAGCCTACTTTGTTGTGTTTTATCCTGTAACACACAGCAACCTACATCCATACATGCAAGTGTTACGATTAACACAGACGCGACTGCAAAACCTTACAATCCTATGATTTTTGGGGGTTTTCTCGAGCATTTTGGTAAGCAAATTTATGGTGGAGTATATGATCCTGGTTCACCACTATCAGATAATAACGGATTTCGTACCGATGTCATTGAGGCACTAAATGAACTTAAAGTTCCTATTATTCGTTGGCCAGGAGGATGTTTCGTTGATGGCTACCATTGGATAAATGGTGTGGGTGAGAATCGTCAACCCACAGATGATATTAGATGGGGAGTAATTGAACCAAACACGTTTGGGACACATGAATTTATTGAACTTTGCAGACTACTAGATGCAGAACCATATATCTGCCATAATGGTTTGGCAGAAGTTAAAGAAATGACTGATTGGGTTGAATACTCCAATGCAACTGAGGGAAAATTCTCTGAAATGCGAAAAAATAATGGATACGATGACCCACTCAATGTCAAGATATGGAGTGTGGGGAATGAACGGTCAGGTCGCGATTATATTCATAAAGTACGTGATGCCGGTTTAGCAATGAAGGAGATGGATTCAAGTATTCTTGTAACCTGCTCGGGTATTCACGGAAATTCCCGTATAGATCCATATCTATTTGAAGCAGCGGGAGAATATTTGGATTATATATCGGCACATCAATACTGGATTGAAAACTGGCAAAAACATTCCACACCTGATTACCTATCATGTATCATGCTTTCTGAGAAACCGGAATTGTATATTAAAAATGTAATAAATCAAATCGAAACAGCAGAAATAGCAGGCCATATTAATAAAGGACAAATTAAAATTGCGTTTGATGAATGGAACTTACGTTCATGGCATCATCCAGGATTTCAACGTTTTGAAAAAGTTGATTATAACGACCCGGAAATAATAAAATTGATAAAAGCAAGAGATAAAAGTCTTAATCCTTCAATTTATAATCTCTCAGACGCATTATTTTCTGCATCTTTTCTTAATTCATGTCTTAGAAACTCTGAATATGTTACAATGGCGAATATTGCACCGCTGGTGAACCAGACAGGACCACTTTATGTTCATCCTAAAGGAATTGTCAGGCGAGCTCATTTCCATACAATGGCGATGTACGTAAATGAACTTGAAGAATATGTCAGCAAAACAGAAATAAATGGAAGCAAACTTACTGATGGTAAAGATTCAGTTTCTGTAATTGATGCTATTGCAACCGTTGATAATAAAGGTGAAAAATGGGCTATTTCATTGGTCAACCGCCATCCTACGGAAAATCTTGAATGTAAAGTTACAATGGGAGATAAGCTATTAAATGGCACATATAAAGCAAAGATTCTCACCGGTGAATCAACTGATGCATACAACGATATTGAGCACCCTTATCGAGTGGCTCCCAAGGAGATAGAACTAAAGTTTAAAAATGGTATTGTCAACCTACCGCCTCACTCATTGACAATTGTTCATATTAAGGGTGATTAAAAAATAATCAGAGTTTTATTTAACAGAAAACTTAAAAATAGTTTGAGAGAAGTATTTTTCTCCTGGTTTTAAGGTTACTGATGGAAAATTCTTTTCATTAGGAGAGTTAGGATAATGTTGGGTTTCAAAACAAAACCCAGATCTAAAATCATAAGTTGCATCAATTTTAGATTGTAATGTCCCATCTAAAAAGTTTCCAGAGTAAAATTGAATTCCAGGTTGGTCAGAAAATATTTCAAGTAACCTTCCAGTCCCAGAATCATAAGCTGAAGAAACAAACCTGAGTCCCTGATCCTGATTATTTAATACCCAGCAGTGATCATATCCATTTCCAATCATTAATTGTTTGTTTGCATTATTAATTTCTTCTCCTACATTTTTTGGTCTTCTAAAATCAAAAGGAGTATCACCAACGTTTCTTATTTCACCAGTAGGTATTAATGTCGAGTCTACTGGCAAAAATGAATCCGCATTAATTACAATCTCATGATCTAAGATGTTTTTATTAAAATCAGCAGAAAGGTTAAAATAAGAATGTTGTGTTAAATTAATAATGGTTGTCTTATCTGTTGTAGCTTCATATTTTACACTCAACTCATCATTATTGTTTAAGGTATAAATAACCTGAATCTCTAGGTTTCCTGGGTAACCTTCCTCCATATCCTTACTTATATAGCTTAATATAAGGGAAGCTGATGAATCATTAAGAACTTCTTTAGTATCCCAAACAACTTTATCAAAACCTTTTAGACCACCATGTAAATGATTTTCGTCATCATTTATAGGAAGAGTATAGTTTTCTCCATTTAGAGTAAATTTTCCTTTGGCTATACGATTACCATATCTTCCTATTATAGCTCCAAAATAAGGACTGTTGAATTCATATTCAGATAAATTATTAAACCCAAGTACAATATCTTTATAATTTCCCTTTCTATCTTTTGCTTTCCATGAGGTTATAATTCCACCATAATTAATAGCACTAACCTCCATACCATTCTGATTTTTTAGAAGAAATTGATTGATATTGATACCGTCTTTAGTTTTTCCAAATGATTTTTTTTCAATAGTCACTAATGGAGGAATTTTATTTTCTTTTATCATATTTTCACAAGAGATAATTATAAGATAAAATAAAAGAAAATAGATTTTTTTCATTTTATCTATAATTAGTTCTTAAATCTTTTAATCCAATTATTTCTTTCTTCACTAAAGTAGTAATCCCTTGATATTACAGGAGGAATATGGTGTTCCTGTAATTCAATTAATGATTCTGGTGGCAATTTTACTGGGTTATCAGGTAATTTTTTTCTAAAATCTTCAATTACACTAAAATAATTCTTGTCATACGCCAGATTATACCATTCTTCTTTATCAGTTTCAAGGTTATAGAGTTCCTCACTTCCATCCACATAATTTATATAATGCCAGTCTTTGAATCTTATTGAATAGTCTGCAAAATCATAGGTTGTTATCACTTCCCTATTAGTTGATTCATTAGGATTTTTGAGTAGTGGAATTAAACTTTTACCATCCAGTTTTGATGTAGGTTCTATTCCTGCAAGATCAGTTAATGTTGGATAAATATCTAGGAGTGAAGTTAAGCTTTTCACATCACTTCCATTGCTACTACCAATCGGTAATGATGGAATGTTTTTTGGTACTTTTATCATGAGCAATGTTTTAATGACATTTTCCCATAATGCAAATTTTCTCCAGTGCATTTTCTCTCCCAATTGCCAACCATGATCTGACCAAATAACTACAATAGTATTTTTAGCATATCTACTATTATTGAGATTTTCAATTAATTTTCCTACCATAGCATCAGCATAGCTAATTGAAGCCATATATCCCCTAATTGCCTCTTTCCACTTTCCATTATCTACCACATTTTTATGGTAATTACCTCCTCTTGAAATCAATTCTTTAGCTCTGAAACCTAAATCTGAAGAGTCATTCTCTAATAATTTTGGTAACTCAATACTATCCAATGGATACATATCAAAATACTTTTTTGGAACATACCATGGTAAATGTGGTCTGTATATACCACATGCCAGAAAGAATGGTTTATTGTGTTCTTTCTCAAAAAATGAAGATATATAGTCAACACTTCTAAAGTCACCTGTTTGCTTATCATTTATTGGCAGCTCAGCCCAATCAAATGCAGAGTACATATATTTGAAAGGAGGCATATTTACCGGAGAATCGTCGGGAATATAATTTTTTGGCATGTTTTGAGTTTGTGATGGAAAATACTCATTCCAACTTTCAGGATGAACCTGAGAATAATGATAAATTTTTCCAGCTCCTGCAGTAAAGTATCCATTTTCTTTAAATAGCTGCGGTAAAGTTGTAGCATCTCTAAGATTAGGTACCTTTCTCCAGTCTTGATAATTAGAATACATTCCGGAATTAAACGTGTGAACACCTGTCATCATAGTTGCCCTAGATGGATTACAACCGGGACTTGTACAATAGTTTTTTGTAAAATTCACAGATTCTCTGGAAAAATCTTCTAGATACGGGGTGAAAACTTTGTTATTTCCTCCCAGCGGTTCATTCCAGTCATTTAAATCATCAATTGATATAAATAATATATTTGGTTTATCTATATTTCTATTAATACATGAAACAAATAACAGTGAAAAAAAGAAAAAATTTTTCATCTATCTAAACTAAGAATATTTATTATTACTAAAATAATAAAACACTACTTTTTTTATTTTTACAAATATTCATAGATTGTTTCTTTTAAGTCATCATGAAATACCTATATCTATTATCTATAGTTCTGATTTTATTTTCTTGTAATACATTTCAAAATCAGAAGAAAAATAACAACCCTATTCAAACTATAGAAACAATAACTGTTTTAGGAGATACACTTCATAGCCCTGAAATAAAAGATGGAAAATCATTCGATCAATTTAAGTCAGCAAAAACCACATATTTTGATGATCAAACCAATGCTGAAGCTCTAATTTGGTATGGTAGAAGAACTGCCTATTTAGGATACTTTCAAGAAGCTATAAAGCTTTTTACATTAGGAATTAAAAATCATCCAAATGATGCTCGTTTTTATCGTCACCGTGGTCATAGATATATTTCTACTCGTCAATATGATAAGGCAATTAGTGACTTTAAAAAAGCAGTATTATTGATTGACGGAAAAGAAGATCAATCAGAACCTGATGGGTTACCTAATCCAAAAAACATTCCTCTTAGTACACTTCACGGGAACATTTGGTATCATCTAGGATTAGCTTATTACCTTAAAAATGACATGGAAAATGCACTTAACTCTTTTAACAATCGAAGTGTCACTCATAAATACGATGATAATATTGTTTCAGGGGGTCATTGGTTATATATGATTAATAGAAGACTGGGTAAAATTGGAGAAGCCAATACTATTGTTAATAAAGTTCATAAAGATATGGACATAATAGAAAATATGAGCTATCATCAATCATGTCTATTCTACAAAGGAGAACTTCAAGAGTCAGAAATGAAAATGGATGAAGTAGCTCTATATACTTTAGCTAACTGGTATGTGTATGAAAAGAACGATACAATAAAAGCTAAAGAATATTATCAAAATTTATTAGAGAAAGGAAACCCGTATTCATTCGCATATATAGCCGGAGAGTCAGATTGGAATAGATTATTTAACAGTAATAAGAATGCTTTACAGAAGTAATAAAGGAGGAGGAGAAGCGGTTAATTTTGAACAGGCTATCATTGATGGATACGCAGCAGACGGTGGACTCTATGTTCCTGAATCATTACCAAAAATAAGTTCTTCAGAATTAGAAAAATGGAAAAATTTAAGCTACAAAAAATTAGCTTTTAATATTTTGTCCATGTTCATAGAAAGGAATATTATATCTTCTGATGAATTAAAAACATTAATTAATAAAGCTTACGATACTTTCGAGCATGATGATGTTATACCATTTCATAAATTAAAATCGTATAAAGACACATACATCATGGAACTTTTTTATGGTCCCACCCTATCATTTAAGGATATTGGGATGTCTTTTTTGGTTAATCTAGTTAATTTTTTTCTAAAAAAAAGAAACAACCATTTAAGCATTATAGTAGCCACAACGGGTGACACAGGCCCTGCTGCTGCACATTTCATAGCAGGGAAATCTAATTTAGATGGTTGGATACTCTATCCTAAAGGGTTAATCACTAAAGAGCAAGAGCGTCAAATGACTACACTACCACATGATAACATCCATTCAGTAGGAGTATATAATTGCCCTGAAGGTGGAGATGACTTGGATGTTGTAATAACCCAACTATACAACAACAAAGCCTTCAAGAAAAAACTTAGGTTATCAAGTGTAAACTCATTGAATTGGGGTCGTATTATGATGCAAACAGTCCACTATTTCTATGGATATCTTAAGATTAGCAAATCTATTGGTCAACCAATCAATATGGTTGTTCCTTCTGGTGGGTTTGGTAACCTTTGTGCAGGTGGTTTAGCAAAAAAAATGGGGTTACCTGTTAA
>JAYZHZ010000048.1:0-3410 GCA_036166035.1 Bacteroidota bacterium
CTCTTTTATAGACTCAGCATCTAATCCAGAATAAACATCACCCTTAAAAGCATAAATAGCTTGTTTAGAAGAATCTGATTCAGAAGGATTTTTCCAGCTTTTAAATCTATTGTAATTTAATTCTGCACTTTTATCACTAACGCTCATTAATTCCTTTAAATCACTCATTGAATAAATAACTAAAATTTTATGAAGTTTAGTGGTGTGGTTAATTAACCTACAATTTGTTTTTAAATTGCATACATTATTATTTTCAAAATTTAATGTTTTGGATGGTGAAATAAGTGTTTTCATAGATTTACTTAAATTAAATATTATTTTAATCTTTTTCCTAAAATAAATTCATAATTAGCATTTAGTTTCATTGGAACTCCTTTTTTAATCATAAAATCAAGTGCTTTTGTTTGATGAAGATTTAATATATCTGATTGATCTGAAAAGTTTATTTCCCAAATTTGATGGATATATTCATTTACTGCAGTAACCTTATCATAATTTCCATTTTCAAGATTATTTTGTTCAGATATATCGTATGTTCCATCTGAAATGTCATCGTCCATTAGTTTTCTAAGATAACCTCCCTCAGAAAATTTAAAATCTTTATCAATTCTATTGTAAGCTTCTGTTATTGTGTGAAAAGTTTCTTCCCACGTAGCATCGAAATGTTCTGGTCTCCACATAGATGAATTAAGTTCATTTACTAGAAAATCTGTACCATCATATGTTGGAACATATGGCCAACTATCACTAAAGAAACCCATACCATATACCCCATATTTTCTTTCTGTTTTGTGAGTGATTTCATCTACAAAATCTCTATGTCCTATAACAAATGCTAAATTTTCAGAAAGTCCAGTAGATAACTGTAAATACTGTTGATCGATATTACCATCATTATCTTGATCAAGAAAACTACCAAACAATTTAATTACCTTATTGAAAATATCAATCGAAGTATGATTAAACCCATATTCTTTAGTTGGAATCTCATCACTTGATACAATATAGAAACCATTTATTTCATGCACATATGATGAATTTTCGATTAAATAATTACACATTTCTGATTGACATACTTCATAATTGGGTAAGTCATTACATGACTGAGATATGAACATAAATAATATTAAAATATTTTTTTTCATATCAATCAATTTCAATCAAATTCTCATAGATTATATCGTGAATATTTGTTCTAACATTTAAATCATAAATTTTTCTATTATCTCTACTGTCATATACTCTGTTAGAAAGAAAAACGTAAATTAAATTATATTTTGGATCAACCCAAAAAAAAGTTCCCGTGTAACCAGAATGACCAAAACTAAGATCTGAAGAATATTTTGAATACGTACATTTATCTATATCGTAAACTGGCTTTGGTTTATCAAACCCTAAACCTCTATAAAATTTTTCATTTTCATTATTATACTGAGTAAATAAATTAATTACATTATTGTCCAAATATTTTTTACCATTAACGTATCCATTTTCTAAAAACATTTGATAAACTTTTGAAAGGTTTGATGCATTTGAGAAAAGACCCGCATTTGCTGAAATACCGTCCATCATTGCAGCTCCCTCATCATGTACAAATCCATGAATTTGAAAATTTCTAAAAAAATTGTCGCTTTCGGTTGGAACAATTGTTTTCAGATTAAATTTTTTTGTTGGGTTAAAAAGAATTGAATCAAGATTCATGGAAGAAAATAAATTTTCAACATATTCATCAAAACTTTGATTGGTCTGTATCTCAACTATCTCGGGTATCAAATAGAAAAATAAACCGGAATATAGAACAGTATCTGAATCTATAAAATATGTCTCTTTAATTTGTTTATATATTTCTTTTTTATAATTCTTAAACAGATATAAACTGTCTGAAAGCTTTATTTTATACCTTTTTTTAGGTTTATATGATAATGTTTTTCTTTTATATTTTCCATTTTCCTTTTTTGTAGTGCTATGAAATGGTATCCATGGTCTTATTCCAGATATATGTTGTAAATAATTTTTGATTAAAACATCTCCCACACGAGTATTATTAAAAAAATTAATATAGTGACTTAAAGGTTTATTCAGATCTAGTAAATTATTCTCATACAGTTTCATAAGAGCTATTGCACCAGCAGTAGGTTTAGTGATAGATGCTAAATCATAAATTGAATTTTGATTTACTTTAATCACACTATCGTAGGTGTGATAACCATAATTTTTATTTACAACTTCTTCCCCATCCTTCAAAACTATAATTTGTGCACCAGGAAAAGCTTTTTCTTTAATTGAATATTCAATAATTGAATCAATTTTATTAATTAATTTGTTTTTTTTAGAATCAAAAGAATTTATTGATAACAAGAATATTAAAATCTTAAACATATAAATTTATTTAATTACCAACTTCCCAGTAACAATTTGATCTTTACTTTCAAGTATATAAATATAAATTCCAGGAGATAAGTTTGAAAGATTTACTGATGATTTGAGAAGTTTTTCATTTAAAACATGTTTTCCCGAAGCATCATAAAGATTTATTCTAGATTCTCCATTCAACCCTTTTATGTATAACGTCTTATCTACCATTGGATTTGGATAAAGAATAATAGGTATTCCCTGTTCTAAATCCTCAATACCTACTATAGCACCATCTGTTCCAATATAAATCTGATAATCAAAAGCATTTATTCCTGTAGAATTAAATGTAACAGATTTTTCTGAAGGATTTGTAGAGTTTGCTTTTGTTTGAGATATCCAATTATCAGATTTACCAGAATTACGATCTCTCACAAACATTTCAATTCCAGAAGCAGATAATGTTTCAACTCCATTCAAATTTGAAAATTCTATACTCTCAACATTTGAAAAATTAACATTATTTCCATAATTATTAATAATCCAGTATTTTAAATTAATTGAGTCTGTATTAGGTATTTTACTTGGGTTTATATCAATTTTACTAACTACAACATCTCCATCAGGATAAGATCCGTTATTAGGAAATTTAATCGATAAATCTGTTTCAGAAAAGTCTTTAACCCCACCCCCATCTACAGAAATTAAAGATGATTTTCCTGGACCTACTGGAGCATCAGATATTACTAATTCTCCACCAACAAAATTCAAATTATTTATATTTTTTTTATCATAAATAATACCATTATCATTATGATTAAATTGATAATAAGCTATTAAATCATCATCGTCTAAATTACTTTTTGTTAAATGTCTTGAAAGACGTATTTCATCATCAGAAAGAGCTCTTTTCCAAAAAGTTGCCTCTTCTATTAATCCTTTATAATTTCTACTTGACCATGTATAATAACTTCCAATTATAATCCTATTTAAATCAAAGGGAACACTATTAAAGTCAAAACTAAAACTTGACTCATTTACATAAAGGTTAACTTTTG
>JAYZHZ010000049.1:0-26649 GCA_036166035.1 Bacteroidota bacterium
CATGAAATCCACCAATTCTAACAGCTCCATCACCAAGATAAGTTAAACATACATTACCAGTTTTATTATATTTCTCTGAAAAAGCTATCCCAGCACCTATTGGAATTTGATTGCCAACTATACCATGTCCTCCAAAAAAATTCTTTTCTTTATCAAACATGTGCATTGATCCTCCTTTTCCTTTAGAAAGGCCCGTAACTTTACCAAATAATTCAGCCATTATTTTATCAGGATTAGATCCTAATGCCAGAGGATGCGCATGATCCCTATAAGAGGTTATATATTTATCTCCTTCTTTTAAAGCTGACACACACCCGGAAACACAAGCCTCTTGACCAATATATAAATGACAGAATCCCCTAATTTTTTGTTGTCCATACAATCTACCGGCCATCTCTTCAAATCTTCTCATTAACACCATTGACTTCAGCCAATACAAGTAAGTGGCTGTGTCAAATTCATTATTTGATCTGGTTTTATTTGGTTTTTTTTCTTTTAGTGAGGGCATATTTTAAAATATAATGTGCTTTCTCAATTAAAAATTGATTTATTTACAATAAAAATAATTTTTAATTTTTGCACAAATATATATGCATATTGACAAAATAAAGATTAATAATTTTAAAAATTACATTTCATCTGAAGTTAGTTTTTCCAATGAAATAAACTTTCTTTTTGGAAATAATGGAGCAGGAAAGACAAACTTATTAGACGCAATTTATTATCTATCATATGGAAAAAGTGCTATTAGCAGTTATGATTCAGACTGCATAAATCATAACAATAACTATTTTATGATAGAAGGTATCTACTCAAACTCAAATACTTATAAATGTTCTTTTGAAAGTTCTGCAGTTAAAAAACTATATGAGAACGGAGACAGATATAAAAAAATAAAGGATCATATAGGAAAGATACCCCTTGTCTTTATCACTCCATATGATATCAACCTAATAAGAAATTATGGGATTAATAGAAGAAGATTTTTTGATTTATTATTTTCTCAAATTAGCAGAGAATACTTAGATAAGCTTATTGACTATAATAGGCTAATTAAACAAAGAAACACTTATTTTAAAAATTTAATTTCTATAAATGAAATAGATAAAAATCAAGTCAAAAGCTATGACGAAAAACTTATATATTTAAATCAGTTTATTCATAATTTTAGGAGAAAAGAAATTTTAATATTTAATGAAAGGTTTATAGAAATATCGAAAAATCTTTCTGATAAAAAAGATAAAACTTCGATCCACTATCACTCAAATTATAATGAAAAGATGAGTGTAGAAGTATTTGAAAAAAACTTAAAGAAAGATTTTTATTCAAAAAAAACATCATTAGGAATACATAATGATGATTACTATTTTAAATTGAATAGTAGATTAATTAAAAGATATGGGTCTCAAGGGCAACAAAAGTTATTCATAATTGGTTTAAAAATAGCAGAGTTTTACGTTTTAAAAGAGAATCTCAAAGAAAATCCCATTTTAATGTTAGACGATATTTTCCATAAACTAGATGATCATAAAATAAATATGTTAATAAATTACTTAGACAATAATGATTTTTCACAAATATTTATATCCGATTCAATATATGATAGAACTGAGAGAATAAAGAAAATAAAAAAAAATTTAAAAGTATTTAGATTGAAAAAAGGAATAATAAATGAAAAATAAAAGAAAATCTAAGACTCTATCTATTAAAGATTTATCATCAGAATTTTATGGTTCTGAGAAAATAAAAAAAGGCATTAATGAAATTGAAATATTAAATACTTGGAATGAAATAACAAACAAACAAATACAAAAAAGAACGAAAAAATTATTTTTAAAAGAAAAAATTTTATTTATAAAAATAAGTTCCTCTCCCCTGAGAAATGAACTAACGAATAACAAAAAAACTATTCTCTCTAAAATTAAGAAGAGACACAATTCAATAGATGAAATCTATTTTATCTAATTCTCTAATATAAAATTCTTTTGAAATATTATTAATATAGCGACACCAATAAATATATAAGAATCCGCAAGATTAAAAACTGGCCAAAGCGAAAGGTATATGCCTCCTAAAATTGGTACATAAGAAGGGATATAACCTTCCCATATATCAATATAAAACATGTCAATTACCTGTCCATAAAAGAGATTAAAAGGGGAATTTAAAGGAGCATTATTAAATATAATACCATAGAAAACACTATCTATTACATTACCAATTGCACCGGCCAGAATCATTGACATACATACTAATAAGACTTTATTAGATTTTCTTGAAATTAGCAAATACAAGTAATATCCTATAATAATTGATGCTGTTACCCTGAAAAGAGAAAGGATAAGTTTGGTATATTTAAAATCAAAGTTAATTCCAAAAGCCATACCCGGATTTTGAATATGATGCAATTTAAAAAGATCCCCTAAAATAGAAATTTCAGAGTATAGGGGCATATTATAATGGATTATAATTTTAACAAATTGATCTAATAGAATTAAAACTACCACTAAAACAAAAAATTTATTTCTCATAGAATCATATTTTTATTATATAATAATTAACTGTTTCAGAATTAATATTTGAATGGTTTATCTTAATTTCCATAGTTTTAGAATTATTCAGATTATCAACAAATTTCAAACCTATAGACTGTGTTTCATTACAAATAAAAGATTTATGATCATTTATATATTTTAAAATGGCTGAAGAATCATTTTCTACTTGAATATCTATTTTATCTGTTACCTCTAAAGACATGTTTTTTCTTTCATTTTGGATTTTATTTATAAACTCTCTTGATATTCCTTCAGATAGAAGATCTTCGTTTATTGAAATTTCAAGAGCAATAGTAAATAAATCATTTGATGCGACAAGCTGACCTTCAATATCACTAAAAGATATTTCAGCTTGATCAATTTTAAGTTTGATATTATCATTATCATCAATATTAAGTTCTATGACTCCATTTTTTTCAAGCATATTAATTTCATCTTGACTCATATCCATTATTCTTTTTGATACATTACTCATTTTAGCACCATAAAGAGATCCTAATTTTTTATAATTTGGTTTTATTTTTTTAATAAAAACCTTAGAATTATCATAAACGTATTTAACTTTCTTTACATTAACTTCAGATAAAATAATTTTCTCAACTGCTCTTACGTCTTTCTCAACTTCCTTTGAATTTACTGGAATTAAAATTGCTGACAGTGGCTGCCTTACTTTAATTTTTTCTTTTTTTCTAATAGAGTGAACTAAAGAAGATATTTTTTGTGCGTATAACATCTTTCTCTCAATTGAATGAGAAATTAATTTTTCTTCAGATGAAGGATAATTTGATATATGTACTGATTCTGATTTATTATTTGAGAACTCATTTAAATCACAAAACAATTTTTCCGAATAAAAAGGAATAAAAGGAGAAGAAATTATTGATATTTTTTTTAGACATTCATGTAGGGTTTGGTAAGCCATTAATTTATCTTCTAATAAATCCCCTTTCCAAAATCTTTTTCTATTTAATCTAACATACCAATTACTTAAATCATCATTAAGAAACTGATTGATAATTCGAGCTGCTTTTGTAGGACTATATTCATTTAAATTTACTTCAACTGCTTTTATGGTAGTGTTAAGTTTACTAATTATCCACCTATCATCAAAATTTCTTTTTTTATAAGGGATAAACTCTTCATTACCATTAAAACCATCAATATTTGCATACAAAGCAAAAAAACTATATGTATTAGATAGTGTTCCAAAAAATTTTCTCACCACTTCATTTATTCCATCTGAATCGAACTTCAAATTGTCCCATGGATTAGAATTTATAATCATATACAATCTGGTAGCATCTGGACCATATTTTTTTATCACTTCATATGGGTCAACAGCATTTCCTAATCTTTTGGACATTTTGTTCCCATCTTTATCGAGAACCAATCCATTTGAAATAACATTTTCAAAACTGGATTTATCAAATAGCATTACAGAGATTGCGTGAAGAGTAAAAAACCATCCTCTAGTTTGATCTACTCCTTCTGCAATAAAATTTGCAGGAAACATTTTATTAAAAAGACTTTCGTTTTCAAAAGGATAATGATACTGTGCAAAAGGCACAGCTCCTGAGTCATACCAAACATCGATTATATCTTTTTCCCTATACATAGGATACCCTTTTTTTGATACTAATACTATATCATCTACATAGGGTTTGTGTAAATCAAAATCTTCTGATAAAAGATTTTTCATAAATCCCTTCTTATAAGATTTAGAGACCTCATCATTTAATTGATTAATACTTCCAATGCAAAGTTCTTCTTTTCCATCTTTGGTTCTCCAAATAGGTAATGGGGTTCCCCAAAATCTTGATCTACTCAAATTCCAATCGACCAGATTTTCCAACCAATTTCCAAATCTTCCAGAACCTGTAGAAGGCGGTTGCCAATTAATTTTTTTGTTAGCTTCTATTAATGCCTTTTTAAGTTTAGTGGTATTTATAAACCACGATTCTAAAGGATAATAAAGTATTGGCTTATCAGTTCTCCAACAATGAGGATAGCTATGTTCGTGTTTTTTTACATCAAAAGCCTTATTTTCTTTTTTAAGTTTAATTGCGATCTTTTCATCAGTTGTAAGGTTTTTATTATCGTTTTTTTGTGAAAAATTTTTTACTTCCATTCCAGCAAAGTCTTTAATTTCATCAACAAATTTTCCTGATTTATTGACGATAGGAACCAATTCACTATTTTTATCTCTTACAAAGACTCCCGGTAATTTATTTTTTTTAGATAAATAAAAATCATCTGAACCAAAAGTTAATGACAAGTGTACAATACCCGTACCTTCTTCAGTAGAAACAAAATCCCCCTCCACTACACTAAAAGCAGGCTTTTCAACTTTTACATATGGCAATAATTGTTCGTATTCAAGTCCAGTTAGATCATTCCCCTTAAATTTTTTAAGTATTTTATATTGAATATTATTTTTATCAAATCTGAGCTTATTATTTATTTGTTCATTTTTTATATTAAAAACTTTTTCAATACAATTCTCAGCAATAACAACTTTTATTCTATTTCCTGAATATTTATTAAATGTATCGAGAAGAACATAATTTATTTTTTTACCAACAGCTAATCCATTGTTGGCCGGAAGTGTCCATGGAGTTGTGGTCCAAGCCAAAAAAAATATGTCATTATAATCATCAAAAATTAATTTTGATTTTTCATTTATTTTAATCCTAAATTGTGCTACAAGAGATGTGTCCTTAATTAATTTATATGCTCCTGGCATATTAAGTTCATGCGAACTAAGTCCTGTTCCCGCTGCGGGAGAATACGGCTGAATAGTATACCCCTTATACAACAATTTTTTATCGTATAATTTTTTTATAGACCACCATACAGATTCAATATAATTATTTTCAAATGTGATATAAGCATCATTAATATCTAACCAAAAACCTATACTTTCAGTAAGCTCCTCCCATTTTTTTTTAAACTTCATTACCGCCTTTTTACACTCTTTGTTATATTTTTCAACTGAGATTTTTTCCCCTATATCATCTTTAGTTATTCCTAGTTTTTGTTCAACCTGAAGTTCAACAGGAAGACCATGCGTATCCCATCCTCCTTTTCTATAAACTTTATATCCTTGAAGAGTCTTATACCTACAGAAAATATCTTTAACTGTTCTCGCCATCACATGATGAATTCCTGGCAATCCATTCGCTGATGGCGGACCTTCATAAAAAGAGAAAATTTCAGAATTAGATCTTGATTCTATAGATTTTTCGAAAATTTTATTTTTCTTCCAAAAAGAGATTATTTCTCTACTTATATCATAGAAATTAATTGATTCATATTCTTTAAATTTTCTATTTTTCATAAAACTTATTTCTTATAAAAATGTAAAATTATACTTGGCAATAATGTCAAGTTCGTAATCATAGCAACAAATAAAATAACTGAAGTTAAAATCCCTAAAACAATTGTACCTCCAAAGTTAGAAAAAGCAAAAATTATAAATCCAAAAAATAATATAAAAGACGTAAAAATCATACTCCTTCCCGTCTGATTGATAGTATTACTAATAGAATTTTTTAAATCATTTTCCAAAAGTTCATTTTTGAATTTAGCAAGAAAATGAATAGAATAGTCAACAGAAATTCCAAAAACAATACTAAAGACTAACGCAGAACTTGGCTTAAGGGGTATCCCTAAAAATCCCATTATACCCGCTGCTATAATTATGGGAATTATATTAGGAATAAGAGAAATGATTACCATCTTTAAATTCTTAAATAACAAGGCCATTATAACACTAATAATTATAAAAGCTAACAACATACTTTGAAGTAAATTTTCTATAAGAAAGTTTATCCCTTTTATAAAGGTCAGTGTGGTCCCTGTCAATTTAACCTCAGCCTTGGAATTTCCAAAAATTTTATCAATTTCTGGCCTAAATGTATTATTTACAATAGAATCTAATTTTAAAGAACCTAAATCAGCAACATTTAAAGATATTCTCAATTTTTGTCCTATTGAGTCTACAAATGATTTAGATATATTATCATTTGATACATTATTTTGATACCCATCAGCAATATATCTTAATATAAAATTTTTATCTCTATTATTTGGTAAGCTAAAATATGAAGGATTGTTATTGTAATAGGCTTGTCGAGAAGCCTTAACAAAACTAACTAAAGATATTGGCGAAGAGACATAACTTTTTTCAGACAAGAAAGACTCCAGTTTATCAACCTTTTTTAAGAGGTTGAGGTTTTGTACTCCTTTTTTCATTTTTGTATCCACAACAATTTCAAGAGGCATAATTCCAGAAAAATTTTCTTCAAAAAATTTTAAATCTTTCATCAGAGAACTTTCAGAAGGAACATCATCAATTAGGTATGAAACCGATTTTATTTTTGATAGTCCATATAAAGATGAAATAACAATTACTGTTGAAATAAAAAAAACTCTTTTCTGATAATTAAATGAAATATATTTAAAGGACTTAATTAAAACATTAATAAAATTATAATTTAAATAACCTGTCTGTTGTGATTTTGGTTTAGGTAATGCCAAATATATGGAAGGAATTAAAAAAATACTTACAATAAAAGTTGCCAAAACATTAATTCCTGCAACAATCCCGAACTCCGTCAGTATTTTTATATCTGTTGTGGCTAAAACAAAAAATCCCACAGCTGTAGTCAAATTTGTAATTAGTGTAATTAAACCAATTGTTTGTATAACATTTGATATTGCTTGTTTTTTATTTGAATATTCTTTGATAGAAAAATGATAATAATTTAGCA
Organism: Bacteroidota bacterium; assembly: GCA_036166035.1. Classification (GTDB taxonomy): domain Bacteria; phylum Bacteroidota; class Bacteroidia; order Cytophagales; family MED-G16; genus MED-G16. Next base: position 7,328 of record JAYZHZ010000049.1, read on the forward strand.
TATACACACAATTTGGTATTCCTATTACCACAATTAAAGGAGGTAGAAGTCCTGTAAGTAAGGTGATTTTATATCCCAGTAATGATAAAGTACCAAATACCCATACAACCACTATACCTATTATAATTAAAGGGACAAATACAGTATCAAAAGATCTAAAAAAAACAAAAAGAATAATTGCAGTAACTACCAAAGAAATTATCAATAGTCTTGTCAATTCCTCTTTAACACTTTCAGCCATTATATATCTTGAATATGGAAGTCCGGCATAATGCAATTTAATGCCTGAGTTAGATTCAAAATTAGCACTTAGCGTAATCAGATTTTGCATTAATTTATCTCGATCTTTTGAGTTTAATATTTCTTTGTCAATTGTAATTAATAAAGTAAGAGCTCCGTATTTATTCAGTATTTTATTATCATAAAATTTTTGATTGTTTACAATCAATAGAAGACTATCTAACTCCATTTGAGAGTTAGGAAATGGTTCCATTAAATCAACAAAAGTGAAATTTTTGTTTTCCTTATTTTTACTTAGAATTTGTAAATTCGGTAGCCCTAAAACTCCATTTATACCCTCAATAGATTCTATTTCTTTAATATATTCTCTATAATTTATAAACTTATCTAACACAAAAATTGATGAATCTTTCAGCCCAATAGCAAAAACATTCCCATCTTCCCCAAAAGTTTTTTTGAAACTATTATAGTATATCATGTCTTCATCTGTATCAGGAACTGTCTGAGAAAAGTCATAATTAAACTTAACAAACTGACCCATATAAGCCATAAATATTGTATAAGAAAGTATTAATAGAATAAATAATTTTCTATTTTTTAATACAAAGTCTGAGAGCATGTTAACCATTAAAATTCTTTAATAGATTATTTAAAGATGTGTGTTTTTTAATATGTGAAATAACAGAATCTATAGAAATTCTAATTTGTTCCATAGTATCTCTATTTCTTAATGTTACAGAATTATCTTTTATAGAATCATAATCAACTGTAATACAAAATGGAGTTCCTATTGCATCTTGTCTTCTATACCTCTTACCTATTGAGTCTTTGTAATCATATTGAGTATTAAAGTGAGCTTTTAAACTATCATATATTTCCAAAGCTTTTTCTGGAAGATTATCTTTAGCGTTCAGAGGAAGAATAGCAACCTTTACCGGAGAAATTTCATAAGGTATTTTCAAAACAATTCTCTCAGAACCGTTTTCAAGTTTTTCATTTCTAAAAGATGCTGTCATCACCGCAAGAAACAAACGGTCTAAACCAATTGAAGTTTCAACAACATAAGGAACAAAACTTGATCCTGATTTTTGGTCAAAATAACTAATTTTTTTTCCAGATAGCTTCTGATGACTAATAAGGTCAAAGTCCGTTCTAGAGTGAATACCTTCAAGCTCTTTATATCCCATAGGAAATAAAAACTCTATATCACAAGCAGCATTTGCATAATGAGCAAGGTTTTTATGATCATGAAATCTATACCGATCATTTCCTAAACCAAGAGATTGATGCCAATTTAATCTTTTGTTTTTCCATTCCTCATACCATTTTATTTCTGAGCCAGGCTCTACAAAAAATTGCATTTCCATTTGTTCAAACTCTCTCATTCTAAAAATAAACTGCCGTGCTATTATCTCATTTCTAAAAGCTTTACCAATTTGAGCAATTCCAAAAGGAATTTTTAACCTTGTAGAATTTATAACATTTAAAAAATTCAGGAAAATACCTTGCGCTGTTTCTGGTCTAAGATAAATTTTCTTTGCTTTTTCAGAATTTGAACCAATCTCCGTTGAAAACATTAAATTAAATTGTTTAACATCTGTCCAATTTGAAGTACCTGATATTGGATCATTAATATTAAGGTCTTGAATTATTTTTTTTAACCCTTTTAAGTCATTAGAGGTAAGAATATCATTTAACCGCAATGATATAGATTCATGTTCATTTGTGTATTTTTTAATTCGATCGTTTGTTTCTCTGTATTTTTTTTCATCAAAATTATCACCAAATCTTTTTCTAGCCTTAACAATTTCTTTATCAATCTTAGAGGTGATTTTTGCTAGATAGTCTTCAACAAGTGAATCAGCTCTATATCTTTTTTTTGAGTCCTTATTATCTATTAAGGGATCATTAAAAGCGTCCACATGACCCGAAGCCTTCCAAGTCAATGGATCCATAAAAATCGCGGAATCTAAACCAACTATATTATCATTAAGTTGAGTCATAGATTTCCACCAGTATTCTTTCAAATTATTTTTTAATTCACTTCCATAAGGTCCATAATCATAAACCGCTCCAAGGCCATCATATATCTCGCTGGATTGAAAAACAAATCCATTCGCTTTACAGTGAGAAATTATTTTTTTTAACAAATCATTATCATCCATTCAACAAATATAACTTTACAATTTTTTTTTAACTAACTATCAAATCTTAATGTTAGTTTAGCAAATTAGAAGAAGAAATACACAATGTAATAAACCCTTAGGAATAATGTGGAATCAAAAGAAAAATTATTTATAAATTCCAATAGATTACGTGTTGAGATACAGAGTTATAAAAAAGATTAATAGACTATGATTAACAATGTTTGTGTTTTTTGTGGATCCAATAAACCTAAAAATGATACTTTTTTTGAAAAAGAAGCGATTAGACTAGCAAAGATGCTTTATGAAAAAAAAATAAAATTAATATATGGAGGAGCTAAAATTGGCATAATGGGCATTATATCTAATGAATTAATTAAAAGAGGCGGAGAAGTAATCGGTATTATACCTAAATTTTTGACAAGTAAAGAGATTGTAAATAGAAAGCTAACAGAATTAATCATTGTAAATAGTATGCATGAGAGAAAGAAAAAAATGTATGATTTGGCTGATGCATTTATAATTCTTCCTGGTGGAGTTGGTACTTTAGAAGAATTATCTGAGATTATAACTTGGAAAGTGCTTGGAATTAAAAAAAAGGAAATTTTTTTAATAAATATTAATGGGTTCTATAATAATCTTTTAAAACAATTTGAAATAATGGAAAAACATAATTTTTTATATTCAAATATTTTTGAGGAAATCAAAGTCATAAATGAATCTGAAGATTTAAAACACAAAATATAAATTCTTAATTAGCCAAAGAATGTAATTAATATACCAGCAGCAACAGCAGAACCTATAACTCCAGATATATTACTAGCCATTGCATAATGCATAATATGATTACTGGAGTCATTTTTTAATGCTATTTCATTTGCCACTCTACTTGCCATAGGCACAGCACTTAAACCAGTAGCTCCTATTAAAGGATTTATTTTCTTTTTAACAAATACATTAACAATTTTAACAGCTACTATCCCACCAAATATTGATATAACAAAAGCAAAAAGACCTCCAATAATAATTCCTAATGTTTGTATATTAAGGAAAGAATCAGGAGTCATAGTAGCTCCTATACACAAACCTAAAAAAACAGTACTAGAGTTTAAGATATTATCAGATATAGCTTTAGATAAACGTATAGTTGTTGAGCCTATCTCCTTTATTAAATTTCCAAACATTAAGAATCCTATTAGAGGAGTGGACGATGGAACTATTAAAGAAACAATTATGGTCATTATTATAGGGAAAATTATTTTTATTGTTCCTATATTTTTTATTTCATAATTATCAGAATGTATATCATCTTGCTTCTTCATGTTAATTAATAATTCTTTTTTTGAAATAGTAAATTTTACAACTAAGGGAATAATTACAGGAACCAGAGCCATATATGAATATGCTGCAATAGCAATTGGCCCAAGCAAATGAGGGGCTAATATAATTGAAGTATAAATTGCAGTTGGTCCATCTGCACCCCCTATAATTGCAAGTGAAGCAGCCTCTTTATCAGAAAATCCCATTAAACTTGCTAAGATAAGAACTGTAAATATTCCTAATTGGGCCGCAGCACCAAAAAATACCAATCTTAAATTTTTTAACATAGGCCCAAAATCTGTCAACGCACCAACTCCCATAAAAATAAGTGGTGGCAAGAAACCCGTTTTAATTAGAGAATAATATAAAAAATTAATAATTCCATGCTTTCGAGCTATTTCTAGTAACCCTGCTGAATCATCTACCTTTACCACACCTAAATTAGACTCAGGAATATTTGCAATTAAAACACCAAACCCAATAGGAACAAGAAGAAGCGGTTCATATTTTTTTACTATTCCTAAAAACAACAATAACAAACTAATTAATATCATTAATAGATAGCCTGGTTGATTAATCAGTTCCTCTAAACTTGTCATTTCTAAAATCCTCTCAAAAATTTCCATAAAATTTTATTTACTAATTATAAATAAGTCATCATCATCAAAAATTTCATCTCCATCATTAAAACATATCTTAACAATTTTACCCGAGAATTCTGATTTTATTGCATTAATTACTTTCATTGACTCAATGTAACACAAAATATCACCTTTTTTAACTATATCATTAATTTTAATAGGGGTTTCTGTAGGGTCTTTAGTGAAGAATACCCTTCCTTCTATAGGAGAAAATATTTTATTTCCATCATATTTTATATCTACTGCTTTTTTGTTATTATCAACAGAAAATTCAACTTCATATTTATCTTCACCTATGCTAATAATTTCTTTTCTTATTAATTCCTTGTCTATATCTTTTTCACTGACCGTAAAACTTTTCTTTTTCTCAATATCCTTGAGAAATTTTTTCTTTGCAGCACCTGACTTATAATCAAGATATTGAGTCTTATGAAGAGAATATTCTAGAAGCTCTTCATTATCCTTTCCAAGATCCCAATTTTTTTGTTTCATCTCTTGTTTGTTTTTTTCCAAAACATCATCGATTAAATCTTGGGCGGCTCCTTTATAAAACTCTTTATTTAATTCTTTTGCTAATTCTACTATTTCGTTTCCTAAGACTCCAGGTAATTTACCAGATTTACCAAGTAACATATCCCAAGTATTATCATCAATTAAACTCCATCTATTTTTACCTTTTATACTATTGAGGACATTAACAATCGCAACATTTTTAACGTATTGGCTATAAGGAGTTACTAAAGGTGGATACCCCAAAATAGGCCAAATAATATTTACCTCTTTTAGTAACATAGAAAATAAGTCATCTAGAGATATCTTACTTTTGTTATTTTTACTTAACCACCTATTAATACTACTATGACTTTTTTCTAAGTCATTCATTAAACTCCCCATCATACCCCCAGGAAGACCTGATTCAATAAGTAAAGAGTTCATAAGTCTATTTTTAGAATTTATATAAAGACCCAAATATTCATCAATAAATTCTTGTGATAAATTTTTTACTTGCATATATGACTTTCGATCAAAATCTTTAATTTTAAAACCATCATCTTTAAGCACTTCATGTACGGTCAAAAGATCTGCGTGAGTAGTCCCCCAAGAAAGAGGCTCCATTGAAACATCTATAATATCAGCTCCAGCTCTAGCAACTTCAAGTGATGATGCAACAGAAAAGCCAGGACCAGAATGCCCATGATATTGAACTAATATGTTAGGGTTATGTTTTTTAATACCTTTAACAATTTTTCCTAAAGAAGATGGTCTTCCAATTCCAGCCATATCTTTTATTGCAATTTCATCTGTACCTAAATCAATTAGTTTTTTAGCAAGATTTATATAATATTCAACGGTATGAATTTTTGAATGAGTAATACATAAACAGGATTGAGAAATCATACCAGCCAATTTTGAATATTCAATTGAAGTTTTCAAGTTTCTGACATCATTAAGACCATCAAACGATCGTGCTATATCAGTTCCCTGCTTCTTCTTTACTTTGAACATTAGTTTTCTTACGTCTTTAGAAACAGGAAACATACTTAAGCCATTAAGCCCTCTCTCTAGCATTTGAGTTTGAATGCCCGCATCATTAAATGGTTGTGTCCATTTTCTAACAACGTCGTTTGGATTCTCACCAGCCAATAATTGAATTTGTTCAAATCCTCCTCCATTAGTCTCTACTCTATCCCAACAATTCATATTAATTATTGGTTCTGCAACCTTAACCAATTGATTAGCATTAGGCATATATTTACCTGAAGACTGCCACATATCTCTATAAACTAGACATAATTTTATTTCTCTAGACATTTCAATTGATTTTTGTATACTTAATAATTTTACCTTTTCCACCAGATAAATTTTTAATCTTTTTATCTAGAATTTTTTCAACATCTGGGCTAGAAGAGTTTTTAATTTTATATGATGAAAATATCTTAATGATCATCTTACCTATGACAAACACAAGAAATAGAACAGCAAAAACAATAATCATCCCATTAATAAGGAGATTAATTAAAATGGTTAAATTAGAACTGTTTTCCATATTAATTAATAATAAAGATTAGTGTTAGTTAGCAAAAATATGAACTAAATTATTGAAATTTATATATAAATGACAATATCAGAAGTAAAGACGAGCAACGATCAAAAGGAATTTATAAGAGTTGCTACAATCATTTATAAAAATGAATCTAAATGGATACGACCTTTAGACAAAGATATCCAGTCTGTTTTTAATCCAAAGAAGAATAAATCATTTAGAAACGGTGAGGTTATTAGATGGATTTTAAAGAAAGACAATAAACTAATTGGAAGAATAGCAGCATTTTTTATTAAATCTAATAAATTAGAAAAAAATAATTTAAAAGTAGGTGGTTGCGGGTTTTTTGAATGCATTGATAATCAAAAAGCAGCTAATTTATTGTTCGATAACGCTAAAGAATGGTTGGGCAAAAAAGGATATAATTCAATGGATGGTCCAATAAATTTTGGGGAAAGAGATAAATGGTGGGGATGCCTAATTAAAGGATTTGAAATAGAAGCAAATTATCTTCAAAACTATGGGAAAAAATATTACAAAAATTTGTTTGAAAATTATGGCTTCAAAATTTTGTTTAAACAACTAACATTTGTTAAAAAAATTAGAACTCCATTATCAGAGAAATTGAACTATAAGGCTAATAAAGCACTTAAAGACCCTCATTATAACTTCCGAACACTTGAAAAAAATAATATTAATAAATATATAAATGATTTTACTCAAATATATAATGATGCATGGTCAAAATATCCTGGAGTATCTACACTAAAATTATATCAAGCTAATGCACTTTTTAGTCAACTAAAACCAATCCTAGATGAAAAAATTTTGTGGTTTGCATATCATAAAGATGATCCAGTAGGATTTTTTATTAGCATTCCTGAAATGAACCAAATATTTAAATACGTCAACGGAAAATTTGGAATATTTGAAAAAATTAAAACATTTTATCACTTAAAAATAAAAAAATCATGCAAAAAGATGGTGGGCTTAGTTTTTGGTATTGTACCTAAACACCAAGGCAAAGGTGTTGATGGTGCATTAATTATGGCAAGTAGAGAGACCATTCAAGAGAAACTTCCTTATAGAGATTTAGAACTTAATTGGATTCCAGACTTCAATAAGAGTATGATTAGAGTTGCAGAACAAGTTCAAGTAGAATTAGGAAAAATACACCATACTTACAGATATAATTTTGATAGATCCATACCGGTTGAAAGAATTGGAGAGAATAAATAATTACTTATTGAGCGCTTCAGCACCACCAACTATCTCAAGTATTTCCTTTGTAATAGCTGCCTGTCTAGTCCTATTATATGTTAGTTTCAACTCTTTAAGTAATTCTCCTGCATTATCAGTAGCCTGACTCATAGCTGTCATTCGAGAGCCTTGCTCAGAAGCATTAGATTCTAAAACGGCTTTTAGTAATTGTGTTTTTAATGTTTGTGGAATGAGTTTTTCTATTATTTTAGCTTTGTTAGGTTCAAAAATAAAATTAAAATTTTTATTATTTTCATTTTGACCTTTCATCGATTTAGAAATTGGTAATAAATCTTCTACTACTGATTTTTGAACAGCCACATTCTTAAATTCATTATAAATAATAACTACTTTATCAAATTCAGAATTGACATAAGATCCTACTATAAAATTGAAAATCTCTGAAGCATTTTCATAATTAAATCCATTCAGCATATTCCAATATTTATCGATAAGATTAAAATTATTTTTTTTAAAAAAATCATAAGTTTTTTTACCAAGGGGTAATACAGAAATAGCGTTTGAATTAATCCCAGAATCCGAGTTAAATGAACTGAACCTCTTTAAAACATTGCTATTAAAACTACCGCATAACCCTTTATCAGAGCCTATAATAACAACTAGCACTTTTTTTACATCTCTTTCCAAAAAAAGTTCATTATTAACTGAACTTGAAAGGTTAAAAAGAATATCATTTAGCTTGTTTGAATATGGCCTTAACTGCAAGACTTTATCTTGAGCTCTTTTCAACTTAGCAGCAGCTACCATTTTCATAGCTTTTGTAAGTTGCTGGGTCGATTTTACTGAACCTATTCTGTTTTTTACTTCTTTTATGCTTGGCATAAAATTTATTTATAATTATTAGAAATTCTCTTAGCAACATCCTCAAGAACTTTTAAACTCGAGTCTTTTAAAATTCCGTTGGATAATTCATCTAAAACATTTTTACACTTTGAGTTTACATGTTGTAAAAACTCTTCTTCTAATTTTGATACTTTGGATAGTTCAACTCCATCAAAAAACCCATTAGAAGAACAGTATATAATAGCTACTTGTTCTTCAACTCTCAATGGAGAATATTGCGCTTGCTTCAATATTTCTTGATTAATTTTACCTCTATCAATAACTAATTTAGTAGCAGCATCTAAATCTGAGCCAAACTTAGAAAAAGCTTCAAGTTCTCTAAAAGCAGCTTGATCTAATTTTAGAGTTCCTGCAATTTTCTTCATAGACTTAATTTGCGCTGAACCTCCAACTCTAGAAACAGAAATTCCCACATTAATTGCTGGTCTAATACCTGAATTAAATAAATTTGATTCAAGAAATATTTGTCCATCAGTTATTGATATTACATTAGTAGGAATATAAGCAGAAACATCTCCTTCTTGTGTCTCAATAATAGGTAAAGCTGTCAAAGAACCCCCACCTTTGACTTTATCTTTTAATGACTCTGGTAAGTCATTCATCTGAGAGGCAAGCTTGTCATCATTAATTATTTTAGCAGATCTTTCAAGTAGCCTAGAATGAAGATAAAAAACATCACCAGGATAAGCTTCCCTACCAGGAGGACGTCTTAATAATAATGATACCTCTCGATATGAAACAGCTTGTTTAGATAGATCATCAAATATAACTAGAGCAGATCTTCCGGTATCTCTAAAATATTCCCCAATAGCAGCACCTGTAAAAGGAGCAAAAAACTGCATAGGTGCAGGAACTGATGATGGTGCTGAGACAACAGTAGTGTATGGAAGCGCTCCATTCTTTTCTAAAATATTAGTTACTTGAGCTACAGTTGATGCTTTCTGTCCAACAGCAACATAGATACAATATACAGGCTCCCCTTTTTCATAAAATTCTTTTTGATTCAAGATAGTATCTATAGCTACTGCTGTTTTCCCGGTTTGCCTATCTCCAATTATTAACTCTCTTTGTCCTCTTCCAATTGGAATCATTGAATCAATTGCCTTAATACCAGTTTGTAATGGTTCATTTACAGGTTGTCTAAATATAACTCCTGGTGCTTTTCTTTCAAGCGGCATAGAAAAAACCTTTCCTTTAATATCTCCCTTACCGTCTATTGGATTTCCTAATGTATCCAGAACCCTTCCGCAAACACCTTCGCCAACGTTTAGTGATGCAATTTCTCCTGATCTTTTAACCGTATCGCCTTCCTTAATAGCACTAGAATCTCCCATTAAAACAGCGCCAACATTATCTTCTTCCAAGTTAAGGACTAAGCCTTTAACACCTCCACCAAATTCTAATAGCTCTCCTGCCTTTGCATTAGATAAACCATAAATTCTTGCAACTCCATCACCAACTTGGAGAATAGTACCAACTTCTTCTAACTCTGATTCTGATTTAAAATTTGATAATTGGTCTCTTATTATAGCTGAAACCTCATCTGGTCTTATATTTGACATTATTATTTATTTAGTTATTTATTAATTTTTTTCTTAAATCATTGATCCTACTTGAAACGGTACAATCCATCATTTTATCTCCAATTTTTAAATTAAATCCTCCTATAATTTTTTTATTTCTGTTATGATTTAAAGAAACTTTCTTTTTTGAAACTTTTTCAGCAAATTTTTTAATATCATTAAAAGTTTCATCATCCAAATCACAAGTCGTTGTTATAAAAGACTCCTCAATATTATTATGTACATTATAAAGTTCAATAAACTTTGAGAAAATTGATCGAATCAAATTATCTCTCTTTCTATAGATTACATTTAATATCAGGTTTAAAGTATTTTCATTAATTTTTTTTGAAAAAATCTTATTGGTAATTTCAACCTTATGACTAATTGGAATTATTGGACTTGAATATAAATTTGAAACCTCTCTGGATTCTGAAAAGATTAGAATTAGCATATCTATATCAGATTTTATTTCTTCTACCAAATCTTTTTCTATTGATAGTTGAAGTAATGATTTAGCATATCTTTCAGAAGCTCTTGAGTTTTTCATTATTTTGACTTATTAATTTCCTTAATTAAATCCTCCACATATTTCTTTTGAGACAAATCACTACTTAAATCTTTTTTAATAATTTTTTCAGCTATCTCCAAAGACAATTCAGATAATGTGTTTTTTACATCTATCATAGCCTTGTTTTTCTCAGTTTCTATAACTTTTTTAGCATCATCAATAATTTTTTCCGCCATTTCTTTAGCCTTATCTTTAGCCTCATCCTTCATAGAATTCGAAATGTTTTTTGCTTCCATCAATATATTTTCTCTTTCTTTTCTAGCCTCAGATAACACCTCTTCATTTTTCTTTTGAATATTGATGAGTTCTTCTTCAGCTTTCTTAGCAGATTCAAGAGAATCCTCTATAAACTTTTCTCTCTCTTTTAGAGATTGTGTTATTGGCTTCCAAGCATATTTTGTTAAGACCACAAATAGTGTAGCAAAAATAACAAGCTGCCAAAAAATCAACCCAGTACCTGGTGTGAGCAAATCCATAAAATATATATTTAATTATTAAAGATACGTCTCAGGAATAGCTCCAAACACAATTAGCATAGCAACAAGCGAACCAACTAAAGCAATAACCTCTACTAAAGCAGCAATAATTAACATTGTTGGAAATATCCTTCCATAAGCATCAGGTTGTCTAGAAATTGCTGTCATAGCATTTCCTCCAATTATCCCAATTCCTATTCCAGCACCAACTGCTGATAATCCAGCTCCAAGAGCTGCCCCAAGTAAAGCTGTACTCATATCCAGTATTAAAAAACTTAGCATAATATATTTAATTTAAAATTTAACATAAAAAATATCTTAATGGTGTCCTTCTTCAACAGCCAAACCTATGTATACTGAGGAGAACATAGTAAATACATAAGCCTGAATTCCTGCTACTAATAATTCAATTATATTCAAAGCAACAGCAAAGAGCGAACTCATTACTCCAACAAAGTAGCTGCCAAAAATAAAAGTCATTCCTATAAAACTTAATAACACTATATGTCCAGCTGTAATTGCTACAAATAATCTTATCATTAAGGAAAAAGGTTTAGTGAAGACACCAATTATTTCAATAGGAAGAATAATGATTCTCATTACATTAGGCACATTAGGAGTCCAGAATATATGTTTCCAATAATTCAAATTACCAGAAAAATTTGTAATTAGAAAAGTTAATAATGCTAGAACCATTGTCACAGCAATATTACCAGTCAAGTTAGCTGCTGCTGGAAATAATCCAAGAACATTACCAAAAAAAATAAAAAAGAATAAAGTAAGCATATAAGGTAAATACCTTTCATATTTTTCACCAATATTAGGTTTTACAATATCGTCTCTTATAAAAATAATGATTGGTTCAAACAGAGATTGTATTCCTTTTGGAGTTGTTTTTTTATTTCTGTATTTAGAGGCAACAGAAAGGAAAACAAACAACATAAGAGAGGCATTTAAAAATAAGAAAAACACATTTTTTGTTATTGAGAAATCAATGTAAGAGAGAGACTTATCAACAGGAGCAATATGTCCGTGATCATAATAAAATCCTCTATATCCTTCTTTAATAGGTTCATGATTTTCATCAAATAAATTTGATGAAGAAAAAATTATTAAGCCTTCATTATCAGTATATAAGATTATGGGCAAAGGGATAACAACACCATGCATAATCTCATATTGATAATCATCAAGAATATGATGCATTATCATACCTCCAATATCTAATTTATCTTTATCGTTACTTTCAGATGATTCTACAGCAAAAACATTAATCGGAACAAAAAAAAGAAGAAAATATATTAATATAAAAAGTTGTTTAAATGGATTCATTATTTTCCGATTCACGATGCAAATTAAATAATAGAATTGTTATTTCAAATATTATAAATAACAAAAAAACCAACACAAAATTTATTGTAAAAAGCATAAAATTTTTTGTTTCAATAAGTCCAAAAACAAACACAAAAACTATTGATAATGCAAGTCTTAAAAAAGTAGAACCAAGCACTGCAAAAACACTGTGTTTTTGATTTAAAAAAACATTTATGTTTATGTATTTAAAAACTAAATCTAAAATCAAGTTAAAAAAAACTATATAAATAAAGTATTCATGAACATAATCAGGTCTTATAAAGTAAATTAAGAAATATATTAACAAAACTGATAGGTAAAAATAAAGATGTTTAAAAGTAAATAGCTTCACTCCTTTTCACTTTTATATATACGATACAATGAATAGAAAAAACCAAGAATAGGAAAAGAAAATGTAAAAATAAAAAACCGGAATTCTAAATAACTATCTAGAATATAACCAGCTAAAGAAGATGCAATTAAGGTGAAAAAAAAATGATAGCTTAAATTAAAATACTTTAGATAATTCTTATTGCTCATTATCACCTAAAGATTCTTCTTCGTCTGATTCTTCCTCTTCTCCCATAGAACACGCACCATTAAAACTAGCGCCCGATTCTATGATTAGATTATTTGTCGAAATATCACCCTGAATCTTTGCAGTAGATTTCAAAATTAATACGTCTGATACTATAACTTTTCCAGTAACTTTTCCAGCAATTTCAGCATTTTCAGCTGTAAGATTTCCGTCAACAATTGATGTTTCTCCACAAACTACTTTTGAGCCAGATGATATGTCTCCAGTTACTTTCCCCTCTAAACGGATATTTCCAGAAGTATTAAGATTCCCTTTAAGAGAACTTCCTTCTCCAATAATATTATTTGAACCATTTAAATTATCCACCAAAAAAACATTTACTTATAAATCAACCACAAACTTAATTATAATGATATAAATTCCGAAGGATTTATAGATTTACCATCAAGCCATAGCTCGAAATGAAGGTGAGGACCAGAAGAGAGTTCTCCTGTATCACCTATAATTGAAATAATATCTCCTGAATTTATAATTTGACCAGATTCAACAAACACTTTTGAATTATGTTTATAAACAGAAATCAAGTTGTTTGGATGAATTATACTTATTACATATCCACTGTCTTTAGTCCAAGAAGAAGTTAATACAGTTCCACCAAAAACAGCTTTTATTGGCTCTTCGTCATTACATACATAATCAACACCAAAATGATTATTTGTTGGATTATAAGGAGATGATATTATTCCAGAAGAAACCGGAGATATTAACAACATATCTTGGTTGATATTTGAGGAATTAATCAAATCAAAATATGTACTATTGTTTTCGAACTCTTTTCTAAAAAACGAATCAATTGCAGAGTAGTCATTCGTTAAGTCATTGATTTTAACGTCACTTCTATTTGAGGAAACTTCAATTTCATCATTCTTTCTTCCAGAAAGAATGATCATTATATTTTCAATATATTGATCTTTAATTTGAGACTCATAAATTAAAGAATCAATCGAGTTTGATAACATAATTAATTCCTCATTAGCTTTTCTTTCAACATACCTAGGATCAAACCATTTGCTCAATATAGTTGTAGACAAAAAAAAGGATATTGAAAAAATTAAGATTAATGTAATTGATATGTATATCAGGAAACTTAAATTTGAGAATTCATACAATGAAATGTCACTAAAATCTCTTTTATTTCTAAAAATAACTTGAAGTCTATTCCTTAACCAATTAACAGCTTTATTTCTCAATTATGTATAATTATAATTTAATTTATTTATAAAAATAATTATTAAATAGTTTCGTTTCTAGAATGTTTAAATTAAATGTATGAAATTAAAAACATTATGTATTTATTTATCATTAGCATTGTTTTCATGCAATTCGTTTATTCAAACAATTTATGACGATACCACGGCCAAGTATAATGCTTATTTTATTGCAAACGAAACAATAAAAGAAATAGAAGATGATTTACAGGAAAATCTAATTATCAACTATGATAGTTTAATTGAGTTGTCTTATATAATCGACACAAATCAAGTTTCAAACATTAAGGAAAAAAATTCAAAGAGTATCGAAAAATTATCCATTTTGATTCAAACCCATCCCGAATCAAAATATGTCTACCCTAGCTATGCTTTAATTGGAAAGTCAAGACTATTAAATCTGGATCTTAGGCAAGCGATTACAACCTTAAAATATGTAAATTCTAAATCTAATTCTCAAGAGGCAAAGTATATGTCTCTTGTTTATTTAATGAGGACATATACTGAGAACAATGATTATAATGCTGCCGTTGAAGTTTATAAATTTCTAAAAAACAAACCTTTAAACAACAGTCTAAAAATAGAATATTATAAAAATGCATACCATTTATTTAAAACGCTAAATGTTCAGGACAACATCCTTAATTCTCTTTTTGAATTGGAGAAAATTTCAAAAAAAAGAACCTTAACTAACAAAATCTATTTTGCTATTGGTCAAATCTATCTTAAAGAAGAAAATTATGAGGCTGCTAAAAATTATTTTCTTAAATGCATAAAAAATAACCCTAATTTTGAAATGGAATTTTATGCAAAAATTTATTACGCTAAATCCTCTAATACTCTAAAAGAAAATGAAATCCTTGCTTATTTTAAAAAATTATTAAGAGACAAAAAGAATGTTGATTATTTAGATAAGGTTTATTTTGAACTTGGTAATTATTATTTGTTTAATAATAATTATGATAAAGCATTAGAAAACTTCAGCATATCTATTAAAAAGAACCAAAGAAATAAAGCATTACTTTTCAGATCATATTTAGAAAGCGCAGAAATTTACTATGACAAAATAAATAACTATGAACTTTCTAAACTATACTATGACAGTGCTATAACTAATATAAATAGAGAACATAAAAGGTATAAAGAGATAAAAGAAAAGAGTAATATTTTGAATGAATTAGTAAAAAATTTAGATATAATTAGACAAAATGATAGCCTAATTCATTTAACAACACTTTCGGAGAACGAACTACTTAAAATAATCAATGAACAAATTAAAAAAAATCAAAAAAAATCAAAAAAGAGAAGTTCAACACAAAACAACAGAAATATTATTCTAGATGAGTCTAAAATAATTTTGTCTAGTGATGAAATAGGTGTTTGGTATTTTAATAATCCAACAGTTATAAGTAGAGGGAGAAATGAATTTATTAGTAAATGGGGAGAAAGGGAACTAGAAGATAATTGGAGGTTATTATCAAAAATAAGTTTCAGTGAACAAGAAGAACAAGAAGAACAAGAAACAACGGATAATGTTTTAAGTGAAATAGCAGTCGAAGAGAGTGATGTTGATATTGTCTCAGCAATGAAATCTCTTCCTTTTGATGAGGGTGAAAAAATACTATTAAATAAAGAAACTGAAAAAGCATTTTATGAACTAGGAAAATTATATATTCAAAATTTAGAAGAAAAAATAAAAGGAATAGATATCTATGAAAAATTTATAACCCGGTTTGATAATTCTGAATTATTACCAGATGTTTATTATCAACTATACTTAGTAAGTGAAAATAAAGATTATTATAAAAATATAATTATTAATAAGTATTCTGAAAGTATATATTCCAAGCTTATAATTAATCCTAATTATGAGATTGATGATTTTAAGGAATATAACACTTTACTTGAAATATATGGGAAACTCTATAATCAATTAATCTCAGAAAACAATAATAAGGTAATTAATGCTGTTGATTCACTTGCAAAACTTTATGGCGAAAATGAGTTTTTTGAAAAAATCTCTTTACTAAAAGCAATTGCTATTGGGAAAAAGGGTGGTAACTTCTCACTTCAATTTGAACTAAAAAACTTTCTAAACTTTGCAAATGAAAAATCAACAATTGAATACGCATCTGCACTACTAAATTCTGCAGAAAAAGTTCATGAAGAATTTGTGTATAGTGGATTACCATTATTTAATAGCAACAAAGATGAAAGGTTCTTTTTTGTAATTGTTAACGAAACAGAAAAAACTATTGATTATTTACCAAAGCTTGAAAATATATTGATTGAATTAAAGAAAGAATTTATAAAAGACCAATTCAAATTAAATGAAAAAACATCTCTAGATATAATAACTCACAAAGATTTAACGGTACTCAAAACCTTAGAGTCCAGACTCAATAGGAGTATAAGTAATGAAGATTTAAAACTAAACACTAATTTTGTTGTAGGAGAGAAAAATTTGAATTTGATTTTTAAATCAAAGAATTATACTGAATTTGAAAAATTTTATAATAGATGAATAAGTTACAGATGATTATTAGACGGTTGTGGTTGGTATTATTTATTTCAATAATATCATTATTCATATTTATTCTAGCTGTAAATTATAATTTAAATAATCTATTCGGAGGTATGCCCAGCCTACAAGATTTAGAAAAACCAGAATCAGATCTTGCGTCTGAACTTTATTCTAGTGATAATCTTTTGTTAGGAAAGTATTTTAGATATAATAGATCGCCTGTAAAATTTGATGAATTGTCTGATGAGCTTATTACTACCTTGTTAGTAACAGAAGACATACGATTCTATGATCACTCTGGAATAGATTTTAAGGGTTTAGTAAGAGCAACTTATGGTGTTGCTAAAAACATTATAACTTTTGGAAATAGTGGTTTAGAAGGAGGAGGAAGCACCATAACTCAACAACTCGCAAAAAATCTATTTAAAATTAGAAGAGAAAAAAAAGGAAAACTCAGTGATATACCATTTGTAGGGCTAATTATTTCTAAGGCAAAAGAATGGATAGTTGCAGTGAAACTTGAAGAATTCTATACTAAAAAAGAAATTTTAGCTATGTATCTTAACACTGCTGAATACGGAAGTAATTCATATGGAATAAAGGTTGCTGCAAAAACGTACTTTAATAAAATACCATCAGAACTTAACTATAATGAATCATCAATTATTGTTGGGTTATTAAATAAACCAACAAAATATAATCCGTACTTTAATCCAGAAAATGCATTAGAAAAAAGAAGTGAAATACTTTATAATTTATTTAAATACGATATAATATCTAGGGCTACATATGATTCAATAAAAGTTCAAGGACTTGATTTAAATTATAGAGTTCAAAATCAGAATGTAGGACAAGCAACCTATTTTCGAACTGTTGTTAGAAATTATTTAATTAATTGGGCAAAAGAAAATAATTATGATTTGTTTTCTGATGGATTAAAAATTTACACGACTATAGATAGTAAAATGCAAACTCATGCAGAAAAAGCAGTAAATGATCAAATGAAAAGATTACAAAATATTTTTAGTGAACATTGGAAAGACAGTAATCCATGGATAGATGAAAAGGGTTTTGAAATTAAAGACTTTCTAAATAACACCATCAAAAGAACTTCATATTATAAAAAACTTCTAAAAGATAATAAGGGCGACACCGTGAAAGTGTTTGAATCACTTAACACAAAGAAAAAAATGAGAGTATTTAGTTGGGAGGGAGAAATTGACACAGTATTTAGCATTATGGATTCACTTAAATATTATAAAAATTTTCTTCAGGCTGGGTTTGTTTCTATAGAACCAAAAACTGGATATATAAGAGCGTGGGTTGGAGGAATAAACCATAAATATTTTAAATATGACCATGTCAAACAAGGCAAAAGACAACCAGGATCAACAATAAAACCTATTGTATATGCTGCAGCAATAGATAATGGGTATTCTCCATGCTATCCAGTTGTTGATGCACCAGTTGTTTTTGAACTACCAGGTCAAGACCCTCCGTATTGGAGACCAGATAATCATGACGGAAAATGGAGTGGGGAGACAATGACTCTAAGAAAAGCGATGGCAAAATCGGTAAATTCAATTACTGCTTTTATAACAAAAAAACTCTCTCCCACAACGGTAGTAAACTACGCAAAAAAACTTGGGATACAGAGTAAACTTGATCCTGTACCGGCAGTTTGTTTAGGAGCAGGTGGAGACGTTTCTTTATTTGATCTCGTTGGAGCATACAGTACTTTTATAAACAAAGGCATTTGGACTGAGCCATTTTTTATTTCTAGAATAGAAGATAAATACGGCAATTTGATACAAGAATTTATTCCAACAAAACAAGAAGCTTTAAGTGAAGAAACTGCTTTTTTAATGTTACATATGCTTAAAGGGTCTAAAGAAGAAGAAGGGGGTACAGCTAGAGGCTTAAACCCTGAATTAACTATCAATAATGATGTGGGTGCAAAAACAGGCACAACGCAAAATGCTTCCGATGGATGGTTTATAGGCGTTACGCATAATTTAGTGTCTGGTGCTTGGGTTGGAGGTGATGACAGGAGCATACATTTTAGAAATTGGGTTTTGGGACAAGGAGCTAGAACAGCAATGCCAATATGGCAACAATATATGATGGAAATATATGGCGACAAAGAATTAAATATAGACAAAGGAAAATTTGACAAGCCAATAAAAAAGATAACCGTAGAAATAGATTGCTCTATCTATAATAATGAAATAGTATCTGACTCCCTAGATACTATATTAGATAGAATTGACGCATCAGACATATATTAAAATGAAAAGTGTGAACACAATAGATATACCTAACTCCCCTGGGGTTTATAAATTTTTAAATCAAAATAAAAATATTATTTATGTTGGAAAATCTAAGAATTTAAAAAAAAGAGTTAAGAGTTATTTTAGAAAAAGATTAGATAACAACAAAATAATTAAGATGGTGAAAGAGACAGAAAAAATAGAATTTGATATCACCTATTCTGAACATGATGCTTTACTTCTTGAA
>JAYZHZ010000050.1:0-4988 GCA_036166035.1 Bacteroidota bacterium
CTATATTAGAATTGATTATATACTTTGAAAAAATATTATCATTTTGAGGTTTTGTAAAAAATAATTTCTGACTATTTGAATAATTTAATTTAATATTAGCATTAATCTTTATATAATCTAAGTAAGATATAGCTGAGCTTTCACCATGATATATAAGTTCTAAGATATTATCTTCCATACTTGAAAATTTATTATTTAGTCTTCTGTTAATTTTTATTGATTTATCCCCATAAATATTATCCCTAATTTTCTCAACATCAATACTTATTAATTCCTGATTATTAATTAAAACTGAAAAGTCAGACTCAACTGTTGACCTAGAAACCAAGCCTAAATTAATACTAAGATTAGAGTTATCAATAAATTCAAATAATGGAATTTTTTTTGATTGACCTGGAGAAAAGATCTCTCCATACCATTCTCTACCAGACTGAATTATACTGTATAAATCATTTTCGAAATGAAAATAATAGTAAGCATTATTCTTTTCTTGATTATAGTTGGTAACCTCACTATAATTTGAAATTTTTTTACTAGGATTATTGTTAATGTTAATAAAATAAAAAGATGTATCAGTATATACATTCTTTAAAGATGTAACCTCATTATTTAATGAATCATAATATATTTTATCTGATGACTGAAGATAAAAATAAATATATTCACCATCATCAAAATTAGAATCTTCATCTCCAAAAAATTGGATTTCAATTTCTTTTGGTTCAAAGTAATTAGACTCTGAATTTAGTTGAGGCAAATAACCATTATAACCACTTCCAAAAATTTGAATTTTATTGGGATCAATATTATCAGGATTAATATTGTTTGAGCTAAAAAAACTTCTATCAACTCTATATACTCCTGATTCAATAATACCCAACTTAAACCATTGTCCTTCAGAAAGAATTGAATTCTGAGGAAACGATTTAAATGCAATTAAAATCAGTATAAAAAATAAACTACTATACTTCATACATTGTTATAATATAACTATTAACTGAAATAAGTGAATAATATTTTGAATTAGAGCTTTTTTATTAAATGTTTGAATACTGATAAAAAGATATAAATAACGATGATTAAAAATATGGAATTATGTCCTAGAAAAATCAAAACAAAAATACTTAAAATCAAAAGTAAATATTTTTCAAGATTGTCTTTGAATGAAAGATTTGGAAATTTCATAGTTATAAATTCAATTTTAGATATCATAAGAAATGAAAATATTACTATTAAAAAAAAGACTGATTTGTCATCAACAAATTTTTCTACAAAACCAGGAGAATAAATTAATGATGTAAAAAATAATGCATTAGCTGGTGTTGGGAGACCAATGAATGAAGAAAATTTAGGCTCACTGATGTTAAATTTTGCAAGTCTTATTGATGAAACAATCAAAATAATTACTGAACTATACTTTAACATTGAGTAATCTGAATTATTTTCAAACCATAGATAAAGAATTATACTTGGAAGAACACCAAAAGAAACTAAGTCGGCCATAGAATCTATCTGCTTTCCAAAAGGAGAAAATAATTTTAATTTTCTTGCAAAGAAGCCATCAAAATAGTCAAGAATCAAGCATATATAAACTATATATAAAACTTTAGTATCGTTATCTGAGAACAAAAATGAAATACCAATAAAACCGAAAACTAGGTTTAAAATTGTAATTATGTTTGGAATATTATTCTTCAATTTAAAAATGGATTATATATTTTTTCATCTTTTATATTTGTGACAGGGCCATGTCCTGGATAAATAGTGACGCTATCTTCCAATAAAAATAACTTATTTTTTATACTATCAATTAAGGTTTCATAATTTCCGCCAGGTAAATCAGTCCTCCCAATTGAGTTTTTAAATACTACATCTCCACTGAAACAAATTTTTTCCTCAATAAGATAAAAGCCCAAATGACCAACTGAATGACCAGGAAGAGATAAAATTTGAATTGTATTTTTCTCAAAGTTTATTGACTTAGACTCATCTATGAATTTTACTTTATCATAGTGATTATAATTATTGAACCCAAAAAGAGGTGCATAATTCTTTATTTCATTATAAAATTTGACTTCAGAAGATGGTATATAAACATCTACTGAAAATTCTTTACACAAAAATTCAATACCTAGTACATGATCTATATGACAATGAGTAACTAAAATATATTTAAGGGACAATTTATTATTATTTATATAGTCTTTAATTTCATTATTCTCCTCTGTACTGTAGTTTCCCGGATCAATAACTATACACTTTCCTCTATTAGATAATACGTATGTATTTTCCTGGTAATCGTTGAAAGTAAATGATTTTATTTCTATCATTATTTTTAATTATATGCAAATTTGAGTTAATAATAATTAGATAAAAATAAATGAATGAAAAAATAGATTATTTAATTGTTGGTCAAGGCATTGCTGGTTCAAGTTTTGCTTGGAATCTTTTTTTAAATAAAAAAAATTTTTTGATTGTAGATAAAGAAAAAACAGAAACAGCTTCTAATGCTGCTATGGGTGTTTATAATCCCATAACTGGCAGAAGACATGCAGAAACTTGGAATGCTGAGATTTTGTTTAAAGACTTAGAATTTTTTTATACTAAAGTTGAAAAAATACTTAAGACTAAAATATTATTTAAAAAAAAAATTCTTCGACATTACAAAAGTAATAAGGATCAAAATGAGTGGAATTCAAGATTAGCAAATCCAAAATACAAAAAATACATATTTAAAGAAGCAGAAAATGGAGTAATCACAACAAAAAGTGGCTATTTGAATGTTATAAAATATTTAAGTGAAACAAAAAAATATTTCAAAAGGATAAAACGTTATAAGAAATATAACATAGATAAAAATGATATATCAGTAAGAAATAAAATTGCAAGTGTAAATGGTTTTGATACTAAAAATATTGTTATGAGTATTGGTATAGATGAAAAAAATAGTGGAAAATTCTCCTATCTACCATTAAATGAGGTATCTGGTAATAGTATAATTATAAAGTCTAAATATTCTACAAAATATATAATAAATAGCGGGATATCTATAGTTCCTCTAGATGAGGATCATTTACATGTTGGCTCAACTTATTACAATGGGAATGAAGATAAAGGTATAGATGATCTTTTGAAGAAAACTTTAAAAGTTATTAAGAAAAAATATAATTTGATTTACAAAAAATTTGGAATTAGACCAGCTTCAAAAGATAGAAGACCAATGATGGGAAGGCATCCAAAAATTGACAATTTATTTATAATTAATGGTTTAGGTTCTAAAGGTGTAAGTCAAGCACCATATTGTTCAAAACAATTATTTGATTATATTGAAAATAGAAATAAAATTAATAGAGAAATAAACATAAACAGATTCAATAAATAATTTTAAATGAAGTATATAAACATATTCTTATTATTTTTCTTTTCCTCAAGTATTGCTGTTTCTCAGAGCAGTTTTTATAATGAAATTGGTAAAAATAGGATACAATATGAATCATTTAGATGGAAGGTTATTTATACAAATAATTTTGAAATATATTTCAATAATAACAGTGATAAAATTGCAGAAATTGCTTCTAATCATTTAGAAAAAAATTTTCTCTCTTTAACATCGTATGTTGGGCACCAGCCTTTTAAAAAAACTAAAGTATTTATTTTCAATTCAGAAAAGGATTTGAATCAAAGCAATATAGGGATTAATGAAACTGATGAATTTCTAAATACCAACTTAAATTTTAACAATAAAATTCAATTTAAAATAGCATTTAATAACAACCTTAATGTTTTTAAAAAAAATCTTGACTATGAATTTTCAAGAGTATTAATTGGTGATCTTATGAAAGGAAATATGAGTTTTTCAAAAAGATTTGGAAAAGTCTCATTCACATCTATTCCTAATTGGTTTACAGATGGAGCTGCAAAGTACTTAGCTTATGACTGGGATATAGAAATGGACAACATAATAAGAGATTATTTCCTAACCCAAAATAGAAAAAAAATAAAAAAAATAACAGAAGACCAGTCTGGATATATTGGTCAAAGTATATGGAACTATATCTCAATAACCTATGGTAAAAATACTATATCTAACATAATAAATTTGGCAAAAATTATAAGGAATCCTGAAAAGGCAATTTCAAGTTCATTAGGATTAAGTTTCGATGAATTAATTATGAATTGGTCAGACTATTATTACGATAAAATTAAAAATAACTTTATCAGAGAAGATAATCTTTCTTCAAGAATTAGCACCATAAATAAAAAGTTTAATAAAGTAATTGATCTTAAAACTAACCCAGTTAATAACAAAATCATACTTACTGTAAATCATAATAATTATAAAAAGATTGTATTATACAACATTGAGCTCGAAAAATTTAAAACTATTGATAGGCTAAAAAATAAAGATTTTTCAGAATCATTTTTTATTAGTTGGTTAGATAATGAAAATATCTCATACACTAAGCCTATAAAAGGTGAAAATAATATTGTTAGGTATAATACTGAGAACAAAAAGAAAATATATAAATCCGTGAATAAATTTGATAAGATTCACGGATTTTCCTATAACTCTAATCAAAGTTTAATTGTTATTAGTGGCAGTATAAATAACCAAAAAGATATATACCTATTAAGTGCAAACACAAGCAACATGAAAAAATTAACAGACGATCACTATGATGATATATATCCTCACTTTTTTCCCAATTCTACATCAATTGTTTTCAGTTCAAATAGAAACAACCAATCCCTTAACCCAACACCCAATGCACAGATAGAAGAATATTATAATTTGTTTGTATACAATCTTGATACTACGAAAAATAAGCTACATCAAATTACAAAAACAATTAGCAATGATATCAAACCAATGTCTTTATCTAAAAATAAACTAGTCTATTTAAGTGATTTAAAAGGAATTTACAACCTATATAGTTATAGTACTACTGATGGTTATAAACAAATCTCTAATTTTAAATCTAATATAA
>JAYZHZ010000051.1:0-2592 GCA_036166035.1 Bacteroidota bacterium
CAAGACATAACTTCAATAAGAAATTTTATTAAATACGTTTATAACTCTAGTTCTCAAAATCTTAAGTATGTACTTCTATTTGGAGATTGTTCTTATGATTACAAAGATAGAATACCAAACAATACCAATATTGTACCTATTTATCAATCTTTTAATTCATCTAATAATATCTATAGTTATTCTTCTGATGATTATCTTGGATTCCTTGAAAGTGATGAGGGCTTGTGGACTGAAAATTCATCTGGTGATCATGATCTTGAAGTTGGCATAGGAAGGATACCAAGTAAAAATCTAACGGAATCAAAGTCATACGTTGATAAATTATACAGGTATTCAGAAAATAAGGAGCTCATTGGAGATTGGAAAAAAAGCATATATTTAGTTGCAGATGATGGAGATAATAACGTTCATCAAAATGATGCAGAGAATCACTTTAACTTGCTTGATAATGAAAGTGGAGAATATAATATTAAAAAAATCTATCTGGATAGTTATAGGCAGGAGATAGATGATGGTATTGTTACCTCTCTTGATGCTAAGAATAGTCTAAATGAAGCCATAGATAGAGGTTCTTTAATATTAAATTATATTGGACATGGTAATGAATTTTTATGGACTGAGGAAAAAATTTTAGATGAGAACTCAATTTATAACTGGAAAAATAGAACAAAACTTCCTCTATTTTTGACAGCTACCTGTGAATTTGGTAAGTTCGATGACCCACTTATTACTTCTGGAGGTGAAATGTTATTAAATAAGGATAATGGTGGGGCTATTGCTTTATTGACTACAACTAGACCAGTTTTTTCTCAAACCAATTTTAGACTTAATAATCAATTTTATAAGAATGTATTTAACAAGGTTAACGGAGAATATTTAAGATTAGGTGATATCTTTAGAATAACTAAAAACAAGAGCCTTAGTGGTCCAATAAATAGAAATTTTTCACTTCTTGGAGATCCATCTTTAAAATTATCTTATCCTACTTATAGTATAAAAACAAATTCAATTGATACTCTTAAAGCTGCAGGAAAAATTATAATTTCTGGTGAAATAGTAGATGATCATAGTAATAAGATACATGATTTTAATGGTAACCTGTATGTTACAGTTTATGATAAAATTTCATCAAAAATAACTCTTGGTAATGAAAGCGATCCTTTCCCCTATAAGGAGTGGGATGATATAATTTTTAAAGGGTTATCTTCTGTATCTAACGGATCTTTTAAGATAGAATTTGTAACCCCAAGAAATATTGATTACAATTTTGGAGATGGAAAAATAACTTTATATGCGGTTGATACTATAGATTTTTATGAAGCATCTTCTTTCTCAAATTTTATAATTGGTGGTACTTCTGATGAATATTTGGATGATGATTCTCCTCCAGAAATAGATATTTTTATTGATAGTTATGATTTTAAATCTGGTTCTAGAGTATCACAAAATCCTCTGTTGATTGTTGAGCTATATGATAAAAATGGCTTGAATATAACCAACAAAAATTCATTTCAAACAATGACCGCTATTATTGATGATTCTATTGCAGTGGAGTTAAATGAATATTTTTCAACTAAAAAGGATGATTATACTCGTGGTGTTATAAGATTTCCACTGGAAAACCTTAAGGGAGGAAAACATAAAATTAAAATTAAAGTTGCTGATAATTACAATAATCTATCCTCAAAATCAGTTGTATTCATTATTGGTAATGAAAACTTGTTAAAAATCAGTAATCTTATGAACTACCCAAATCCGTTTGCTTATGAGACAACATTCAGTTTTGATAACGATGAGTTTGAACAGCCATTGAATGTGATATTAGAGATATATGATTTAAGAGGAAATCTAGTTTATGCATTCAATAAAATATATGAATTTTCTCCAAAAAAAGTTGATGATATTGTTTGGAATGGAAAGGATTTAAATAATTATTCTTTGCCTCAAGGTATGTATATATATAAATTGCATGTTTATAATTTATTAGATGATTCAAAGATTATTTTACATAACAAGCTATTAAAAAAATTATGAGAAAGATTTTTTTGATTTTATTTATCTTTTGTTTCAATGATTCCTATTCTCAGGTCTCAATACTAAGAGGTCAAGATACAACAAGGAGACCAATAATTACAGCAGTACCTTTCTTGCTTATATCACCCGATTCTAGAGGTTCTGCAATGGGAGAGACAGGTGTCGCTACATCACCTGACGCAAATTCTGTTCATTGGAATAATGCAAAATTAGCTTTTATTGATAAAAAATACGGATTTGGTTTATCATATGTCCCTTGGCTAGGAAAAATAGTTGATGACATGTCTATTTCTTATCTATCTGGATTTTATAAGATAGATAAAGTTCAGACAGTTGGTCTCTCTGTGAAATATTTTGATTTAGGGGAGATACAGTTAACAGATAATCAGGGACTATCTTTAGGGATAGAAAACCCAAAGGAATTAAGTACGGCTTTCACATATTCAAGAAAACTTACAAACAATCTGTCTTTAGGTGGTACAGCTAGATATATATGGTCAAACCTAACTGGTAGTATTTCAAATTATTCTGATGCTAAGGCCGGAAATAGTTTCTCAG
>JAYZHZ010000052.1:0-6878 GCA_036166035.1 Bacteroidota bacterium
ATCTGATATATCAAATTCACTACATAATGCATCAGACCATCTTCCTGTATCAGTTAATATAATTTTTAGCAAGGAAAAAATTTATAGAGATGTTTTAAATTTTGAGACTAATAAATTGGATGAAACCATATTGATTTATCCAAATCCTTCGAAAACCAAAATTAATATCAATTCAAAATTTTTATTAATTAATTCAATTCAGATATATGATAACTTTGGTAGAATAATTTTAAGTAACAAAATAAATTCTAATATAACTGAAATTGATATATCTAATTTGCTCCTTGGAAACTACTGGATTAGGATAAATTTTAATTTCGGTTCTAAAAATTTTAAAATTATTAAAAACTAAATAGAAATGAATTTACTTATTATAATATCATTATTATTTATTCAGTCAAACATTAATCTTAATTTAGTATTTGATAAAAAATCCATTCATGCAATAGGTTTCTATAATGTAGAAAATCTGTTTGATTTAGAAGATGATCCTAATCTTTTAAATGATGAAAAGTTGCCTTTTTCAGATAAAAGATGGACAAATCAGGTTTACACAGAAAAGATTGATAATTTATCCAGGGTTATTTCTGAAATTGGATTTGATGAAACAAATTCATTACCAACCATTGTAGGTCTGTGTGAAGTTGAAAACAAAGATGTCGTTAAAGATATAGTCGAATCTAAACATCTTAAGTTTGGAAATTATGGTATATCTCATTTTGACTCACCGGATGAAAGGGGTATAGATGTAGCTTTAATTTATAGAAAGGAATTTTTTAAAATAACCAAAGAAAAA
Source organism: Bacteroidota bacterium (assembly GCA_036166035.1). Lineage (GTDB taxonomy): Bacteria > Bacteroidota > Bacteroidia > Cytophagales > MED-G16 > MED-G16. The sequence goes on from JAYZHZ010000052.1 coordinate 797, forward strand.
AATATTTTACTAGAAATTTATGACTCAGAAAATAAAAAAAGAGATTATACAAGAGATCAGTTATTAGTTGAAGGAGAACTACAGGGTGAAAAAATATATTTTATTGTAAACCACTGGCCTTCGAGATTTGGAGGTGAGTTAAAATCTAGACCATCAAGGAATGAGGCAGCTCGGTTAAATAAGTATATTATTGATTCACTAAAAAATATTAGTCAAGAATCTAAAATTATTACTATGGGTGATTTTAATGATGATCCCATAAATGAAAGTTTGAATGTAATTCTTCAGGCTAAAGAAAATAAAGATTTATTAAAAAATCTTGACCTGTATAATCCATACTATAAAAAATTTATAATGGGAGAGGGTACTTTGAAATATAGGGGAAAATGGAATTTGTTTGATCAAATTATTATTACCAAATCTTTATTAGATAAAAAATCTGAAGGCTTTTATTTTCTAAGTGCAAATATTTATAATAAGCAATATCTTATTAATCAAGACGGGAATTATAAAGGATATCCATTTAGAAGTTTTGCTGGAGGTAATTTTATTAAAGGATTTAGCGATCATTTACCAATTTATATACTACTTGGAAGGAAACAACGAAAACAATAGATAGTATAATATTTATAATGATTTACGTTTTAATAATATAATTAATTCAACAATATCTAACTTTAAATATGCTTAAAAAAAGTATTTTTATTGCTCTCATATTATTTCATGTTATTTCTGATCTTTTTTCGACTCATATAAGAGCTGGTGAGATTATAGCAAAGAGAATATCATCATCGAGCTTAACTTATGAATTTACAATAATTGGTTATACAGATACCGGTTCAGATGTAGAATTTGGAGGAGGTAAATTTGATTTTGGTGATGGTAATGTAATTGAAGTTTTAGATGAAGCCGCTTTATCATCAAATAAAATTTTGTTAGATAATCAAGTAGCATTGAACCTTTTTAAAGTCGTTCATACTTTTCAAGCACCCGGACGATATGTTGTTAACTATTATGAACAAAATAGAAATGATCAGATTGTGAATATGGAGAATTCTGTTGATACACCATTTTTTATTGAGACGGAGATATTAATAGATCCTTTCTTTGGTTTGAATAACACACCTGTTTTATTAATTCCGCCTATTGATAATGGTGTACTGGGAATAAGATATATCCATAATCCTGGTGCATACGATCCTGATGGTGATAGTCTTTCCTATGAACTTGTGATTCCTATGCAATCAGATGACTTTGAAGTTACAAATTACAGATTCCCAAATTTCGAAGATTTTTATACAGAATATAATGAAGGTAGTGAAGGAGGATTAGGTCCTCCAACCTTTACTCTAGATTCAATAGTTGGTGATGTAGTATGGAATGCTCCTGGTTCAGAGGGTGAATATAATTTTGCATTTAGGGTTGTAGAATGGAGAAAAGTTGGAGATGAATGGTTTAAACTTGGTCATGTTACACGTGATATGCAAGTGATAATAGAAGATTCTAATAATGATAGACCGATTTTAGAAATTTTAGATCCAATATGTGTAGATGCTGGCACCTTAGTTAGAGACACTGTAAACGGTGAGGATCCTAATTTTAATAATATTAAATTAGAAGCTTTTGGTGGTCCATTTGAGTTCATCTCTTCTCCAGCAACTTTTTTACCAAATCCACCTCAATTTCAAGACTCACCAGGAAAGTTGTTTTTTGAATGGCAGACAAATTGTTATCATGTAAGAAAAAGACCATATGACATTCAGTTTAAGGTTACAGATCAAGCCAATTATGGTCCAAACCTTGTCGAATTTACTAATTGGCAGATTCAAGTGGTTGCACCAGCGCCAACTGGATTAAACGTATCTGTTTTACCTGGAAGATCAGCTCAGATATCTTGGGATCCATATAGTTGTGACAATGCTGATAATATTCAAATATGGAGAAGAGTTGGTAGCTATAATTTTGATCCAGAAAATTGTGAAGTTGGTATGCCTGCTGGTTCAGGATATGAATTAATAAATGAAGTTGATGGAGATGAAATTTTATTAGTTGATGACAATCTAGGTGAAGGATTAGCACCTGGTTCTAAGTATTGTTATCGTATTTTAGCAGAATTTCCGATTCCAGAGGGTGGTACTAGCTATGTGTCAGATGAAGTATGCGTCATCATTGAAGCAAATGCTCCAGTTCTAACTAATGTGAGCGTTGAAAATACAGATATTAGTAATGGTGAGGTTTTAGTTAAGTGGATTCCTCCACTTACTCTTGACTCAATACTTTTTCCAAAACCATATTCATACAAAGTTTTTAGATTTGAAAGCTATTACTCAAATAATGAACTTTATAAATCAGATATAATTTCTGATACATTCCTCTTAGACAATAATATTAATACTGATGAGAATATATATAACTATAGGGTAGAAGTCTTTTCTAATTCTGATACAGTGCCTATTGATATATCATCTCATGCATCAACTGTAAGATTAGAATTAAATGGAAGTCAGAATAGCATAAATTTAAGTTGGGATTTTGATGTCCCATGGTCCAATAGTTCTTCATTATATCCCATGCACTATATATATAGAAATAATATTTTTGGATACCCTGAAGCCCAATATGTATTAATTGATTCTGTAAATGTTATAGAAAATGGCTTTAACTACAATGATGATGGTAGTTTTGAAGACACAAAATTAGATGAAAATAAATTTTATTGTTATTATGTTGTTACATCAGGTTCTTATGAAAATGATAAACTACCTGAATTAAAGGATATAAAAGATCTTTTGAAAAATAAGTCACAAAAAATCTGTGCACAAACTAATGATCTAACACCCCCATGTTCACCTGTAAATTTTAAAATTTCAGATGATTTTACATGTGAAAATTACTTTTCTGACAAAAATTGTAGTATTAAGGATTTTGAAAATAGAATTGAATGGAATATTCAAGATGATCCTTGCTCTTCAGACAGTAAGTTTTATAATATTTATTTTTCAGAAAGTTTGGATAAAGAATTTTCTTTAATTGGTTCAGTTAATAATAATTTCTTTGTGCATAAAAATTTGACAAATTTTAAAGGTTCTTACTATGTCACATCACTAGATAGATCTGGAAACGAAAGTGTTCCATCAGACACAATAACAAGGGATAATTGTCCAAAATATATTCTTCCAAATGTTTTTACACCCAATAATGATGGGAAAAATGATTATTTTACTCCGTTTTATAATGATGGTTCAATTTCAGATTTTGATTATTTAAATTGTCCACGATTTGTTAGATCTGTTAAAATTTCAATTGTTGATAGATCAGGTAAAGAAATATTTTCACATGACTCTGAAGAAAACTCAGTTGATGGGATTTATATCAATTGGGATGGAAAAAATAATAATGGAAAGGAAGTACCTGCAGACACATACTATTATGTAGCAAATGTGAAATTTGATGTTTTGGATGAAAATCAAAGTGAAAAAGAAATTAAAGGATGGGTTCAAATATTAAGATAAATAAAAATGTAATTATCTATGACGGATTCTGTGTTTTTTGTAGCAGATTTGTTAATTTCTTAATTAAAATAGACACAAAAAAACAAAATACTTTTACAAGTATTTCCTCTGAATACTCCAAAAATCTTTTAATCAATAAATTAAATTCTCAAGAAATAGGAAAATTTATTGTTTATATATCCAATGACAAAGTTTATACAAAATCTGATGCAGTCTTACAGATATTTATTGATTTAGGAGGTATATATAGAGCGTTTACTTTACTAAAAATATTTCCTTCTGGTTTTAGAAACTTATTTTATGATCTATTTGCAAACAACAGATACAAATGGTTTGGAAAATTAGATGAGTGTCATCTTCCATCTAAAGAAATAGCAGATAGGTTTATATATGATTAGTTTATTCCCTATTTTTGATTCAAATCTTATAACATGAATGCATTAATATTTCCTGGTCAAGGATCTCAGTTTGTAGGAATGGGTAAAGACCTTTATGAAAGTTATGAAGAAGCCAAAAAGAAATTTTTATTAGCTAATAAAATTTTAGATTTTGATATCACTGATGTTATGTTTAATGGAACAGCTGATGACCTTAAAAAAACCGATATTACTCAACCTGCAATTTTTATTCATTCCTGCATAACTTTTTTCCTAAATAAAGTCAATGATATTTCAGCTTTTGCGGGGCACTCATTAGGAGAGTTTTCTGCATTAACATGTTCAGGCTCTCTCTCATTTGAAGAAGGTTTAGAACTTGTATTAATTAGGGCTAGAGCTATGCAAAATGCTTGTAAAGATAATAATTCGACAATGGCAGCGATTTTATTCTTATCTGATGAAGAGGTAAATACAACATGTGAAGATATAGAAAATGTTGTTCCGGCAAATTATAATTGTCCTGGTCAAATTGTAATATCAGGATCAAAAAAGGGTATAGAAAATGCGTGTGTTGTATTTAAGGAAAAAGGAGGTAAAACGATTCCTTTACCAGTTGGAGGTGGGTTTCATTCTCCGTATATGAAATCTGCAAGAGTTGAACTTGAAGATGCTGTAAATAAAGCTAAAGTAGATACACCAAGTGCTCCAATTTATCAGAATTATGATGCTATCGGCTATACTGATACTGATAAAATAAGATCAAATCTTATTAATCAATTAACATCTCCAGTTAGATGGACTCAATCGGTAAATAATATGATTGAAAATAATGTAAAAAACTTTATTGAATGTGGCCCAGGTAGGGTCTTGCAAGGTTTAGTCAAAAAAATTAATAGAGAAACAAATGTATCATCACTTTAATATAATTGTATGAAAGGAATGCTAAAGGAAAACAGTTTAAAGGACAAAGTTATCTTAGTGACAGGAGGCGGATCCGGTCTGGGAAAATCTATGGTAAAATATTTTCTTGATCTTGGTGCAAATATTATTATAACCAGTAGAAGAGAAAAGCTTTTAAATGACGTTGCAAAAGAATTTAATTCGAAATATAATTCTGAAGTTTTTCCTATTTCATGTGATGTTAGAAATATTGATCAGGTAGAAAAAGTAATAGATAAATCCTTTAAAAAATTTGGAAAAATTGACTGTCTTTTGAATAATGCTGCAGGGAATTTTATAAGCCCTACTGAAAGATTGTCCACTAGAGCTTTTGATGCAGTGATTGATATTGTTTTAAAGGGGACTATAAACTTCTCCCTAACCCTTGGAAAAAGGTGGATAAATAATAAAAATGAGGGTAATATTTTAAATATAGTAACAACATACTCATGGACCGGTTCCGGATATGTTGTCCCTTCTGCATGTGCAAAAGCTGGTGTGTTAAGTATGACTAGATCATTAGCAGTTGAATGGGCAAAATATAAAATTAGAAGTAATGCTATTGCTCCGGGTCCTTTTCCAACAAAAGGGGCTTGGGAAAGATTATTACCAGGAGATTTAAAAGAAAAATTTGATCCATCAAAAAAGGTTCCAGTTGGGAGAGTTGGTGAGCATCAAGAATTAGCAAACTTAGCAGCATATTTAGTTTCTGATTATAGTGCGTATATAAATGGAGAAGTTATTACAATTGATGGGGCTGAGTGGTTAAAAGGTGCTGGCCAATTTAATCATTTGGATATGGTTTCAGATCAAATGTGGGATATGTTTGATATGATGAGAAAGAAAAAATAATGAGAAAAAAAAAAAGACACCTTGTAACTGCTGCATTGATTTATGCTAATGGTCCCATTCACATAGGGCATCTTGCAGGATGCTATATTCCATCTGATCTTTATGTAAGGTTTTTAAGATCAAAAGGTGAGGATGTTAGATTTATTAGCGGTACAGATGAACATGGTGTTCCTATTACAATAAAAGCCAGAGATGAAAATAAATCGCCTCAAAAAGTAATTGATTTTTACTATAATTTAATTAGTAAGTCTTTTCAAGAATTTGGTATAAGTTTCGATATTTTTTCAAGGACATCAAAAAAAATACATCATGAAACAAGTTCTGATTTTTTTATTAATCTATACAAAAAAGGAATATTTAAAGAAATTACTTCATCTCAGTATTATGATGAAAAAGAAAATC
>JAYZHZ010000053.1:0-6500 GCA_036166035.1 Bacteroidota bacterium
TATGTTAAATATAATTTTTTCATTGCCCTAGTAATTGCAACATAGAAAAGTCTCCTCTCTTCTTCAAGATCTTCTCTTGATGAAATCATCATTTGAGATGGAAATAAATCTTCTTCAACTCCTACAATAAATACCACAGGAAATTCAAGTCCTTTTGACATGTGAATTGTCATTAAAGAAATGTACTCTTCGTCATTATCTTGATCAAAGTCTTGATCAGTCATTAATGAAATATCTTGTAAAAATTTATCAAGTTCTTTATTAGCATTATCTTTATTATCTACAAACTCTTTTACAGAGTTTAGTAATTCCTGGACGTTTTCATATCTGCTTATACCTTCAATACTTCTATCATCCCATAGTTCTTTTAATAATCCTGAATTTGAAGCAATATGAGAAGCAGTATTATATGCATCATTGTTTTTAGAAAAATTATTAAATGATATAATCAAGTCATTAAAAGGTTTTAATAAATTTGAAATTCTTGAATTCAAATATTTTTCTGCATTAGTTATAATATCCCATAAATTTTTATTTTCCTTATTTGATGAAATGATTATTTTATCTACAGATGTTTTTCCTATTCCCCTTCTAGGATAATTAATAATTCTCCTAAAAGACTGTTCATCATTTTGATTTATTGAAAATCTTAAGTAGGCTAATAAATCTTTTACCTCTTTTCTTTGGTAAAATGAGACTCCTCCGAATACCCTATACTTTAAACCTATTCTTCTAAGCGCTTCCTCTATTGATCTGGACTGACTATTTGTCCTATATAAAACAGCAAAACTTGAGTTTAAAAGTTGATTTTTGTTCTTCTCTTCAAAAATTAGATTTGACACTATTTTTCCCTCTTCATTATCAGAAAATGACTTCTTTACTGAAATTAATTCACCATCTTCATTTTCAGTCCATACTTCTTTACTTAGCTTTGATTTATTATTATCAATCACAGAATTAGCTGCTTTAACTATTGTTTTAGTAGATCTGTAATTCTGTTCAAGTTTAACAATTTTAAGGTCATCAAAATCATCTTCAAATTTTAATATGTTTCTAATTTCAGCACCTCTGAAAGCATATATAGATTGAGCATCATCTCCTACAACAAAAATATTTCTATGAACCGATGCTAGTCTCTTTGTTATCAAGTATTGACAATAGTTTGTGTCTTGAAATTCATCGATAAGAACATGTTTAAATAACTGCTGATATTTATTTAAAACATCAACATGTTCAGAAAATAAAACATTAGTATTAAACAATAAATCATCAAAATCCATTGCTTGAGACTTAAAGCATCTCTGTGAGTAGATTTTATATATTTCTCCAATTTTTGGTCTTAATGAAGAAATATCTTCTTCCTGAAAAATTGGATTTTTATGATACTCAAGATATGATATAAGTCTATTCTTTGCATTTGATATTCTATTATAGACAATATTTTCTTTATATAATTTTGGGTCAAGATTTAATTCTTTTACTATTGATTTAATTAAAGCTTTTGAGTCTTGTGTATCATAAATAATAAAATTAGACGGATAACCAATTCTATTACCCTCAGATCTTAATATTCTTGCAAAAATAGAATGAAATGTGCCCATCCACAAACTCCTAGCTTCGGTACCGACAATACTTTCAATCCTATCTTTCATCTCTTTAGCTGCCTTGTTTGTAAAGGTCAATGCTAAAATAGAATATGGATCAATATTGTTTTTTATTAAATGAGCAATCCTATAAGTCAATACACGTGTCTTACCAGATCCAGCTCCTGCTATTACAAGACATGGACCATTTTCATGAACAACAGCATCTTTCTGATTAGAATTTAAATCTTCTAAATATTTCATTTTAAAAATAAGTAGATGAATCTAATACTTAATTGATGAAAAAATTAGTTAGTTTTGAAAAAAATTATGATGATGGAGTATAATACTACTAGAAGCAAATTGATACTACGAGAATACGGACGAAATTTCCATAAGCTTGTTGATTACGTAAAAGCTATCAAAGAAAAAGAAAAGAGAAATAAATTATCACAAACTTTAATTAAAATGATGAAAGTTACTCATCCAAGTTTTAATGATCAAAGTGAGGTTGAAGCAAAGTTATGGGATGACTTGTTTATTATGGCTGAACATGATATAAATATAGAAAGTCCTTATCCAAAACCTGTTAAAAAGACATCTGCAGATAAGCCTGAAAGACTTAAATACCCAAAAAATAAAATAAAGTATAGACACTACGGTAAAAAAGTAGAACTTTTAATTGATGAGGCCTGTAAGTTAAAGAACGATGAAGATAAGGAGACTGCTATAATTCATATTGGTAAAATAATGAAGTCTTTCTTTAGCATGTGGAACAAAGAATCTATTGATAACAATGTAATAGTTCAAAATATTAAGGAATTATCAGATAATAAACTCTCTATTGATATTGAAAAAGTAACAAAATTGAATTTATTTTATAAGGTAACAAAAGAAAGAGGTTCAAGAAATCACCATTCTAAACACCATTCTAAACACCATTCTAAAAGAAACATTAAATCTAAAAGGCCATTCAGAAAAAGAAGAATGCAATGAATTCATTCAGGATTAATGGAGGAAATACACTAAAAGGTGAAATAAATCCACAAGGAGCAAAAAATGAAACACTTCAAATACTCTGTGCTGTTTTGTTAACAGATGATGAGGTAACTATTGAAAATATTCCTGATATCAAAGATGTAAATCTACTGATTGATCTACTAAAAGGAATGGGTGTTAAGGTAGATAAAATAAATAAATCAACATATACATTCAAATCATCAAAAATCGATATATCTTATACGAAAACAAATGATTTTTTTGAAAAATCATCAAAAATAAGAGGCTCTATCATGCTTATGGGACCAATGGTTGCTAGATTTGGGTCAGCCTATATAGCAAAACCTGGCGGAGATAAGATAGGTAGAAGAAGGGTAGATACACATTTTGTTGGAATGCAGGAATTAGGAGCTGTTTTTACAATAGAAAATAACAACTCAATATTTAAAATATCATCTGATAAATTGAAAGGGAAAAATATACTTCTTGATGAAGCATCAGTTACAGGGACTGCAAATATAATTATGGCTGCTTCATTAGCAGAAGGTAAAACAACGATTTATAATGCTGCTTGTGAACCTTATATTCAACAATTATGTAAGATGTTAATTTCAATGGGTGCAGATATCAAAGGTGTTGGATCAAATTATCTTAAAATCAATGGTGTTTCAAATTTATCTGGGACTAGTCATAAAATTCTACCTGATATGATAGAGATAGGAAGTTTTATTGGACTAGCTGCTATGACAAAGTCTGACATAAAAATTAATAATGTGAGCATTAAAAATTTAGGAATTATTCCTAAAACATTTCAAAGACTTGGTATTAAAATGAATATTAAAGATGATTCAATTCATATCCCAAGTCAAGAACACTATGAAATAGAATCATTTATTGATGGTTCAATAATGACAATATCTGATGCAATTTGGCCTGGATTTTCTCCTGACCTTCTCAGCATAGCTCTTGTAACTTCTATTCAAGCAAAAGGTACAGTATTGATCCATCAGAAAATGTTTGAGAGTAGACTATTTTTTGTGGATAAGTTAATTGATATGGGAGCACAAATAATACTTTGTGATCCACATCGAGCAACTGTAATCGGGTTAGATAGAAAAATACCTTTAAAGGGTATCCAAATGACTTCTCCAGATATAAGAGCTGGAGTATCTTTACTTATTGCTGCTCTTTCAGCAGAAGGAGAAAGTACAATAGACAATATTGATCAAATTGATAGAGGTTACAGTAATATTGACATTAGATTAAAAGCTTTGGGAGCACAGATTGAAAGAATTTAAAATTTTTCTCTCAGTTTTGACATAGAATACATGGGGCTATCTATAATAAACATATCAGTAATAAATTCTGGAATTCCTTCAATTACCGCATAACTTTGCAGTCTGACTTTTGTCTTTTTACTATCTATTTTTATCAAATTCCATATTGATCTCGTATCTTCAATTCTATAATAATTTTCATTTCTTTTAATATAATTAGGTTTGGAATTTAGCTCGATTATTACATTATGTTTTGCTTTCTTAACTTTAACATCAGATACAAGATCTCTCTTTTTTAATGGCCAGTTCATATTAACAGTAAAGTATACATAAAATAAATTCTCAGATTCTTTTTTTAGTATTTTACTTGATTCAAGTTTATACATCCACTTATGTGCATTATCATAGTCAAGAATTACATTATAGATAGAATTTAAATCGGAATTTATTATTGTCTCAGCAAGATATTCCTTTGTAAATGAATTTTTATCTCTCAAATAAACTTTAATATTGTTTTTTTCTTTCTTTAACTCCCATCCTTCAGAATTAATTCCAAATAGATAAGGAATTAATATCATTATAGATTGAATTAATATATTCATTATCATATTAGATAAAATTTATTAAATTAAATTACAAAGAAAATAATTAATAAGTGCCTATATTAAGAATGAGAAGATTAATAGCATTTTCATTTTTTGTAATATTTCAATTTAATTTTTATCAAAATATATTTAGCCAAGATATAAATAAAGATTCTATCGAAATTAAATCAGTAAATAATGATACTTTAACTATTGATAAAAAAAAAATTGATTCTAAGTTAATATCATTCAATATTCTTAATCTTAAAATAAATGAAAATCAGTTTCTTAAAAGAGAAAATTATATTATACCGAATAATATCATAATCAATGAGAGAGATACTTTATCGATGATATTACAACTAAAATCTGATCATGATAACTTAATTTTTAACTATTATTTTAATGACAATCCAAACTTAAGGACCATTGAAAACTGTAAAATTATTTTCGACAAGAGTAGCAAAAGGATATATTTTGAATTTATTCCAAATAATGAGCAAGCATCCAATAAATTTTTAACATTGAATTTGTTTGTTCATGGATATAATCTTGAATCAAAAAGATTTGATTTCTTAATTGAAATTAATGATCTTGATTATCCTCCTAAAATTATTAACAAGCAAATTGATAGAATAATTAGAGAAAACTATTCTTTTAACTATATGCCCATTATAAATGATGGTGATAAGGATATTCTCTTTGAACTTAAAACAGATGCTCCAATTGATAATTTCAATCCAATCAATGGAGAAATTAATTGGAGAATAGATCCAAATAATATTAATGAACTTGAAAAGACATTTAATTTTATTTTAAAAGTTTACAAAAAAAATAATATAGAATTATCTGACATAGACACCTTTAAAATTATTTATTCTGAAAATAATTATGCTCCAGTGTTTGGGAAAACATCCAAATGGATAGTAGAAGAAGGAAAGTCTTATGAATATAAAATTCCCGTAGAGGATCCCAATGTTAATGACTCAGTCTTAATTGAAAATGTAGGAGCACAATTGCCAAGAGGAATGAAACTAAATAAAAAAGATAAAATTTTATCTTTCGATATAGATTATGAACATGTTGATAAAGTAAACAACACTCAAACTTATAATTTAGAATTAAAAGCATCTGACTTATCGGGTTTATCGTCTCAAATTTCTCTTGAAGTCGTTGTATTGAACACAATCAATCCTATGAAAGTTCAGGAGAAAGTTACAGAATTGATAAAAGAGCTAGAAAATCAACAAATAGGGCTCGAAGAAATCAATAATAATTTAAAATGGATTGAAGCTACCTCGAAAAACAATAGGAAAGTAAGAACTTATGCTGCAGCAGGAATAACATTTTTAGGAGCAGTAGTAGGAGTTATATCTGCCAATTCAGATGGCTCTAGAAAAGCAGTACGTTTAGCAGGACCAATTATTGGTGCTAGTGGTGCTGTTCTATCTGTAATTAATGAAGTGCTATCAAGAGATGACAATGAAATTAAAAATCTTCTTCAAGAGACTATAAAGCTTCAATCCAATGTGAAAGCAAAATATGACAGATTAAGTTTTTACAAAAATTCTCAGAATACAAGTGATTTTCAGAATCAAGAAGTTGATTTATTAATAAGAACAATAGAAAATGACAGAGAGAGCTTAAATAAAAATCTTTTTACTATTTCAGAAAATTATAAAATAATAATATCAGAGAAGCGTATTAGAAACATGTTAGAAAAGAAAAAATAAAATTCTATTTTAATAAATGAATAAAAAAAAAAAATTAGATAACTACATTAAAATTTGTCTTTCCATTATATCAGGATCTATTTTACTAGTTATATTAATGATAGGCAGCCTATTGATTTTTGTAATTTTTTTTGAGAGTTCAGAAACAACTCAAGTAGAAAGGAGACAAGAACATGTTGAAAATCATATAAAAGAAGCTCAAAAACTTGATGAGATAATTAAAGTTCTAGAAAAAATAAACAAAAATTTAGATGAGAGAGAAAATTAAAAAATTTTATAATTCAAAATTATATATAAAAATAGTTTATACTATTCCAGCTTTAG
>JAYZHZ010000054.1:0-4800 GCA_036166035.1 Bacteroidota bacterium
TATGCTGGAACAGAAAGGGGCATATACTTGTCGGTCAATGGGGGTCTTAGCTGGTTTAAGTGGCAAAGAAATCTTCCAATAGTTCCAATCACTGATCTTAAGGTTCATAGCAACGATCTTGTTGTAGCGACACAAGGAAGGGCCTTCTGGATTTTTGACGACCTTACACCTCTGCACGAGTATTCTACAGAAATGAAAACACAAAATGTGCATATGTTTGATGTTGAAGACAACCACAAAATTTTATTCTCTGCCATGAGAAGGCAAGGGCCTTTAGGAAAGAATCCATACTATGGTACAGAAATTAAGTATTTTGTCAGAGAAATTTCTGAGGAAGATTCAACAGAGTTAACAATGGAAATTTATAATAGTTCTGATGAGCTGATAAGATCTTTTTCCAGTTCTGAGGAGTTGAAGCAGAAAAAAATTGATCTAAGCGAAGGATTTAATGTAATGCGATGGGATGGTTCTGTCGATGGTTTTGTTCCGCCTGAAGGAGTTATGATTCCTAGAGGGTCCGGGGGATACATGGGATCATACTCTGTGGTGCCGGGGAAATATTCTGTAAAATTTACCTATGGTAATTATGAAAAAAGATCAGAGTTTGAAATTTTTCCTGATCCGAGACAGAATACTTCAGAAGAAGAGTTTTTGTCTAAGAGAAAATTATTGGAAGCTATTCATAACGATATAGATGATATTTATGAGAGCTTGAAAAAAATGCAGAGTGCCAGAAGTCAGCTGAAAGATCTTAATAACAGGCTGTCTTCAGACGATGAGCTTTCTGAAATCATAAAGCTATCATCGTCTACTATTCAGCTTATAGATAAGACTGAATCTAGACTGATATCACCAAAGCAAAAGACTTTTCAGGATGTGATAAATTTCCGTAATCAGCTAGACGCTCAACTATTTGATCTTCTTTCGACGGTTGATCAGAATATACCTCCTGTCACAAGTGGCGAGGGCACTAGGTTTGATGACTTGCATGCAAAATGGATGGATATTAAATCTGGTTACGACTTAGTTGTTGATAATATAGGTCAGATTAATGATCTTCTAATAAAAAAATCAGTGCCTTTTATTTCTAAAGGTAAAAGATAGATGCTTAAATACTTTATTTTATTTTTTCTTGCCATATCTCCTCTTTCCTCATTTTCCCAGAGTATAAAGAAAGCCTATAAATTTTACGAGAAGAGTGAAATAATTAAGCTTAAAGATGCTTTAAGCAAGATGGATGAGAAAATGAATGAAAACCCAGGAAAATACTATTTATATGCTTTGTTATATTTAGAAGAAATTGAAATTAGAGAGAAGTTAGATTCTGCATTTTATTTTGTTAAGTTAAGTATGAGCAGCATTGACTCTGTTGATGCTAAGGAGAATGAAGAACTCGTAGATCTAAATATAACACCATCAGCTTTAGACTCTCTGGAAGATGTAATTGACTCATTAGAGTTCCAGTTTGTATTAAAGGAAAACAATATTGATGAGTATAGAAAATATATGAGGGATCATAAGACTTCTGTATTCTACAACAAAGCGCTTGAAAATTGGCACTCTCTTGAATTTAAAGTCTCACAAACAAATAATACTTGGCAGTCTTATAAAGCATTTATCGACTCTTTCCCACAATCAAAAGAATATCCTCTTGCAAAGAAGTTATACGATGATTTATTATTCCGTGAAAAGACTTCAGACAAGAGATTGGGTTCTTATGAAAAATTTCTTGAAAATAATCCATCAACTCCATACAGAGACTCTATAGAACACATCATACTAAAATATTATGCTGTAGATAATGCATTGGGTGGATACGCTAAGTTTATAAATAAGTTTCCCAATAGCGTTTATAAAAATTTAGCCATAGACTTTCTTTACCACGCGGCAGGCAGAGACATAAATAAAATTTTAGAAATAGCAGATATCGGAATGCTAGAGGATTCATTGATTAGCATTACGTCGATTGGCCAAACTCCTCTTTTAGGAATTTATGAAAAAGGAAAAACTCATTTTGTGAATACGGATGGGCAAATCGTCATACCTGCAACATCAAGAAAATTTATGAGTGAAGCATTATGTTCATTTTTGACAGATGATTTTTTAAGCGTATACGAAGGTGAAGAAAAAGTAATTTACAATAGAAATTTCACTAAAATTTATGCTGGAGATTTTACGTATGTAGAAGATATTGGGCAGGGAATTCTAAAAATTTTTCTTAAAGATCGGTTAGATATAATTCATAAGTCAGGAAGGATAATTTTAAGTGGGAATTATGACGATGCACATATAGTAGACAATAGTTTTATTCTCATTGAATCGGAGGATAGGTTTTCGCTGTATACTATGATGGGCGAGATGATATATGATTTTATATTTAGTGAAGTTTTTCAGGAGGGTTCATTCATACTATTTGTCAGCGAAAAAGACGATAGAATTAATGTATTAAATAAAGAGGAAATAACTCGTAAAATTATTGACCTAAAGCTAAGCATGAATTTTTTGTATGATGATTACGAGTATTATGATGGCGATTATATGGTTTTATTCAACGGAGATGCCGAGGTCTTAATTGATTCTACCCTCGATGAGCTTACCAATTCTGATGCGCGCAATATTGAAAGGTTCGATTTTGGGTGGTCATATAAGTCAGACTATGGTATCAAACTGTTAAGTGATCAAATTGTTTTTGATTTTTCAGTTTTTTTTGACAATATATCTAGCTCTTCTATTCATTTCATGGGTAAAAATAATAACCAATGGGATGTTTATTTGTTAGATGGAGGAACCGTAATTTTAGATGACGTGGATTCGGTGTATAAGATAACCGACTCTATACTTTGGTATAGAGATGAGCTAAAAGAAGCCTTATATTTTCCAAATTCAAATGAGATTGTTCTTGAAGATGACACAAGGATAAAAGTGCTGTCTTCTAAGTATGGAAGTAGGCCATACGTTAAACTCACGTCAAATTCAGATGAATACATCGTAGACGGCAATGGGAATAGACTTACGACTGCAGAGTATTACTATACTGTTGAAAGTGGTAATACGCTCAGCTTTCTTGCTGAAAAATTTGGGATCGCTCAGTCAGAAATTTTGAGACTAAACAATAAGAAAGATAAAAGATTATTCATCGGAGAAAAGCTAAAAATCAAAGGGTATGTGCCCAGTGACGCCATATCAGACTCTCTTTTTCTTATAGAGTATGAGGGAAAGAAAGGCATAGCAGATATAAACGGTAAAATAATACTAGAGCCAGAATACGACGGCCTTACTAACTTTAGCGAAAATGATCTTATTCTGATAAAGGATGAATCTTTTGGAAATTATAGCATAAAAGACAAAAAAATTATTCCACCAAATTTCAAGACAATTCTAAGACCTTTTGGAGAAAAGTATTACCTGGCATTTGATCAAAAATTTGGTCTCGTTGATGCCAATGGTGAAAATATTCTTTCTCTTGAGTATGATAGACTTGAATATTGGAACGATTCAACGGTGATAGCTAAACTTGGAAATGACTTTAGCTTCATTAACCTAAATTCTAAAGAGATTATTTCTAACTTTTTAAGCTATTCTACTCTATTGGATGGCGATCATAAGATTATAGAATTGGTCGGCGAAGATGGGTTTGGCATACAAAGCAATATCTATGGTGAGGTTTTAAAACCGGCCTACGATACGATCAAAAAAATTGAATTGGATGGAAAAATGTTTTTTTTAGCTAATCAAAAAATGAAAGAAGCCAGACTACTAGTAAATCTATTAGTCAGCAGTGATGGTAGAATGATAATAAACCAGGCGCTAGATTTAAATGAAGAAAAAATGATTATTTGTAATTAGATAATTACAATTCCTTCATTAAATCAATATCCCTTCACAATTTCCTCTCAAATTTTACTAGATTTAAGTTTCACCGTATTCTGTTTTAAAAACACAACATTTAAATTTTAATTTTATGAGGAAAATTATATTATATCTACTATTTTTTATTTTTAATCAAGATGTTCTATCTCAGTCTCCACAGGGATTTAATTATCAGGCCATCGTCAGAGATGCTAATGGTAATATTAGATCCAACCAGGGAGTCCAATTTATTTTTGAGATAAGGAATGCAACTGGAAATGCAGTCTACACTGAGGCACATACTATCGTTACAAATGAGTATGGCCTTGCTGACAACATCATTATCGGTAAAGGTGCCAGCGCAAACAATTTTGCGAATATAGATTGGGGTGCAGGGGCATTTTTTGTCAACGTGAAAATGGACGGAGTTGACATGGGAACCACTCAGCTTATGAGTGTGCCGTATGCTCTCTACGCACTTAGTGCGGGTTCAGGTTCGGGAGGAAGTGATGGTGTTGGTATAGCCTCTACCGTAGATAACGGCGACGGAAGCTTTACACTAAACTATACTGACGGAACACAATTTACAACTATTGACTTAACTGGACCGGCTGGTGCAAAAGGAGACAAAGGTGATCCTGGTGCCGATGGTGCTGATGGTGCAAAAGGAGACAAAGGTGATAAGGGAGATAAAGGAGACACGGGAGATAATGCAGTCATCACTGGATCTGCTTCTACTATAGACACTGAAACGATTGCAGCTAGTAGGGCACTTGTTACTGATGGCAGCGGAAAGGTTGCCGTATCGGATGTGACATCGAGTGAACTTGAATATTTAGATGGCGTTACCTCAAACGTTCAGACACAGCTTGATACAAAACAAGCTACAATTACTGGTGCTGCTTCTACGATTGCAACAAACAATCTGACTCCCTCAAGAGCAGTAACTAC
>JAYZHZ010000055.1:0-5011 GCA_036166035.1 Bacteroidota bacterium
ATACCAGTAAAAATTT
Source organism: Bacteroidota bacterium (assembly GCA_036166035.1). Lineage (GTDB taxonomy): Bacteria > Bacteroidota > Bacteroidia > Cytophagales > MED-G16 > MED-G16. Next base: position 17 of record JAYZHZ010000055.1, read on the forward strand.
CAAACTCTCCAGCTGTTTGTGCCCATTCACCTAAGGATGCAGCTAATTTGTTTCCAAATCCAGTACATGCAAAATATGTTCCCATCATTATTGATGCATATTTAATAGGAGAAAGTTTGGTAATTAAAGCCATAGCTGTAGGGGAGGTACATAATTCTCCAAGGGTATGAAATAAATAAGCAAATACAAGAAAATACATCGCACTTGAACCTTTTTCTTGGAACTCTAGTGATGCCATGCTCATAAAAAGAAAGCCAATTGCCATTATAACAACACCAACTGCCATTTGAAAAAGTAGTGCTGATTCTCTTCCTAAAGATTTCCACCAAGACCAAAATTTTCCAACTAAAACAGCAAAAAGGACTATAAAACCAGCATTTAAAGATTGAAACCAAGTTGCTGGAACCTCAAAATTTATACTTTCTATCAACCTATTTGTTTTTTCAAATGCATAGATATTCATTAATCCACCTGCTTGTTCAAAAGCACCCCAAAAAACCACAACAATTAGAAATGATAAAAGAAGAACTTTTATTCTATCTTTCTCAATAGCAGTTAGTGGCTTATCAATTAAATTATTATCAGGATTGTCTTTTGTTCCAATAAAATCACCGACTCCGACAAGATATTTCTGTCCCCACATAAAAACTAATTGTCCTAGAAGCATACCAATTCCAGCTAATCCAAATCCATAGTGCCAACCATAAACTTCTCCTATTCCTCCTATAATTATTGCTGAGAAAAATGCTCCAATATTTATACCCATATAGAATATCTTAAAGCCTATATCTCTTCTATCATCGTCTTTATCATAAAGTCCTCCCACCATAGTTGATATATTAGGTTTTAGACCTCCAACTCCAAGTATTATAAACATTAAACCAGCATAAAAAGCATTGATGTTATCTATAGCAAGAATACTATGGCCTAGTACAAGTAAAGCACCACCTAACATCACAGTTTTCTTTTGTCCTAAAAACCTATCTGCAATAATTCCTCCTGGAATTCCAGCAACATAAACCAACATAGTATACCAACCATAAAGATAAAGGGCATCTTCATTTTCCCATCCATATCCTGGATTATCAGAATTTACCTCAGATATTAGAAATAGAACTAGTAATGCTCTCATTCCATAGTATGAAAATCTTTCCCATAGTTCTGTAAAGAATAAAATATAAAGACCTAAAGGATGTCCGAATAATGTTTTTTGATCATTTTCCATAAAATTGAATGTTAATTTATAAAAAAAAATCTATGAAACTTAATATTCTAATTTTTAAATTTTAAATTCCAAATGGAAATGGAATACTTCAACGATTTTTTATACAGGGTCATAAATATTGTATCTGAATTTTTGTTTATTTTCAACAAAACTCTTTTTAAGCTTGGTGACTCTGAGATTAGTATTGGAACTATTGTTGTTTTCTTTGCTAGTTTTTATCTTCTCGTTATAGTATCAAGGAATGTAAGGTTAATTCTATTAAATAAAATACTTGCCAGATCTAAACTAAAGAAATCATTTAGAGAATCAATTGCTAATGGTGTAAGAATCACTATGATGTTAATTGGAACAATAATTATCATTCAAGCTGTAGGTATTGATTTGAGTGCACTTAGTTTATTAGCTGGTGCTCTAGGTGTTGGTATAGGTTTTGGATTTCAAAAGGTTACAGATAATTTAATAAGTGGTTTAACAATTCTAGTAGAAGAGCCAATTAAAGTTGGAGATAGGGTAGAGGTTGGTGAGGTTAGTGGAGATATTGTTAATATTTCACTTAGATCAACAACAATTGTTACAAATGATAATATTTCAATCATTGTTCCAAATTCTGAATTTATATCAAGCCAAGTTATTAATTGGAGCCATAACAACAGAATTATTCGATTTAGATTGCCGATTGGAGTTAGTTATAACGAAGACCCTGAAAAGATAAAAAAATTGCTCCTAGAAGTTGCAGATGAGAATCCAAATGTTCAAAAAGAACCCAAACCTAAAGTATTTTTTGAAAAATTTGGAGATAGCTCTTTAGACTTTAAATTGGGAATTTGGACATCATCACATACTGACAAACCAGAGTTTATAAGAAGCGAAATCTATTTTGCTGTATTTAAAAAGTTCAGAGAAAACAATGTTAAAATTCCATATCCACAAAGGGATGTGCATATTAAATCCGAAGAGAAATGAGATTATTTTTCATATTTATTTTGTTTTTTTTAAATTCAGTAATCATGGCACAAGAAAAAAATTATTTTTATGAGATAAAGGAGTTTGAAGAAAATTATTCGAGTAAGTCTGTTGTTTCAAGATTTGTTCATAGTGTTGGTTTTAGATACTATTGGGCAACCGAAGGTTTAAGAGATGAAGATTTAAATTATAAACCTTCAGAATCTGGGATAAGTACCAGAGAGACATTGGAACATATCTATAATCTTTCTATTATGATTAAAAACGGTTCAAAAAATGCAGAATTTAAAATGTCCAAATCCTATTCCAATTTATCATTTGATGAATTAAGGAAAAATACATTAAATAATCTTAAGGAGTCAATTTCAATAATAGAAAATTTTTCAAATGAGGATTTTGAAAATTCTAAAGTTATTCGTGGAAAAGAACCATATGATTTTTATAATCTTTTTCATGGGCCAATATCTGATTCTTTATATCATATAGGACAGGTTGTTGCTTTTAGAAGAGCATCTGGAAACCCAATACCTCGAGGAGTAAATCATTTTTTGGGCATCTATATGGGAAATCCTAATAATTAAATTTCAAAATGACTCAAAGTCAACTTAAAGCTTTAAAAAGCGATATTCAGTCTTTTCTCAAAAAAGATATTTTGGATCTAGAAAAAAAGGTCCTTTACAAAGGATGGAATGCATCAATTGATGATTTAGAAAAAAAAAGGGAAAAAGTAAAATCATTAGGGTACTGGACACCACAAATACCAGAGAAATATGGTGGTATGGGGATGAGTTTAGTTGAATTTGCTCAAATAAGTTCTATTTTAGGCTCAAGCCCAATAGGTCTGTATTTATTTAATTGCCAAGCACCTGATGCGGGTAATATGGAAATATTAATTGAATATGGCACAAATTATCAAAAAGATAAATTTCTTAAACCATTACTTGCTGGTGAAATAAGATCATGTTTTTCAATGACTGAACCGGATTTTGCAGGATCAAATCCCATATATATGGGTACATCAGCCATAAAAAAGGATGATAAATATATTCTAAATGGAAAAAAATGGTATACTTCTTCTGCAGAAGGATCTTCATTTGCAATTGTGATGGCTATCACTAATCCAAAAGATAAGAATAAATATCTTAGAGCAAGTCAAATTATTGTCCCTTGTGATTCTAAAGGATTTAGTTTAGTTCGTAAAATTCCAGTAATGGGAGATGAGGGTGAGGGTTATTTCAGTCATTCAGAAATCTCTTATGATAATGTAGAGGTGTCAGAGAAAAATTTATTAGGAGATGAAGGTTATGGTTTTAAAATAGCTCAATCACGATTAGGACCTGGAAGAATACATCATTGTATGAGATGGATTGGTATTTGTGAAAGGTCTTTTGATATGATGTGCGAGAGAGCAGCTACTAGAGAATTATCTCCAGGTAAGTACTTAGGTGAAAAACAACTTATTCAAAAAATGATTTCTGAAAGAAGAGTTGAAATTTCTGCTGCAAAATTGTTGGTTATGGATGTAGCAAATAAAATAGAAAAATTTGGCTCTAAAAAATCAAAAGTTGAAATCTCAATGATTAAATTCTATTGTGCTAATGTTTTGAAGAGAGTTATTGATGATGCTATTCAAATATATGGGGGTCTTGGTATGAGTGATGATATTATTTTATCTCACTTTTATAGACATGAGAGAGCGGCAAGAATTTATGATGGTGCAGATGAAGTTCATATTTCAAGTGTTGCAAAAGGAATTTTATCAACGTATGGATTGAAAATTTAATAGTAATGCTTGAATTAGATTTTCCAGGTGAAATAAGAGATAATGAGAAACTTGACTCAAAAATATTATCTGAAATTTTAAAAAATAAATTTGGTTCGTCTTCTGATTCTTTAGAAATAAAACAATATAGAAAAGGTTATTCTAATTTAACTTATAATTTACTTTGGAATAATAAAGAATTTATTCTACGAAAAGCTCCTTTTGGTGCATTGGTAAAAGGCGGTCATGATATGAAAAGAGAGTTTAATATCCTATCAAGACTTTCACTTCATTATGATAAGGTTCCTAAAACATTTTTTTATTTTGATGATAAAAATATCATAGATTTCGATTTTTATTTAATGGAAAAATTGGAAGGGATTATTTTGCGTCCTAAAACCCCGAATTCTATAATGCCTGAAAAAAATGTTACTAAAAAACTTTCCGTAAATTTTATTAAAACGCTTTCTTCATTGCATAAATTGGATTTTAAAAAAATAGATTTAGATTTCTTAGGAAAGGGTAACGGTTATGCTAAAAGACAGGTTGTTGGATGGTCAGAAAGATATAATAAGTCAAAAACTGATGAGATTAAGGAAATGGAATACCTTATGAATTGGCTATTAAACAATCTACCCAAAGAAGTCAATTATTCTTTAATTCATAATGACTTTAAATATGATAATATTGTTTTAAATAAAAACGATTATTCTGATATACTTGGTATTTTGGATTGGGAAATGTCAACAATAGGAGATCCATTATTTGATTTAGGAACTACTTTAGGTTATTGGGTTCAGAACAATGATCATCCGTTGTTAAAAGAAATATCTCTTAGTCCTACTACTTCTTCAGGAAATCTTAATAGAATGGAATTAATCGATAACTACGAAAAATACAGCAAAATAAAAGTTAATCATCCTGTTTATTATTATGTCTTTGGTTTATTTAAAATATCAGTTATTGTACAGCAGATTTATTTTAGATATAAAAAAGGATATACAAAAGATGATAGATTTTCTAATTTATTAAGTATAGTAAAAGT
>JAYZHZ010000056.1:0-7958 GCA_036166035.1 Bacteroidota bacterium
TTTTCTATATTAAAATTTTCTTCCCAACAATTTGAGGGTTTTATTTTTTTTAAAATTTCTGTCAATTGTCTTCCAAGCTCATAAAATCTCATATCAGCTGAATTATTTTCACTCACAAAGAACGATAAATTTGTGTTAAACCCTTCACCAACATATACACTGTTCTTATCTGTACTTAAACTCAAAAAAGCATCAGCTTCAACTTCATAATATTCATCATTATTTCTATTGAAAAAATCATCAAACGGATCATCGAACGGATCAAAAAAATTATTAAAGGGAGATTGTTTAGGCTCCTGGTATGATTCGTCTACAATTATTGATTTTCCACTTACATTTATGGATTCGTTATTAACCTTAAGTGTAAAATTTTGGATTTCAAAAACACCAGTTTTTGTAGCTACATAGTTTTGTATAATGCTTTGTGAGGAAGACATTTTTCCATTTATAAAATTCGTAGAACTTGATGAAGAAACTCCTGATTTGCTAAAGCCTTCAATTTCTGGAAATGGACCATAATTTTTTATTTGATCATTTTTTATTGTGACATTAATTTGTAAGATACCACCTACTGAAATTTTTTCTGGTTCTATAGATATGGTTATGTCTTGAGAAAAAGTATTATAAATAATCCCAATTATTAGAAAACAATAAATTAAAGTTACTCTTGAAAACATAGTCAAATTTAATAATAAGAGGATTTAAGATTTTAAAATAAAAATTAAAAAAAGTTAAATTATCTTGATGCTCTAATATTTCTTTTTAGACCATTGTATTTAGCTCTTTTTATTGCAGATCCTTCAAAAATACGATTAAACGTTTCTTCAGTTAACTCTATCCAGTCTTTTTTTCTTAATTTTTTTAATTTTTTGTTGGGCAAAAATTCTTTCTCTTTATGTGGAGTTGAGAATTTATTCCAAGGACAAATATCTTGACAAATGTCACACCCAAAAATTGATTGATTCATTTCGTTTTTCAATTCTTCAGGAATGGTATCTTTATTTTCTATTGTTAAATAAGAAATACATTTATTAGCATCTATAACTTGAGCTTGTGTTATTGCGTTTGTTGGACATGCATCTATACATTTTGTGCAATTTCCACATCTGTTTGATACTGGAGAATCATATTCTAATTCAAGGTCACATATAATCTCAGAAATAAAGAAATAACTTCCTATATCTTTGTTTATAAGTAGAGAGTTTTTCCCTACCCAACCCAATCCAGATAGTTTTGCCCAAGCTCGTTCATGTACAGGAGCAGAATCAACAAAAACCCTTCCTTCTATATTTCCAATATGTTCTTTCATATAATAAAATAAATGTCGGAGTTTTTTTTTAAGTACTTTATGATAGTCTCTACCATAAGCATATTTAGATATTATAAAGTTATTTTTATTGCTTAGTTTTTTTGGTGGATAATAATTATATGTAAGTGAAATTACTGATTTAGATCCAGGGACAAGGATTCTCGGATCTAGTCTCTTATCTATGTTTTTTTCCAAATATGACATATTTCCCTGATAACCATTAGATAACCACTTTTCAAATTTTTGTTCCTCTTCTTTAAGAAACCTTGCTTGTGAAATTCCACAACTTGAAAATCCAAGTTCTAGAGCTTTTCTTTTGATAAGATCTGTGTTTTTTTTAATCATTCAAAGATTGAATTTTGATAACCTCTTTCAGGTTTTATTCCTAGGTGATCATAGCCTAATTTTGTGATTTCGCGTCCTTTTGAAGTCCTTTTAATATATCCCTGCTGTACAAGAAATGGCTCATAAACCTCCTCAATAGTATTGGCTTCTTCTCCACATGCTGTTGCTATAGTTTTAATTCCCACGGGACCTCCGTTGAATTTTTTAATTATGACATTAATTATTTTATTGTCCATTTCATCTAGTCCCTTTTTATCTATTTTGAGAGCTTCTAAGCTTTTTATTGTAATCTCATGGGTAATTTTTCCGTCACCATCAACTTCAGCAAAATCTCGTACTCTTCTTAATAAATTATTTAGTGTTCTTGGAGTCCCTCTGCTTCTGCAAGCTATTTCATTTGATGCATTTATATCAATAGGAATATTTAAAATTTTTGATGATCTATTAACAATTTTTTCTAATACTATTTTATCATAATATTCTAATCTAAAATTTATTGAAAACCTAGATCTTAGCGGTGCTGATAAAAGTCCTGATCTAGTAGTTGCTCCTATCAAAGTAAATGGGTTTAATTTTATTTGTACCGATCTTGCACTGGGACCAGAATCTATCATTAGATCAATTTTAAAATCCTCCATTGCAGAATATAAATACTCTTCAATAACCTTATTTAGTCTATGAATTTCATCAATAAATAAAACATCTCCTTCCTCTAAATTAGTTAGAAGCCCAGCGAGATCTCCAGCTTTCTCAAGCACCGGTCCAGATGTTACTTTTAAATTTGTAGATAGTTCATTAGATATTATGTGAGATAATGTTGTTTTTCCAAGACCTGGGGGACCATGTAATAGGACATGGTCTAATGGTTCAGATCTTTTTTTTGCTGCTTTTACAAAAACTTTGATGTTACTTATAATCTGTTCTTGACCATAAAAATCCTTGAATGATTTTGGTCTCAAAATATTTTCAAATTCTTTATCTTTAGAGCTTGAATTATTATCAGAATTTAAGTAATCTTCTCTCATACTATTTAATGCTAATTTAAATATTTTTTATGCGTCGCTCAGTAATGTTTTTGCTTTTTGTTTTCTTAATATTTTTTTTCTTTTCAAAAAATAATTATAAAAAAGAGTATGTACTACGAGGTGAAACTATGGGCTCAATACCTTATACCATCAAATTTGTTTCTGATTTTGAATCTGTAAATAAAAATGAAATTGATTCTATTCTTATTAGTTTCAATAATATTTTCTCTACATATATTAAGAATTCAGAAATTTCTAAAATAAATAGATCAAAAGGAAAGATACAGATTAGCAATTATTTTTTTTTGATGTTGAAAAAGAGTAGGGAAATTTTTGAAGATACAAACGGAGCATATGATCCTACAATTGGTCCGTTGGTAAATGCTTGGGGTTTTGGACCAAATAAAAAGCTTATTCAACCTTCATCTAAAAAAATTAGAGATCTATTAAATTATGTTGGTTTTGATAAATTGGATTTTGATAATGATTCAATTTATAAAGAATATCAAGAAACATATATTGATTTTAGTTCAATAGCTAAAGGATATGCTGTAGATTTAATATCGAAGTTTTTATCACAAAAAGGTATAAATAATTACTTTGTTGAGATTGGAGGTGAAGTTAAAGCTAGTGGTTTAAATTTATCAGACAATTATTGGTTGGTAGGCATAGAAAAACCAATAGATAATTTAAATGTTGATATTATTGCAACCATACCTCTTAATAATTTGTCCTTAGCAACATCTGGTAACTATAGGAATTATTATGAATCAAATGATAGCATAATTTATCATACCATTGATCCAAAATCAGGATATCCCTCAAATTCAAATATGTTGAGTGCTTCAGTTTTTGCAGAAAGCTGTATGGTGGCGGATGCGTATGCTACTGCGTTTATGGTATTAAATTTTAATAAGTCAAAAGAAATTTTAGATTCATCAACTAATTTGGAAGGGTTTTTTGTTTATAAAGAAAACGGTCAAATTCACACTTATTCATCTCAAAATATAAGATCAATAATAAATTTATATGAATAAGAAAATATTGTTTATTAATCTGTTATGCCTAGTTGGAGCAATAGCATGTTATATAGTATATGATTTTAAATATGGAATTTTTTTATTTTTGCCGTTTTTATTTTTGTTAGTAAGAAAATAGCCCCTTTTTGAATGGTGTTAAATAAATTTAACTTCCACACATTTCACAATCGTCTTTGTTGTCAATTGAACATTGTATTGCTTCTTGCTTTTCTTCTTTGTCCTCAGATTTTTCTTCTTTAACAATTGTAAATTTAATTGCATCTGCAGCAGCTTTTGTCCTTAAGTAATAAAGTCCTGTTTTCAATCCTTTTTTCCAAGCGTGAAAATGCATAGAAGTGAGTTTGCCGAAATTTGCATCCTGCATGTGAATGTTCATGCTTTGACTTTGACAAATATACGCTCCTCTATCTGCAGACATATCAATTATACTTTTTTGAGAGACTTCCCATACGGTTCTATATAAGAGTTTTATATCATCTGGAATTTCTTTTATTTCTTGAATGGATCCGTTTGCCTCCATAAGTCTATCTTTCATAGTTTCATTCCATAGATTTAATTTAATTAAATCTTTTAACAGGTGTTTGTTAACCACAATAAACTCACCAGATAAAACTCTTCTCGTATAAATATTAGATGTATAAGGTTCAAAACATTCATTGTTTCCTAAAATTTGAGAAGTTGATGCTGTTGGCATTGGAGCTAGAAGTAATGAATTTCTTACACCGTGCTTTTTGACTTCTCTTTTTAACTTTGTCCAATTCCATCTTTCTGATTCTGGAACAACACCCCACATGTCAAATTGGAAAATTCCCTTAGAAACAGGAGAACCTTCATATGTTTTATATGCACCCTCTTTTTGTGCTAATTCCATTGAGGCTTCCATTGCACCAAAATATATAGTTTCAAAAATTTCTGAATTTAATTTTTTTGCTTCAGCTGAGTCAAATGCATATCTCATCATAATGAAGGCATCAGCTAAACCTTGGACGCCAATTCCGATAGGTCTATGTCTCATATTTGAATTTTTAGCTTCTTCAACTGGATAATAATTTACATCAATTACTTTATTGAGATTTTTAGTTATGACCTTAGTTATTTCATAAAGTTTTTGATGATCATAAGTCAAGTCATCTTTAACAAATTTATTTAGTGCAATAGATGCTAAGTTGCAAACGGCTACTTCATCAGGAGAAGTATATTCTATTATTTCAGTACATAAATTGGATGATTTGATCGTACCCAAATTCTTCTGGTTAGATTTTTTATTTGCTGCATCTTTGTAAAGAATGTAGGGATTACCGGTTTCGATTTGAGCCTCTAAAATTTCAAACCATAGATCTTGAGCTTTTACTGTTTTTCTTGCTTTACCATCTTTTTCATACTTTTCATATAGTCTCTCAAATTCTTCACCATATGTTTCATGTAAATTTTTAGCTTCATCAGGTGAAAAAAGAGACCATTCTTCATTTGCTTCAACCCGTTTCATAAATAAGTCAGGAATCCACATAGCGTAGAATAAATCTCTTGCCCTTAATTCTTCTTTACCGTGATTTTTCTTCAGCTGAAGAAATTCAAAAACATCTGAATGCCATGGCTCAATATATATGGCAAAGCTTCCTTTTCTTTTCCCGCCACCTTGATCTACATATCTTGCTGTCATATCAAAATTTCTTAACATTGGAATTATTCCGTTGGAGAAACCATTTGTCCCTTTAATATATGATCCAGATCCTCTAACATTATGTATACTTAATCCGATCCCTCCTGCAGACTGAGAAATTTTAGCACATTGTTTTAGAGTATCGTATATGCCCTCTATGCTATCTTCCTTCATTGTCAAAAGGAAGCATGAAGATAACTGAGGTTTTGGGGTTCCTGCATTGAAAAGAGTAGGAGTTGCGTGGGTGAACCATTTTTCTGACAATAAATTATAAGTTTCAAGTACGGAGTCAATATCATCCATATGGATCCCAATAGCTACTCTCATTAGCATGTGTTGTGGTCGTTCGACAACTTTGCCATCTATTTTTAGTAGGTACGATTTTTCTAAGGTTTTAAATCCAAAATAGTCATAGCTAAAATCTCTATCATATATTATAGAGGAGTCAAGGATCGCAGCATTTTTGTTTATAACTCCATAAACTTCTTTGGAAAGCAGTGAAGCGTTCTCTTCTGTTTTAGGGTTTACGTAAGTATAAAGTCTTTTCATGGTACTTGAAAAAGATTTACTAGTTGTTTTATGAAGATTTGAGACTGCAATTCTTGCTGCTAGCGTTGCAAAATCAGGATGTTTAGTTGTTAGTGTTGCGGCTGTTTCGGCAGCCAGTTCATCTAACTCTTGTGTGGATACTCCATCATAAATTCCATCGATAACTTTTTTTGCGATTTCAATCGTTTTAACATATTCGGTATTCAAACCATAACTTAGTTTTTCAATTCTCGCAGTTATTTTATCAAATTTTACTGATTCTTTTCTTCCGTCTCTTTTAATTACTAGCATATAATATGATTTAAAAGTCTTCTTCTAATGAAAATTTAGGCTTATCTGCATCTTCATCTTTTTTAAGCACTCCGGCTTTTTGATATTCAGCAACTCTTTTCTCAAAGAAATTAGTCTTTCCTTGTAGTGATATCATTTCCATGAAGTCAAATGGATTCGTTGATTTGTATACTCTTGAACATCCAAGTTCTACCAATAATCTATCAGCAACAAATTCTATGTATTGGCACATAAGGTCAGCGTTCATTCCAATAAGTTTAACGGGTAGAGCATCAGTCACAAATTCTTTTTCATATTCAACTGCATCTTTTATTATCTCAACAACTGTTTCTTTTGGAAGAGTATTTACTACATGCTTAGTATATAAGTGACAAGCAAAATCACAGTGTAAACCCTCATCCCTTGAAATAAGTTCATTAGAAAAGGTTAGCCCAGGCATTAGGCCTCTTTTCTTTAACCAGAATATAGAGCAGAAACTTCCAGAAAAGAAAATACCTTCTACTGCAGCAAACGCAATTAATCTTTCAGCAAAAGTTCCATTATCAATCCACCTAAGAGCCCAATCAGCTTTCTTTTTTACACAGTCAAGTGTTTCAATTGCATGGAGAAGTCCGTCTTTTTCTTTGGGGTCATCTACATATGTATCTATAAGTAAAGAGTAAGTTTCGGAATGGATATTTTCAATAGCTATTTGGAATCCATAGAAAAATTTTGCTTCCGTGTATTGTACTTCGGCAACAAAGTGTTCTGCTAAGTTCTCATTTACTATACCATCGCTTGCAGCAAAAAATGCTAAAACATGTTTTATGAAATGTCTTTCTCCATCATTTAAATTTTCCCAGTCTTTTAAGTCTTGGCTTAAATCGATTTCTTCTGCAGTCCAAAAACTGGCTTCCGCTTTTTTGTAAAACTGCCATATGTCATCATGCTCAATTGGAAATAATACAAACCTATCAGCATTTTCTTGTAATATAGGTTCAGGTTTTTGTCCTGGGTTAGTCATAGTTGAGCTATAAGTAATTTAGTCTAACAATCAAAAAAAAAACAAAAACATCCCTGTCATTACATTATATAAAAGTAACATAATGACTAAAATATTTTAGTCAATAAGTGGTTTATAATCTTTTGTGTTTGGAAGCTGTGATCAGGAATATCTTTGTATTTTTTAACTCCTAATCTAGGCTTTACAATTATATAAAAAAGAGTTTAAAATATCAAAGCAAATCTTAAAGGTTTTTTATTTTTTTTGATTTTTTTTCTAATTTGATTTTTTTGATTTGATTAATAGAGATAAAATCATAAATTTGCACACATTTTAAAAATGATAGAATGTATGCAATTGTAGAAATTTCAGGGAAACAATTTAAGGTAGAAAAAAATAAATTTATCTATACTGATAAAGTGGAACCTAAGTCAGGGAAGAAAATTGAATTTAACAATGTCTTGTTTATTAGCAATAAGGGTAAAGTTAAAATTGGTACACCTACAATAAAAGGGTCTAAAGTTACAGGAGAAGTATTAACTCAATTGAAAGACGATAAGGTAATAGTATTCAAAAAAAAGAGAAGAAAAGGTTATAAAGTCAAAAATGGACATAGACAGCAGATAACAAAAATATTAATTAAAGATATTAAATAAGTTATGGCACATAAAAAAGGAGCAGGAAGTTCAAAGAACGGAAGAGAGTCACATAGTAAAAGATTAGGTATCAAAATTTTTGGTGGTCAAAAAATAATTGC
>JAYZHZ010000057.1:0-4498 GCA_036166035.1 Bacteroidota bacterium
TATCATCATAAGTATACCAGGCACTAGATGGATATGAATTTGGAACATTTTTAAAATATCCTCCTCTTGCAATATCCATTGCTTTAGCAATTTCTGAATTTTTGTTTTCTCCAAATTTATTAGGGTATACTTTAGCATAACCATGTTGTGTTATGAGATGCAATATTTCTTCGAGTGAAGCATCAAATCTAGGATTTCCATTAATTATTGATACCTCTTCATCATATAATTCTAAAAAAGCTAAATTTCCAATAGGAAACCTTATTGCAGCACTTGATTCTTCTTCATTCATAGCCATTAATAACCAAGCTTTTTTATCAATTAATCTATTTACTATTCTTTGATTATCAGCAGTTCCATCTTCGTCGTTATCCAAATATTCGGCCAATATAGAGGCTGCGTGAAGTACTTTCTCATTGTCTACGTTTTCTGTAGCATAAATTTTAATGCCAAAGACGTCTGATGTTTTACAGAAATACTTAAAGTAATTCTTGTCAGATTCACTTACTCCAGTAATTTTAATGAATTCGGTGCCATATTCCAGATCCAAACAATTCTCATAATTGTCTTGGCAAGAAATAAACATAAAAAGAAATAGTAATAATAAATTTCGCATTTTAATTAAATAGTCTTTTTTTTTCTTTGTATTTAATATTTGAGTTGTAATATTGAGATGATGTATCATTGTTATCCAGCCTCGCTAGATTAAACTCAGAAGGAATTTCTTTTTCATCAAAAATTATATCTTTAACCATTTCACCCAAACCTGGACCAAGTTTAAATCCGTGCCCTGAGCTCCCAGATAAAACTAGAACATTATTATTTTTTTTATGATAATTAATAATAAAATTTCCATCTAAACTATTTTCATATTGACAGACTCTTGTCTCTGCTATAGGAAGGCCATTTAGTTTAGGAAATCTGTGGTAGAAATATGATTTTGTTCTTTCAACAAGTTCAGGAATAGGGATTCTATCTGATTTGTCAGGATCAAATAAAGTAGAACGCTCATCATAGGCTATTTTAAATCCTTTGTTAAGGTGGAAAGGTATACCATAATACGAAGGATTATCTGCATTCAAATCTAGCCAGCATGGCATTGCATTTAAATTAAATTCTGACGCTTTATTATTTGGCACACCAAAATAGTATACCTCCTGCCTTGAAATATAGGTTATGGCTTTTAACATATCTGGGAGTAAGGTTCTGTTCCACGGTCCACATGCTATGACATATTTATCTGCATCTATTTCTTTTCCATTGAACGTTATTGATTTTTTATTTTCCAACTCCCTTTCATCTATGTTGACCTCACCCAAAAAAAATTTACCACCGTTTTTTTTGAATTTTCTAACTATATTCTTACAGCATCTGCTTGCCATTAATGCACCTGCTTTCTTTTCAAAATATATTTCATTTATATCATCAAAATTTATTGATGGGTGTCTTTTTTTTGCTTCTCCTTTTGAAATTTCTTCAATTGAATGTCCTACGTTTTCTATATGAGGCTTTGACTTAGTTACGTAACTACTATCATCTTGACTTACTAACCACAACATTCCACACTGGTCAAATAGTTTTCGCTCACTTTCATCAGAAAGCTTTTCCCAGAAATTAAATGAGTTATTTGTGAGTTCAGTATAAATTTTATCATCTCCATAAGTCAATCGGATAATTCTTGAAGCACCCCCAGAACCAGATCTTGAATTTCCTGCTCCCCACATATCATAAAGTTCTACATCAGCACCAGATTTATTTAGATGATATGCTGAACATGCTCCCCAAATGCCCGATCCAATAACAGCTACTTTCATTATTTTCTACTTCAAAATGTTAGTATAAATATAGATTTATTATTTTTATGTGTGAGTAATTTATATATAAAACAAGGATATTTTGGAATTTCTGTTTTTATAGTTTTCAATATATTGGCAATGATTGAATATCCTGGAGGAACGATAATTGATTCAACTACTGAAGGTTATTTATTTTTTTACAATTTTTTTAGTAATCTGGGGGAGTGGACAGCAAAAAATGGTGAATTAAATACAATTTCTGCATATCTATTCAACTTTTCATTAATTGTTTTATCAATATCTTATTTTATATTCTATTATGCATTTTTAAAGATTCAGGTAGCTAATAATAAGAATAAACTTCTAAATTTCTTATCAATCTCAACAATTTTTCTGTCTCTTATATTTTTTGTACTTGTAGCACTTTTTTCTTCTGACCCAGAAACATTTGACATTCATGTTTTATTTGTAAAAGTAGCTTTTCGTTCTTTGTTGATACACTGTATATTGCAATCAATAGTTGTTTATCTAAACAATGATTTTGGAAAGTCAATGTTAATAAGCTCTATTTTATTTACGATAGTTCTTTTTTTATTTATTCTTGTTATGGAATTTGGTCCCAATCCATTTAAGGACAATGAATCTTTGTTCATTCAGGTTTTAGCTCAGAAAGTTATAGTAACAAGTATTCTAATTTATTTTTTCTTTCAAATTAGAGAAACAATTTCTATACAAGAATAGATTCAGATTATTTTAAAACTTTATTAATCATTCTCACTAGTTCTTTTTCTGAAAAAGAACCGTTTATATAACAAGATGAGTGAATTTCCGAAATTTCATTATTTTCTAAGAACAAATCAACATTTGAAGCTCTTATGCCAGAGCCAGGCATTATTGATATTCTACCCTTACTCTGTTTTACTAATTTATTTATGAGCGAAACTCCATCAGAAGCTTTTTCTTCTTGTCCGCTGGTTAAAATTCTATCGAATCCTAAGTCAATTATTTTTTCCATGGACTCATATGGTTTGATAGTTTCATCAAATGCCCTATGAAATGTGAGCGACATATCTCCAGATTCTTTAATTATCTTCTTACAATTTGAAATATCAACTTCATTATTACTATCAAGTACTCCTAAAACGACCCCTGAACAATTGTTTTCTCTACAAAATCTAACATCATTAATTATTGAATTAATTTCTTTGGGAGTATAAATAAAATTCCCTGCTCTTGGCCTTATAATTGGGTGAATATTAACACCTAATGATATTGCATCTATGATATGATGATAAGGAGGTGTTATGCCTCCATAATTTTTATTTATACACAACTCAATTCTTGATACTTTATTTTTTGCAGCAATTTCTAAGTCATCAAGATTAAAAGTACAGACTTCTAACTTTCTATTCAATTTGAATCTTTATATTTTGTGTAGAAGACTTTTAAATAGAATTTGTCTTTATTGATAACAAGATGATTGAATGAATTTGGATTTTCAGGATAAGAAATTAATTTATTTGCTTTAATATTTCCCAAAATAACTTCTTGAAAAAACACGGTTGATTCACCTTTATATGAAAATGAAATAATACTGTCATAAACATACTCTACTGGATCAGTATCTTCTGAATAATAGGCATTATCTTTCATAACAACATTCTCACCTGGTTTAGAAATAATTCCCATTGGGTTTATCTCATTGTTTTCTTTTGCTATATAATAAAATGATTTAGGCGGAGGAGAAACATCAAAAGTGTTTTCTAGTGGACCAGTTACAATTTGTACATTATTTAATACTATATTTTCTGCGGTATCTGAAAATGCATGAAAATTTCCTAAATCGATGAGAGGGTAAATTCCACTTGCAGATTGCCAGTACACTTTATTATTAACATTAAATTTTTCATTTTTATTCAGGGTTTCAACAATAGATAGCTCACTTGATGATCTATCAGTTTCATAGTAACTATAGTGTTTAGTAAGGGGGGAATTAAATCTGAAAACATATTCTAAAGAATCCATAGCTGGACTGTTAGGACCATCAAAAGCCACAGGATTATTAAAATATAATACAAGTTTGCTGTTAGAGTCATCTAGATCAAACCCAATGATTTGATTATTTGACTCTCCTGGAATTAGCGCAACACCTCTTAATTGATCCATAAGTTCAATATTTTGAACTCCAGAAATAATTCTGTTAAGTAGAAATTTTCCATAACTATCTTTAATAGGTACTGTTAAAAATGTATCCTTATCCAATACCTTAAACCTGGTGAATCCAATTATTCCTCTTGGAGGGCTGATTTCTGTGAATTTGTTTGAAGTATAAAGTGCTGATGAAAATAAAGTGTCCTCAATTTGACTAACTGTGATTTCCTGTTCATCAAAAATTTCATTTCCAAATACTTTTGAATACTTAATATATAATCTTGCAGAATCAAAAATAGAGGAGTCATTAGGTGCATAATAATTTTCTGAATCTTCACCGGGCATAGGTGGAATATCTGATCCTGGTTCATAAAGAAATTGAGCATATCCTATAGATCTGGTATCTCCAAAAATGGGATCGTACAACTTTCCAAAATATAGATCTCCATCATCTGTTCTTACGCTATCATAATAAACATTAGATACATTCAGTGGTATTTCAGTATAGTGAACTTTAATTCTCTCTTTCTGGTTAGAAAATAATTCGTCTA
>JAYZHZ010000058.1:0-3671 GCA_036166035.1 Bacteroidota bacterium
GCAATTATTGATGGTTCATCAACCACAACAGAATCCTTACTGATAATTAAAGTGTTTGCTGTACCCAAATCAATAGCTAAATCGTTATTGAAATAATCAAAAAACCCCATATTATAATTAATTTAAAGTTGGATTATTTTACAAAAGTAAGAAAATATATGTTATAGAGAAGTTAATGATAAAAATGTCTTATTCCAGATAAGTACATAGACATCCCTTTATCATTACATGCATCGACTGAAAGATTATCCTTTATTGAACCTCCCGGTTGAACTACAGAGGAGATACCAGCTCTTGAAGCAATTTCAATACAATCAGGAAAAGGAAAAAACGCATCAGATGCCATTGCTGAATTTCGAACATCTAATTTAAAAACTTTAGCTTTATCAATTGCAAATTTAAGAGCATCTACTCTTGATGTTTGTCCAACTCCACTAGAAATCATTTGTTTGTTTTTAACCAACACAATTGCATTAGATTTAGAATGTTTAACAATTTTATTGGCAAACTTCAAATCTTCTATTTCATTTGACTCAGCTTTGTTTTCTGTAACAACCTCCCAATTATCAGAATTATTTTCAATGGTATCAGTTTCTTGTTGAAGAACTCCATTTAGTATATTTCTAAATGAAGAGTCTCTATCTATAGATTTTTTTTGCAATAATATTATTCTATTTTTCTTTGAAACTAAAACATCAATTGCTTTTTTATCAAATTCTGGAGCAATTAAAATTTCAAAAAACAATTTATTTATTTCGAGTGATGATTTATAATCAATTTTTTTATTTGTTACTAAAACACCACCAAAAGCTGAAAGGGGATCGGCCTCTAAAGCAAGCTGGTAGGAAGCAAGCACATCGGAGGATGAGGCTATTCCACATGCGTTATTATGTTTTATTATTGCAAAAGTTGTATCATTAAATTCAGCTATTAATCTAATAGCAGAGTCTATATCAAGCAGATTATTATACGAGAGTTCTTTGCCATTTACCTTTTCAAAAACATCATCAATATCACCTTTAAATATACCTTTCTGGTGTGGGTTTTCTCCGTATCTCAAAGATTTATAAATATTAGCATTCAAACCAAAAAACTCATCAATATCTCTATCATATTCAAGAATTAATTTGAAGGCTTTAGATGCTAATTTCTTTCTATACGCAATATCTGAACTAAAATCATTGTCTATTATATGATTAAGTACTGAATGATATTGTTTTCTTGACGATACAACTAAAACATCTGAGAAATTTTTTGCTCCTGCTCTTACCAAGGAGACTCCACCAATATCAATTTTTTCTATAATTTCATTTTCATTATCAGAAGAGTTTACTGTTTCTTTAAACGGATAAAGATCAACTATTAACATATCTATTTTGGGTATTTGATATTTCCTTATATCTGAAAAATCTGATTTGCTTTCAGCTCTTGACAATAATGCTCCAAATATTTTTGGGTGAAGAGTTTTAACTCTACCCCCAAGAATAGAAGGATAATCTGTTACTGACTCAACTGAGATTACAGGAATTCCTAAGTTTTCAATATATTTTTTAGTTCCTCCAGTTGAAATGATTTGAATTTTATTTTTATGAAGCTTAGGGCAGATTTTGTCTAGCCCATCTTTATTAAAGACTGAAATTAAAACAGTTTTAATTTTTTTCATGCACAAAAGTAATATTATAATTTATTTAAAATATATTTTTCAACTATTTGAGGAAAATATTCATGTTCTAGCTTGTGTATCTTTTTACTTAAAGTAGCCACCGTGTCTTCTGAATTAATTTTAATTTTTTTTTGAAATAGTATTTTCCCTTCATCATAATTTTCATTTACAAGATGTATTGTTATTCCTGAAAATAATTCTTTAGACTCTAAAACACTAGCATGTACTTTATCTCCGTAATATCCCTTGCCTCCAAACTTAGGAAGTAGTGCGGGGTGTATGTTTATAATTTTTTGATCAAAGTTTTCAATTATCTTTTTAGGTATAAGCTTAAGATATCCAGCTAAAATTATGTGCGTTATTTTTTTTGATTTTAAAAGTTTAATTATTTCTTCATCTGAAGTTAACTGAGAATCAAACAGAAAATATTGGATTTTAAGTCTCTTTGCTCTTTTCAGAACAACGGCATCTTTATTATTACAAAGAATTATTTCGACCTTAATTTGATTATTACCTATAAAATAATTGAAAATATTTTCAACATTAGTTCCACTCCCTGATGCAAATAAAGCAAGCCTATTAATCATAATTTTTCAGGATTAATTTATTAAAAGACAATATTAAACCTAAAACCAATATCAAAAATCCAATCCACATAAAATTTATTAACGGTTTTTGCATAGCTTCAATTATTACCCAATTTTTTTGTGTTGTTTGAAAGGATATTTTAAAAAGCTCTTTATCTGGTAAAATTTCAGATAAATACACTTTGATACCGAGATCATCAACTATACCTGGAATAAGTCCAATCTTATCATTATCAATAACGTAAGCCGGTGTGGTAATATATTCCTGATTTGAAGCTAATATTTTTATTTGAGCTTCTGCAATAAATCTTTTTTGATCTGTATCATAAGATTTTGTTGTTATTTTTTCAAGTTTTGATATGTAATCATTTAAAAAGAATGTCTGATTAATTTCAACATATATAGAGTCTTTCTCTGACCATTTTATCTCTTCTTCTGGATCAGGATATGTTTTAACATGAACATACAGGTCTTCAAAAAAATTATTTTTTATATCAGGAGAAAAAACTATCATATCTGAATTTGAATCAACCTGTACTTTTGGAAAAAGATGAAATGTCTGAGTTGGATTTTTTTGATCTTTGAAGTATAATTCAAAATAAGTGATGTCGGGGTTATCAACTTCAACGGTATCTTTCTCAAATAATTTTTTACCACCTATTTCGATGTCTTTTTTTAAAATGTGTTTCTCCATAAAAGGAATATATTCTAAATAGTTTTCATTTATAAATCCAGAATAGTTTTTTAGTTTTTTTCTTTTTCCAAGATAATCAACATTAAACCCTCCTATTTTTCTTTGTTCATTTACAAAGAGGAGCATATTATCCTGATTAATTTCATCTGGAAAATCTGTGTTCCATACTAAACCAGTATAATTTTTTGATTCAATTGAAGAATATCCAGAAGAAAACAGAATCCCAACAAGCATTATTGCAACACCTATATGAGAAACTGATGCTGAAGATATAAATTTTCTTTTTTTCAAAAAGGATAATAAAACACTGCCATTACAAACTATTGAAAAAATTGAAGCTGTTAATAAAATCATATATGAAGGTGTGGTAATAGGATATAAAATAATTATAGACGCAGAAAAAAGCATAGTAATCACCAATGCGTTTGAGAATAAATCCAATTTATTATTTGTTTTATTGATTTTCCACCATAAAACTTGAGCCAAACCAGAAAAAACTGCAACTAAAGAAGCAAACCAAATTTGAGCGTTAGAATAAAACAATTCTTTTTCAACAGGTGGGGCTAAATTGGAGAATCCACCAAAAAATTCAATAATTGCATTATATACGGGGATAGATGTTGGAAAAATAACCTGAAAAGACATTAAAATAAGAGTCAAAACACCAATGAAGAGCCAAAAATCTGCTGAATATGTTTTTATTTCTTTTACTGATTTGGGGATTTCT
>JAYZHZ010000059.1:0-2957 GCA_036166035.1 Bacteroidota bacterium
ATTGGTACTGCTGAAGTTGAGGATGCTATAAATCAAGACAATGAAGTTATAGAATCTGCTGTAGTAGGATTTCCTCACAAGATAAAAGGTCAGGGAATATTTGGTTTTGTTATAGTTAGAGAAAAAACTCAAGAAATAGATTACTATAATAAGATAAGAAATACGGTCACAAAACACATTGGTCCTATAGCTAAGCCTGATAAAATTCTTGTAGTTCCTGGTCTACCAAAAACAAGATCTGGTAAAATAATGAGAAGAATTCTTAGAAAAATTGCTTCAAATGAATTTGAGAATTTTGGTGATACTTCAACATTGCTCAACCCTGAAATTGTCAGTCTTATAGTGGAAAGTTATAAAAGTCAGATAGATTAATTTATTTTATCTTTAATGGCATCAGGCATTTTTATATTGCTTTTATCCATTCTCTTTTTCATTATAGATAATTCAATATTTCCAAAACTATTTTTGTCACCCGTAAATAATATCCTCCAAATTTTTCCTTTTTTCGATTCGGATATATAAAGTGATCCATCAGGTCCCTGTGCTAATCCCATAGGTCTGTATTTAGCCTCCTCCATATCAACTAAAATTTCTTTTCCTGTAAATCCGTCAGCAAAAATCTCTAATTCACCACTGGGTATTCCATTACTGAATGGTATGAATCCAACAACATAACCTGCTTGAGGATAAGGAACTCTATTTGTAGATCCATGAAAAGCTATAAATGCACCATTCTTATATCTATCAGGGAATTGATTTCCAGTATAGAATAATAGATCATTAGGTGCCCAATGAGCAGGCAATCCCATCATTGGTTCAGAGTATCCAATACCTTCTTTAACTCCATCACCACCATATTCTGGTGCGAGTAATCTCTTATTTTTAAAATGATCATAATATGTATATGGCCATCCATAATCATCTCCATATTCAATTTTCATAAACTCTTCTGCTGGAAGAACTGCATTATCCCACTCACTATAATACTGAGGTGCACGATTATGCAAATAATCTCTACCATGATTAACTCCATATAAGCTATTATCAAAATTATTCCATGATATCCCCACAACACTTCTAATTCCAGTTGCATATCTTTCACCATCAGATAAAGACTGACCAAGTTTGTTTTTATTGAATTTCCAGATTCCTCCTAAAATATCAAGCTGTTCACAAGGGTACTCACCTTTAACATTTTCTGTAGAGTATGAATTTGACTTGGTATCCCAATCTTCACACGCATTTGTTGGAGCACTAAATGTTACATACATATTTCCCTCTTTATCAAAAGCTAAGGATTTTGCATTATGCCATCTTATCGGATATGGGTCAACTAAGACTATTTCTGGTTTCCCTTTTGGTATTAACTCATATGGATCTAATCTTTGTCGATATATCACTAATTCAGAACTAAAATATAGGTATCCATCATTTATTCTCATTGCAGTACCAAATTTTCCATCATTAGGATAATCACCAAATTTTTCCGTTATATCTGCTTTTCCATCATTGTTAGTATCTCTAATTGCAACATTGCCATTTCTCCCATTTGCAGTTCTAAGTTTTACATATATATCACCATTATTTTTAACAGCTATATGTCTTGAAGGTCCTACTCCCTCGGTTACAACTAATGCTCCAAAACCACCTGGTAAAAATAATTCTCCGTTATTCTTATCTGGAACTGGACCTCTTTTTGATATTGAATTTTCTTTGTTTTTAGACTGTAAATTTTGAATCTCTTTTTTCTTTTGACAATCTGTCAAAAAAAATAATGAAACTATGAATAATATCTTTCTGTAAAGCATTTTATCTTCTATTAAAATTAATATAAAAATTTTTAGAGTATCTCAATAGATGCTTATCATTTTGAATTTTTTCTGAATGTTTCTTAGATTGTATATATGAAATTAATTTTATTATCAGCATTTTTTTTAATAAACACTTCTTATCAGGATCAAAATCATTCTATACAAAATGATTTTTTTAAGGTAGAATCTGAATGGAATTTGACCGAAAACACTAAGAAAAAAAATATTTATGAAGTTACTTTTAGAGTTATTAACAAAACTGGAGTAAACATATATTATGTTTCAACCTTTTCAAAGTCAAATACTAAAGTGGAGTCATCCAGCTTGCAACAAAACAATTTTGAAACTAATAATACTGATGATATGGCAGGAAATGCTCCTCCTCCAGTATCTTCTTCAGCTTACGTGGATAGCGGTGGAGCAATGAAAGTTGGTACGGGATCTTCTCAAAGGGGAGCAGGTAGAAAAACGTCAGATAAAATTGAAGTAAATCAGAAAAATGAAATATCTGCAATAGAAACTGAAAATTTTGAATTTAATAACAGCGTTTTTGAGATTAATTTTGGTAATTCTAAAAATTTAAAAATTATACCGAATCCTTCGAATAATCCAGAAAAATCTTTTTATTTCAATAATAAAGGTGAGGGAAAACAACCAATTAAATTTTCAAACTTGACTGACAATAAAGTACAGTCTTCTGATTCACCTTCAAACTATGATCCTATTGTGTGTGTTATTCCTGTAGATGGGTTAGAAAAAAAATCGATATTTGAGATAAATAAAAAATCAGGTCAGAAACCAGGTGATTTTTTTCTAACTTTTTCGAAGGATATTGCCTACAGCAACAACACTAAATTATTGTTAGATAAAACCTATCATAATAGTATTGAAGAAGCAATCAAGAAATATTTAGAATTACAGTCAATCTTAGATAATAATTTCTAGTGTATTCTTTTAAAAGTATTATATGAGAAGAGCTTTAATAATTTCCCTTAGTCATTAACTTGTAATTAAATTTTGTGAACTCGGAGGGAGTCGAACCCCCAACCTCCTGGGCCGTAACCAGGTGCTCTATCCAGTTAAGCTACGAGTCCATTAAAACGCAAATTTAACAATTAATAACAAGTACTTTTTCTAATTCCTTTA
>JAYZHZ010000060.1:0-12035 GCA_036166035.1 Bacteroidota bacterium
TTATATTTTTTAAGTAATTTTAACATATGGGTGATTAGCTCAGTTGGTTCAGAGCACTGCCTTGACAGGGCAGGGGTCACTGGTTCGAATCCAGTATCACCCACACAAATTATTATTTTTGATTAACAGATACAGAATTTGCGTTAGTTTCTATCTTCATTTTATTTAATTGATTCAGAAGCTGCTCTTTTTCTTCTTTAAACAAAGTTGAAACATCATTTAACTCTCCGGGGTCATCTTTGAGGTTAAATAATTCTACTTCATTAGACTCATAATGAAGAACTAGTTTCCAATCTCCAGATCTAATAGCTGAACCAGGCTTCCATAAACTTCCATGGTAATGAGGAAAATGCCAATAAATATTTTTTCTCTCAACTCTAGACTTTTCTTTTAGTGTAGACATTAAACTTACACCATCAATTTTATTATCGTTTTTAATCCCAACAACATCTAAAATGGTTGGGAAAAGATCATAAGAAACAGTCAAATCATTAACTTTTACATTCTCTGAGTTTCCTGGTACTTTAATTAATTGCGGAATTTTAATTCCTCCTTCATAAAGCCAACCCTTACCTGCTCTTAAGGGATAAACTGAAGTTGGGGCAATTCTTTTTAGAGTAGATAAACCGCCATTATCCGATGTGAAAATAATTAGAGAGTTTTCATATAAGCCTTCATTTTTTAACCTCTTAATTAGCTTCCCTACATTTTCATCAACAGCATACACCATAGAAGCATATTGCGCATTAGTTTGATTTAATCTACTTATTGCTTCTCCTTCTTTTTTTGTTCTGGCTATATTGTCATTCATTTTAGATAATTTTTCTTTAAAATAATCTACATGTTTCAAGTTTGCTTGAATTGGCGTATGCACGTTGTAAAATGAAAGAAAAAGAGCAAAAGGCTTACTCGTATCGCGATTGTTTATTAAACCCAGGGCTTCATTTGTTAATCTATCTGTAAGATATTCTCCCTCAGGACCATCACTTAGTTTGGGGTTTTTATATGGAGAGTAATATCCTCCCATTGGGCTCCCCTTATCAAAGCCACCAATGTTAACATCAAACCCATGATTTTCTGGATAATACCCTTGTGATCCAAGGTGCCACTTACCTACATAAAAAGTTTTATACCCTGATTCTTTTAATTTTTCTGCAATGGTGATTTCCTCTAATGGAAGTTCATCCAAATCTTTTGGTCCTAAAAGGGGTTTGTCTTTTGGATCAAGCCCTGGGATCCAATCGGTAATATTTACTCTAGATGGGTGTTTGCCCGTCATAATAGAAGCCCTAGTTGGAGAGCATACAGGACTGGCGGCATACGCATTCATAAACTGAAAGCTATCATTAGATAAGCTATCAATATTTGGACTTTCATAAAATGTACTTCCAGAATATCCCAAATCATTCCATCCCAAATCATCAACTAATATAAAAATCACATTCGGTTTCTTCTTTTGCTCATAATCTATTTGACAACTAATAAATGGAATGGATATTATGATGAACAACATCAGATTAATTATATTTTTTTTGCTCATCTTAGTATATATTTCATTATTCTAGCAATTTTAATTTAATATTTTTATACGATTTTTTAAAATATCTAACTATGAAAACCACTTTAAATATTTTCTTGCTCTATTGTCTTTTTACACTGACCTTCTCAGGTATACTCTTTGCACAAGAAAATAAAAGCTTTGTGTGGATAAATCCCTCTTCAGTTAACAAAAATATTCTTGAAGGTCAAGCATGGCCAAAAGAGGTAAGCGGTTTCTATGATCGATTACCGGCCAGAGCAAAAAATAAAATTCCTAATGATGTTTGGAATAATTCTACTCGATCAGCAGGATTAATGATAAGATTTCGTTCAAATTCTAAAGAAATCCGGATAAGATATCAAACAGAAAACGGCAAGAAAACAATGGAACACATGCCTGCAACTGGAATAAGCGGCGTTGATCTTTATGCTATAAATAGTGATGGAAAAGAAATTTGGGCTGCCGCTGAAAGGAGTTTTCAAGATACAATCATATATAAGTATAAAAGACTAAACCCAAATGACAACTACCATAAACTAGGAAGAGAGTATAGACTATATCTACCACTATATGATAAAGTAGAATGGTTAGAGATAGGAATAATAAAAGACAGTCATTTTAAACCACTAAAAATTAGAGAAGAAAAGCCAATAGTTGTTTATGGTACATCTATAGCCCAGGGAGCCTGTGCATCAAGGCCTGGAATGGCTTGGACTTCTATTTTGAGCAGGAAAATGGATAGACCTCTCATAAATTTAGGTTTTAGTGGTTCAGGGAGGATGGAACCCTCAGTTGTTGATTTAGTCAATGAAATCAATCCTAAAATTTTTATAATTGATTGTATCCCAAATCTTTTAGTTAACAATTGGGAATCTGCAAATATCAAAAATGAAGATGAATTGAAAGAAAGGATTTTAACCACTGTAATTAAATTATTAAAAACCCATCCCAAAACTCCAATATTGTTAGTAGATCATGCAGGATTTAATGAGAAATTTATAAGTGAAGCCCGTGCCAGTGAATATATTTATTCTAATAAAATCCAAAAATCTATTTTTGATGATCTCATAAGTGAAGGATATAAAAACCTGTATTATTTGAGTGAATCAGAAATAGGATTTCAATTGGATGAGACTGTTGATGGTCTTCATCCCAATGACCTAGGGATGTTGACTTATGCAAATTCATATGAAAAAAAGCTTAGAGAAATTTTAAATGAGCCCATTGGTTCTGTTTCAACAATGCAGCCTGTTTCACAACTTCGTGAACCATATAATTACGATTGGTTATATAAGCATAACGAGATTTTGAATATAAATACCTCTAATCCACCAAAGAAAATTATTTTAGCTAACTCAATTATTCATTTTTGGGGAGGAATACCAGAAACAAATAGAAAAGTTGAAAGAGAAACGTGGGACAATTTTCTGACACCAATGGGAGTTAAAAATTATGCATATGGATGGGACAGAATAGAAAATGTTTTATGGCGAGTGTACCATGGTGAACTTGATGGGTTTGATGCTGAAAAAATACTAGTGATGATAGGAACAAATAACCTACACTTAAATACAGACGATGAAATTATAGATGGTCTTCATCTACTTATATCAGGAGTTAAAATCCGACAACCTAACGCCGAAATTATTCTCATGGGAATACTTCCTAGAGACAAGTATGAAGAAAGGTTGATTAATTTAAATCTTAGAATTGAATCCAGAGCGAGGGAATTATCTGTAGGATACGATTATATAGGAAGCGTTTTAGTTAACGAAAACCAGAAAGTTGATATGAGTTTATTTTCTGATGGGCTCCACCCTAATAAGGAAGGTTATTTAAAACTTAGAAACGAGATAATTCGAATAATCAAATAACACAGAAAATTTACTAATTCAAATTGTAAGGCAATGATGAGTGATGAAGAATAATTTTTATTTCTCCCCTAGTCCTCTTTATATATACTAGTGTATATTCAACTTTAATCTTTTCCCCAGATTTATCTTTAAAATAATAGTTTCCCATTGCGGTAGCAATATTTTCATGCAATATAATACTATCATTTTCAAATAAAACTTCATTCCAAGGGGTTAGGGCGAAGCCTTTATCTTCACTAAAAGATTTATTATCAGCAATAAAATAGGACATTGCAGCATTCAGATTATTTCTAAATTGGTGTATCGATGCCTTTGTGGGCTTGAATTGAACACTCCCTTCTCTAAAATCATAAAGATTATATAAAAAATCTTTAGTTAATTTTTTACATTTAGAAGGATCCCCTTTAGTTTTTCCAATCTCTACAATTCCTGAAGCCCAATCTGATTGAGCTTTTTTAACCTCTTCCCTAGTAATCATATAGTGAACTTGGTGATTTAAAAGGTTCCCAAAAGAGAACCCTTTAAATCTAAATAAAATTATTTTGTTATATATCCTTCCTCAGCTGATTTTCTTACAGCATAAATTGCATCTCCGGTATGAATTATCTTCCAGGGATCAGTAAACATAGTTGGGTCTTTCTCAGCAAAATAATTTTGTGCGTCTTCAACCATATCGTCTATCTTATCCCAACTATCTGTATACGCCAAAATTTTATAATCCATTCTGTAACCAGTATGGTGTTGGTGAGCTACAACACTTGTAGAATATTCACTTTGCTTGAACCCATCATAAAAAATAAAAAATTGTTTTTCAGCATCTGCTATTCCTGCATTTGGAGAGAATTCGAATGTGAGCTCATAAACAAACCTATTTTCACCTTCTTGTGCATAGGAGGAAATGGAACCAACAAACATCATCAATATCATAAATATTTTTCTCATAATTTTTGAATTTTAATTGTTATTAAATAATATGATTTAAATATAATATATGATAGATTTATTGGCTAGTTTATATTATGAAATTTATTATAAATTATTTGAGCTCAAATAAAATATTTCTAACTTTTTTCTTAATCTTTAAGTTTAAAATTGCTATCTGTCAAATTGTAGTAGAGGAAAAGTTTTTACCAAAAATTATTAATGAGACTTCAGGATTAGAATATTATAACGGGAATTTTTTAACCCACAACGACTCAGGTGGAGAAGAAAAATTATATGCATTCTCAGATATTGGCAATATAATAGCTGAGTATAAAATAAATGGTTGTGGGAAAAATACAGATTGGGAAGATATAGCATCAGATGAGAACAATATTTATATAGCAAACACTGGAAATAATTTTGGATACAGAACTGATTTAGAAATCTTAATTCTTGATAAAAAAGATAATTTTAAATGTAATGGGAGGATTGAGATAAGATATGAAAAACAAAATAATTATAGCAGAAGAAGCAGACATGAATATGATTCTGAGGGATTAATAGCAACGGATAACAACCTGGTTTTGTTTTCAAAAAACAGACTCAGTTTTACAACTGAATTATATTTCATGCCTAAGACAGCAGGATCATATGAGTTAAAATCTAAAGCTTTCTATAATGCAAAATCATTAATTACAGGAGCAGACTACCAAGCTGAAAATAATTTAGTTGCTCTTGTTGGATATAATACTAAGGGTGAGCAGTTTTTATATACCATACACAAATTTTTTCCGGAAAAACTTGAACTTACAGAGTTCAAAAAATATAAGCTCCCCATTAATAAAGCGCAGATTGAGGCTATAAAGATAATTGATGATGAAACTTTCTGGTTAACCTCTGAAGATGAGGGTAATGGTTACCCCAGACTATTTAAAATTAAATTATAAGCATATGGAAGATCTGTTAATGGTAAGAACATTTAGCATTTTAGGAGGAATGTTAGTAATCTCAACAATTGCAGCTAGACTAAATAAGACATATGAAACCTTTTGGGAAAAATTTTTTACAATTTTTGGTTTTATTGGCTCTTTAATTTTAATACTGGTTTATGAAGATATTTTTCCTCATAACCTTATAGCCTGTGGAATATTTTCAGCATTTGGAGGATGGTCTTTAGGCCCAACCATTGGCTATATTGGTGAGAGATTCAAATGGAGGAAATTTTTAAAAGATAAAGGTGTTAAATCTAAGAATTTGAATAATAAATCTGGCTTTTGGGGAAGAAAAGAAAATAAACATATTGTATACTACTATGAGGGAGATGAAGAAAATTATTTTGGAATAAAATCTGATGCAATGCTTAAACTTGAAGATGACTTCAAAAAAAATGTCTTAGCTTTTGACACGGACCCTTACAACCAGGCATGGCAAAATGTTGTCTTTCAAACCCTAATAGCAACAAGCCTATCAATTTTTATAACACTCCTTATTGTATATATAACTCCAACTGATTTTGGCTTTTTAGAACCATTTTTATTTATCTCACTTTCTGCATTAGTAATACTTAGATTATTAAATTATTATATTTTTAAATCCGACAGGAAAAGACTTTTATATTGTTATGCCGGAATTGTAATATTTACTCTTTATTTAATTTTCGACTTTAATAGACTAGAACAAGCTAATGCAAATGGAGATAGTTCGTGGGGGACTGCTGTTGATATTGCTATAGCATTATACCTTGATATTATAAATCTATTCCTTGATATCTTACAAGCAATGGCAGAGAACCAATAAAAAAGGGATATGAAATCATATCCCCTTAAACTAGATTACAAAAAAATTATTTTTTTTGTGGTTGATATTTATAGTAATCATCAACAGGTATCATTAAATGAGCATAATCAGTTCCATCAAACATAACGTATGGTGCTCCTGAATTAAAATCAGTTGTTATACCTTCTAGAGATGCCGGATCCTTAGGAAATCTCATTAAATGTGGTCCGGATTCAATCCAGTGTCCTTCAGCTGCATCTTCTTCATTGAACACTAAGGGCTTAGTATTATCTTCACCCATGTCTCCATGAAGCATCCATGCATACCCGTCTGAGCTCATATCTCCACCAGGTTTTGTTCCTGATAAGTAAGCTTGCATCCATAGCATAGATTGCCCATCTGCACAAACAGGCATAGCCTCATGTGCATCTTTCCATCCATTTTCAGGATCAGACATTCCTCTTGGATTTGCAGGAAGACATGTCCATCCATTTGTACCTTCTCTGAGAACATTCATCCCAGCATCTAAAACAGTAGCCTCATTTGCAATATACTCAGGGGCAGCAGTTGAATACGCCCAAATTTGCCACTCTGCACTTGTATGAGATCCATCTGGTTCTCCACTAACATCTGCCATATCCATACCTGAATCTGCATTATTAGTTGGAGCAGTACACCCCACTATATATAATACAGCAGAGATAATAATTAAAAAGTTTTTCATATTTATCTTTTAAAATTTAATAATTAAACAATTTAAATAAATATTAAAAAATTGGAAATAGTAGATAAGAATTATTTTAATTATCCCGAACACTCCCCATCAGTCCAGGAAGTAATACCAGCACTCTGAGCATAACAAGAATTCGAATAAGTTTGGTTATTACATCCACATACCGGTTCATATACCTCTATACAAACTCGTCCATCAAGACCATCAATTTTGCAAGGTTCATCAGGGTCAATATTATTGCATGAAATAAAAAAGAAGAAAAAGAAAACTATATATATGAATTTCATTTTTTTAAAATTTTTGCAATCATACTGGTTAAACGATAAAAATAAAAGTTATTGTATAATGTTTTTACCCGTCATATCCCCAGGAATATCTATATTCATTAAATCAAGAATTGTTGGGGCAATGTCTCCTAATTTCCCATTACATAATTTAATGTCTTTTCTATCAGATATAACTATAAACGGAACAGGATTTGTAGTATGGTATGTATGAGGAGAACCATCTTCATTTATCATTTTTTCAGCATTTCCATGATCGGCAGTAACTAGAATAGTATAGTTGTTTTTTAGTGCATTTTCTACTATTCTTGAAGTCTCAATATCAACTGCTTCACAAGCCTTTACTGCTGCATCAAAATCTCCAGTATGTCCTACCATATCTGGATTTGCGAAGTTAAGACAAGCAAAATCAAAAGATTTTTTATTTATTTCATCAATAAATTTACTTGAGACTTCTCCTGCACTCATTTCTGGTTTTAAGTCATAGGTTGCTACCTTAGGGGAATCACATAATATCCTAAATTCATTTTTAAATTTCTTTTCTCTTCCACCAGAAAAGAAAAATGTTACATGAGGATATTTCTCAGTTTCTGCAATTCTTAGCTGTGATTTGTTGTTTTCTTCAAGCACCTCTCCAAGAGTTTTTCTTATATTTTTTTTGTCGAACAAAACTTTAGTCTTTTTAAGGTTTTCATCATAGCTTGTCATAGTCATGTAGTATAAATTTTTTTTCTTCATATCAAAATCTACAAAATCTTTCTGTGTAAGTGCATGTGATAGCTGCCTCATTCTATCAGATCTATAATTAAAAGAGAAAGCCACATCATCATCTTTTATTACACCAATAGGAGAACCATCCATGTCAGCACATACAATCGGTTTTATAAATTCATCTGTGATAGCCTCATTATAAGATGTTTTAATTGAATTGACTATATTATTTGAGATGATACCTTCTCCATTGACGATAGCATCATAGGCTAACTTAATTCTCTCCCATCTAGAATCTCTATCCATAGCATAGTATCTTCCTGAAACCGATGCTATGCAAATGTTGGTGTTTTCAAGATATTGTAACAACTTCGATATTTCATTGACACCATCATATGGGCTTGTATCTCTTCCATCAGTAAAAAGATGTAGAAAAATTTTCTTCAATTTTTGTATTTTTAAAAATTCTAAAATTTCATAGAGATGATTGGAGTGAGAATGAACTCCACCTTCTGATAAGAGCCCCATTATATGAAAATCCTTACTTTTTTCTCTAGCATATTCAACTGCATTCAAAAATGTTTCGTTGTTTTTGATTCCATTGTGTAATAACGATTTATTGAGTCTTATTAGGTCTTGATCTACCACTCTACCAGCACCAATATTCATATGACCAACCTCAGAATTCCCCATTTGACCTGAGGGCAATCCGACATCTTTTCCAGAGGCTGATAGTTTTGAGTTTGGATATTTTTTTATAATTGAATCATAGAAAGGTGTGTTTGCGGCATGAATAGCTGATACTTTATTATCATTACCAATACCCCACCCATCCATTATTATAAGTATAACTTTATCACTCATATTATGTAAAAATAATTATTGAATCTTAGGTATTTACATTAATTATTAAAAGATTTATAACAATGAAACTTTTAATTCTAGCATTTCTACTCTTAATCAAAGGCCCTAATATCAACTCTTTGGATAACTTGATTTCTGCATTAAAAATAAAAAATTCTGAAGAAGTTATAAGCCATTTCCTCCCTGAGGGGGAAATAATCAT
Source organism: Bacteroidota bacterium (assembly GCA_036166035.1). Taxonomy (GTDB): domain Bacteria; phylum Bacteroidota; class Bacteroidia; order Cytophagales; family MED-G16; genus MED-G16. Next base: position 8,909 of record JAYZHZ010000060.1, read on the forward strand.
AAATGATGTAAGCTCAAAAGGCAATAAATATAAATTAACAAAGGTTCTTGAAAATTTTTATTTTGATAATGAAATAAAAGAACTTAAAATTATTCATAGAGGAAAATCCGAAAATAATCTAATTTATATTCTTGGTGAGTATATATCAAATCACGATATTTACAAACTTTTAATTCTGATTAAAATTCAGGGTGATAATCACAAAATTGAAAAAATTAAAATAGATACTAAGAGATGATTGTACGGACTAAAAAATTTCAAATGGAAAAGGGTCAATACATTCGAAAAGGTTTTTATAATCTTTTATTAGAGCAATGGTGGGTCATTTTAATTTATCTTTTACTATGTTCAATGAATTTCTATATTCCATCTATTTGGTGGATTATTGGATCCAGTATTGCACTTATTCTCTATGTGTTATTCTGGTTAATCCAATTTTTTGGGGTAACTCAAGTTGAACAAAGTAGCTACATGTTTGAGAGATTATCATATGAAATATCTAGTAATCAGATTATGATGAAAATTAACAATAAACAAGGTATGCCTATTAAATGGGATACCATAAAAAAAGTTAAAATTCAAAAAGATTGTTTTCTATTTAAATTAAATATTGTTCAGTTTATTATTTTTCCATACAAAGTTTTTAATAATGAAAATGAGATAAGATTTATTAAAAGTATTTTAAATAGAAAAGGTTATGTCAAATGACTTATCTGACAATTATAAATTAGCCTTAGAAGTAAGTATAAAGTTTTGTGGGTATAGAGAAAGATCGGTAAAGGAAGTAGAAAATAAATTAATTGATAAAAGATTTAATAGAGATGTTGTAAGACTAGCTCTACAAAAAATAAAAGATTTGGGTTTCGTAGATAATCTAAGATTTTCTAAATCCTTTTCTAGAGGAAAAAATAAAAATAATAGATGGGGAAGAAAGAAAATAAGATATGAGTTAATAGCAAAGGGATTAAATGATAATGAAATACAAGAAGGAATTAGAAGTATTGATGAGAAAACCTATCAAATCACATTGAATAAAAACATTGAATTGTTTAAGAAGAAAAATAAAAAATTCGATAAAAATAAATTAATAAATCACCTAATTAGCAAAGGGTTTGAGATAGAATTAATTCTAGGATCTATTTAGATTTTTGATTCTAGATACATGAATAACGTTAGAAAATAATCTCAATAATATTGCTATCAATAAAAATATTAATGTTTTATTAAGTTCTTGAGGAATAAAATTCCACATTAGTAGAGTTGCTATTAGAAAAGCGGCATATACTATCATATATTTAGTTATCCAATTATATTCATATCTTTTAATTATTAAAAAAGAAAGAAAAAAGTTTAAAGGAAAAGCCCAGACTAAATTAAAATTGTTAGTAGACAAGTGATCTGTAAAAAACCACAAGTAAAAAATCAAGATCCCAACTAAGCCAGTAATAAAAAAGAGAGCTGAATCAAAATAAATAAATTTTATTCCGTATTTGATTTGTTTAAATGATAAATAGAGTGAGAGTAGTAACACAAGAAAGAAAATAAACCATGGATGTAAGAATGATTTAATTTCTTCTTTTTTATCTGGAATATATACATTGGATTTAGATATTAATTTTTTATTATTATCTAAAGTAGCATTTTCCAGAGCTGAATTTAAATATTCTGGTAAAAACATTTGATCAGAATAAGACACTTTATTATCAATAGCTGACCCTAAACATATATCAATTCCTAAGTCACCCCATTTATTATTTTCTAGGTACATATCCATAAAATTCCGAAATGATTTTGATTCCGTTTTATCATCAAATTTTAACCTTTCTCCTAAGATAGATACAAGTACATCTCTTATTTTAGTAGCACAGTTATTATAAACATAATTATACAGGTATTCTCTGTTTTCTGGTCTAATATTTTGTTCTAAATAATTATAAAGTAAAATTTTTTCAGATTCATCTAAATTTAATACTTGTTCCTTAATGTATCTGTTCTGACTTTTATAAAATTCTTCAACTAAAGGAAAGTCATATTTTCCTACCATATAAAGAAGTTTCCCGTTAAGAAAATTCAAATAAAAATTTGGCTGATCAAAATCAAAAATGCCATAATTATAAAAATAATCTGTCCCATTGTTTTTATCGTTAAACCTTATCCCACTATGTCCAAAAGCACTATATAATTCATTTTCATAAGGCCCAATTGTAATAACAGAAAATTCTACCTCATCGATTGTCTTAGCATACACACAGAGTGATGTAAAAAGAAAAACTAAGGATATTAATATCTTATTTCCCATTAATTATAATTATAATTTCACCTTTTATATTCCTTGATTCTACGTTCACAAGTAGTTCATTTAAAGTCCCTCTTATATTTTCCTGATATATTTTAGATATCTCTCTAGAAATAGAGGCTTTTCTGTCGTCACCAAGAACTTTTATCAATTCTCTCAATAATCTGGTTAGTCTTTTTGGTGATTCATATATAATTATTGATCTTTTCTCATCTATTAAACTGTTTAACCTCTTATTTCTACCTTTTTTTGTTGGTAGAAATCCCTCAAAAATAAACCTATCTGTAGAAATTCCTGAATTTACAAGAGCAGGAACAAAGGCTGTTGGACCGGGAAGGCAGTCTATCTCTATACCATTTTTAATTGCTTCTCTTACTAAAAGATAGCCAGGATCAGATATAGATGGTGTTCCAGCATCAGAGATTAATGAAATTTTTTTACCTTTCAAAAGAGCATTTACATGCTTTCTAACAATTTTGTGTTCGTTGAAAGCATGATAGGAAAATAGAGGGACATCTATATTATACTTTATTAACAATTTTTTTGAAGTTCTGGTGTCTTCACATAGTATATAGTCTGAGGTTCTTAATGTATCAATTGATCTTATAGTAATATCATCTAAATTACCAATTGGTGTTGGAACAATATATAATGTGCTATTATATTTATTGATTGCTTCCTTGCTCATATTTATAGCGAAATAACCCCTTTTATTTTAGAGGCCTTTTCATAAATATAAACTATTTCCTCAGAATTTTTCATAATCTGAGATAAGGTAATTGATACAAAATTTCCATTCTTAGAAACCCTTTCTGATTTTTTTGCACCGGG
>JAYZHZ010000061.1:0-6058 GCA_036166035.1 Bacteroidota bacterium
AGACATCCACCCAAAGGGCTTACGCCTGTTTTTTGATACAATTCCATAATTTCACTTTGTGACTTTTGCATATCTCCATCATGTTTCTCCCTTATTAATTTTATTTCAGGATTTAAAACTTTCATTTTTGCCATTGAAAGATGGGATTTATAGGTTAATGGAGTAACTACTATTCTAATTAAAATGACCATCAGAAATATTATAAGTCCATAGTTATTGGTTATTTTTTCAAGAAAATTAAAAATCGGAACGATTATATATCTATTAAATCCACCTACTCCAATCCATCCTAAATAAAGATTGTTGTCAAATCCATCAGTAACGTTTTCTAATATTGAGTATTTGTTTGGGCCAAAGAAATATTTTAAAGATATTGTGTTGTTTACTAAAGGTATTTGAGAATTGATTCTAAAGATTTTTACATAATCTTCACCTTCTGCATATTCTGATTTTAAATTTGAATTTAAAAGACCGCTTTCACTGATGATAGATGAATTAAAGAATTGTTGTTTGCTAGATATCCATTTTAGTGATTTATTGATTGATATTTCTTCAGTTTCTACAGATGTAGAAGATGTATAGTCAAACTCATCATCAAAGGAAAAATAGTTTATTCTTGATTGATTTTTTTCATTTTTAAAATTTGATTCTTGATGATTTAATTTATTTATCCAAGAAAAATTTAAATTATTAGTTTCACTAAAATTTTCGTTGAGAATAATGCTTGAGTTCACTACATATTCATCATTACTTATTTCATATCTTAAAGTTATTTTCTTTCCACTTTTTGATGAAGCTGTAAAAACTAATGTTTTTTTATCATTATTGTTTGATTTTTGATAGTCGAATATGATTTCATTTAAATTAACTTTTTCATCATCATCAATAATGAAATTAATATCACCATTTAATCCACTATAAATATTTACTTTTTCTTTTAATGGGTTAAGATATTTTTTTAGATATACGTTATGAATTTTTCCTCCTTTTGAAGAAAATTCTACAATTAAATTTTCATTTTCTATGGATATAATTTTTTCATCTGCAGTGTTTTTATTTATAGAAAAATCTGAGTTAATTATATTTTCAGATTTTATTTTTTTTTCTTCTGGTTCAGATTTAATTGACTCTATTTTTTCTTGTTTATTCACAGGTTCATTGTAGTCCTCAACCTGTCCAGGAGGGAATAAAGTGTAATAAGTCACTATCAATAAAGCTATAAGTGTAAAACCTATAAATCTATTATTGTCCATTCTTTATCGATTTAATTTTTTTAACAAAACTAATGAAAAGAGGGTGGGGTTTTAATACTCTGCTTTTATATTCTGGATGGTATTGAGTTCCAATAAACCATGGATGATTTTTTAGCTCTATTACTTCTACAAGGTTTAATTTTTTGTTAATACCTGTTGGATTCATTCCATTATTTTTAAATTCTTCCAGATAATCATTATTAAATTCATACCTATGCCTATGTCTTTCCTTTACTTTATCTTCTTTATAAGCTTTCCGGGTTAAAGAATTTTTTGAGAATGTACAAGAATATGAACCTAATCGCATAGTTCCACCCTTATTTTTAACTTTTTTTTGTTCTTCCATTAGATCTATAACTGGGTAATTTGTATTAGTGTCAAATTCAGTTGAATTTGCATCTTTTTTATCCAAGACATTTCTTGAAAATTCTATACATGCACATTGCATGCCAAGACATATTCCAAAAAAAGGAACATTGTTTTCTCTTACATATTTAATCGATAAAATTTTACCTTCAACGCCTCTTTCACCAAAACCTGGAGCAACTATTACACCATCAATGTTTCTTAACTTACTTTTAACATTGGAATTTTTAATTTTTTCTGATAATATCCATTTTATTTCAACTTTTGAATTAAGATTTGCTCCCGCATGAATTAATGACTCAGAAATTGATTTATAAGCATCATGAAGTTCCATATATTTTCCAACTATTGCTATTTTTAATATGTTAGAGGAAGAATGAAGATTATTTAGAAAAGATATCCACCTACTTAGTCTCAAGGGTTTTCTTTTCTTTAGGTTTAGATTTTCTAGGACTATTTTTTCCAAACCTTCTTTTCTCATCAATACAGGAACATCATATATCGATTTTGCATCAATTGATTCTATGACTGAATTTTTTGATACATTACAAAAAAGAGCAAGCTTATTTTTTATTTCTTTACCAAGTTTATGTTCACTCCTACAAACTAAAATATCTGGTTGAATACCCGCTTCTAATAGCTTTTTCACAGAATGTTGGGTTGGTTTTGTTTTTAATTCTCCCGAAGTAGAAAGGTATGGTATTAAAGTAAGATGAATATTTAAAAAATCTTCTTTATTTAAGTCTAATTTTGCTTGTCTAACTGCCTCAAAGAAGGGTAAAGATTCAATATCACCAATACATCCTCCTATTTCAGTTATTATAATCTCAAAAGAATTATTTTTTCCAATTTTATAAAAACTATTTTTTATTTCATCTGTGATATGTGGTATAACCTGAACAGTTTTGCCAAGAAATGCACCTTTTCTTTCATTTGAAATAACATTATTATAAATTCTTCCAGTAGTAACATTATTATCTTGAGAGGTAGATATACCTAAGAATCTTTCATAATGTCCAAGGTCCAAATCAGTTTCAGCACCATCTTCAGTTACATAACATTCGCCATGCTCATATGGGCTCATAGTCCCAGGGTCTATATTAAGGTAAGGATCAAATTTTTGAATAGTTACCTTATAACCAACCGCTTTTAATAGAAGACCAAGAGATGCAGAAATGATTCCTTTTCCTAGAGATGATGTAACTCCACCCGTCACGAAAATATATTTCTTCATTATAATTAGATTATTTGTAACGGGTATCAAATGTACTAGAAATAATTATAAACTTTTATAAAAATTGATTTTATTAAAAAGGAAAAACTAATAATTTAACTTTGCATCGAAATATGAACTTTAAGAATCACATAGATAATAATATTAACCTCGATAATATAAGAAGCGAAATAAGTAAACATAAGATAGAATCGTTTCTTGTTGGTGGTTATGTAAGGGATATGATTTTATCTCGAGAATGTAAGGATATTGATATAATGACAATTGGAGAGCCTTATGAATTGGTAGAATCTATTTCTAAAATTAAAGGATTCTCCAACGTTAAAATATTTAAAAATTTTGGGACAGCTTCTATAAAGAGTGATTCATTTCAGTATGAATTTGTAGGAGCTAGAAAGGAGTCTTATTCAAAAAGTTCTAGAAATCCTAATGTGTCACCAGGTCTATTTATTGATGATATGAAAAGAAGAGATTTTACAATTAATGCACTAGCAATTTCAATGAATAATGATTATGGTAATTTAATTGATACATTTAATGGTGTCTCTGATATAAAAAGCAAGATTATAAAAACATGTGATGATCCATTAAAAACTTTTGATGATGACCCACTAAGAATGATGAGAGCCATCAGGTTTGCTTCACAGTTAAATTTTGATATTGAAGAAAAAACTTTTAGTTCAATAACTGATAATGCGGAAAGAATTAAAATTGTAAGTGTTGAGAGAGTAACAGATGAATTGAATAAGATCATATTATCTAAAAAACCATCTTATGGTTTTAAATTATTGTTTACTTCTGGAATTTTAAAATATATTTTTCCTGAGATGTATAATCTACAAGGTGTAGAGAAAGTAAATAACCATTCTCATAAAGATAATTTTTATCACACACTAGAAGTTCTTGATAATACATCTAAAGAATCAGATTCATTATGGTTAAGATGGGCAGCTATTCTACATGATATTGCAAAACCACATACAAAAAGATACAATGAAAATTCTGGATGGACTTTTCATGGTCATGAAGATTTAGGATCAAGATTGGTACCAAAAATTTTTAAAAATTTAAGATTACCATTAAATGAGAAAATGAAATTTGTTCAAAAACTTGTAAGGTTACACCTTAGACCTATAGCATTAGTTAAAGATAATATTACTGATTCTGCAATTAGAAGACTCCTTTTTGAGGCAGGAGATGATATTGATGAACTGATGAAACTATGTAGGGCAGATATAACTACAAAAAACCCAGATAAAGCAAAGAAATATTTAAAGAATTTTGATATAGTTGAGAAAAAACTAGAAATAGTTGAAGAAAATGACAAAATAAAAAATTTTCAACCTCCTGTTACTGGTGAGGAAATAATTGATATTTTTGCAGTAAAACCATCTAAAATTGTAGGAGAACTTAAAAATGAAATAAAAAATCAGATTTTAGATGGGAAAATAAAAAACAATAAAAAAGATGCACTTAGTTTATTAATTAAATTAGGAAAATCATATGGACTTAAACAAAAAAAATAATACCATGAAAAAGAAGTTTTTTTACATTATAATTTTTTTATTTATAGGATTTGATAGTTTATCTCAAAAAAGTGATTTTGAAATACAGAAATCTATTTATGAAAAGGCCAAAGCATATAATGATCCTAGTGTTGCAATAAGTGCTTTGTACAATATGGTTGCAATTCAACCTGATAATGTACTATTAAAAGATTCTTTAATGAGGGAATATCTTGCCATATCTCAATGGGCACCAACATATATGATATCAAGGGAGATACTAGATATCCAACCTAATAATCTTTTTGCATTAGAAGTTTCTTGTATAAGCCTACAAAATCTTGGTTTAAAGCAACAAGCATTAAATGAGTATGAATCATTATATCTTAAAACTGATAGAATAGATGTTTTATATACAATATCATTTATACAATTTGAGTTAGGTAATTTTAATGAAAGTTTAACAAACTTGGATATTCTAATGAATAAAGAGATGACTCAGGAAATGACTGTAAGTGTTTCTAAAGATGAAAATAATAGACAGGAAATTCCAATAAAGGCTCAGTTAAATTATCTTAAATCCTTAATTTATATTGAACAGAAAAATATTGAATTAGCTAGAAAATCATTGAATGAGGCAATAAGTATATCACCCGACTTTCAAAACGCTATAAATAAGTTAAAAACCTTATAATTCTTTTTTTAGAAACTTTCCATCAAGACATGTATATGTGGTCTTTTTATATTTTTCAATAAGACTATAGTTATGTGTTGTCATTATTACACTTGTTCCATTATTATTTATTTCAAGCAATATTTTTAAAATATTCTCAGCTACTTCTGGATCTAAGTTGCCTGTAGGTTCATCAGCAATAATTAGTTTTGGATCATTTACAACTGCCCTTGCAATGACAAGTCTTTGCTGTTCACCACCAGATAACTCATACGGATAATTTTTAGATTTATTTTCTAATCCAACCTTCTCTAATAACTCTATTATTTTTTTGTCAATCTTATCATTATCTGTCCACCCTGTAGAAGTCATTATAAACTTTATGTTTTCATAAGCATTTCTGTCTTGAAACAATTGAAAATCTTGAAATATTATTCCTATTTTTCTTCTCAGATATGGTAATTCTTTGTTTCTAATTTTAGAAATGTTTTTGTCGTCAACTATAATTTCTCCCATTTTTAATGGGATATCACAATATATAGTTCTTAAAAGAGAGCTTTTTCCACTTCCTGTTTTACCAATTACATATATAAATTCTCCTCTTTCAAGTTCTAAATTCACATCGTTTAGAATAGTTTTATAATGATGAAATATTGTGGCATTTCTAATACTTAAAATTGAATTGTTGCTCATCTTAAATCTAACTTTTGAATTTTTCCATATTCCAGACCGTTTACATAGTTTATAATTTCTTCATCAGAAGATTTTAATCCATATTTTCTTAACCTATTTATTGGTCTTGATGCACTAAAATATTCAAGAAGTATCATTTTATCATTCCTAAGCTGAATAAAATCTGGGATTTTAGCTTTTCCTTTAATTTTTATTATGTACATGATTAAAAAAGGCAAACTAGATTCGCACCGCTACAACCACTTACCCTTGCTTCTTTCCAGACCTGGGGGATTCAGCAGGAGCTGGTCGTACTAGCTTGCCACTTTAAAATTAATAAATTCAGTTTTGATTT
>JAYZHZ010000062.1:0-3161 GCA_036166035.1 Bacteroidota bacterium
TGAAGTTGCAGAAAGGTTACAGGATGCTGGAATAAAAGCATTGACAATTCACGGGAGAACAAGAAAGCAAATGTATAAAGGAGAAGCAAACTGGGAATATATAGCAGATGTAAAAAATAATAACAGAATAAGTATTCCTATATTTGGAAATGGTGATATAAACACTCCAGAGAAAGCATTTGAATACAAAAACAGATATGGTATAGATGGAATAATGATTGGTAGGGCTGCAATAGGTAATCCATGGATTTTTGATGAGATTAAATATTATTTTAAATACAAAAAAATCAAAAAGTCTCCTTCTCTTGAAGATAGGATAAAAGCTGTTAAAACCCATTTGCGTTTTTCTATTAAATGGAAAGGAGAAAAGTTAGGATTAATTGAAATGAGAAGACATTATAGTAATTATTTCAGAGGGATAGCAAATTTTAAAGAGCATAGATTAAAATTAATTCATAGTGAAAACATTAAAGAGTCTATAGCTCTTTTGGATGAGATTTATGACATATATAGTGTAAATAAACTTACGTGATTAGATGAAAATAAAAAAATTCTATTATGCTTGGTTGTTATTATTTTTGCTTAGTTTAATTTGGGGTAGTTCCCCCATACTAATTAAAAAAGCTTTAATCTCGTTAAACCCATTTGAAATAGGTGCTTTAAGATTATCCTTTGCGGCATTAGTTTTGCTGCCTTTTCTAGCAAAAAGTTTGAGAGATCTTAAAAAAAATGATTTTTTGATATTGTTTATTTCCGGAATAGTTGGTAATGTGATTCCGTATTTTTTGTATCCAATAGCCCAAACAAAAATTGATAGTGCCACTTCAGGGGTATTGACTTCTTTAACACCTTTTTTTGCTCTAATTATTGGCGTTGTTTTTTATAGACAGAAAGCAACAAAAAATAATTTGATAGGATTGATTATAGGTTTTATAGGAACAGCAACTCTAATTTTATTTACAAGTAAAACAAGTGGCAATGGTCCAGATATATTTGGATTATTTGTGGTTCTTGCAACAGTTCTTTATGGAATCAACTTAAACCTTATAAAATATCACCTAAATCATTTGAAGCCTATAACAATAACTAGTTTTTCGATTGTTTTAATACTTCCTATTACTCTATATATACTTATTGTAGACACTCCCTTTTTAGAGCATTTTAATGATTTCCAAACTCACAAATTTGAGTTTTTTTATGTTTTTATACTTGGGGTTATATGCACATCAATCGCCACTATTATTTTTTATAAAATAATTAAAATTAAAGATACTGTTTTTGCTTCAACAGTTACTTATTTGATGCCTATAGTGGCAGTAATTATTGGGGTTGGAGATGGTGAAATTATTAATATAATTCAAGTAGGAGGAATGATTCTTATATTAACAGGAGTATTTATTAGTGGTAAAGAAACTAAATAGTTCTTCCTACTTTTTCTAACAATTTTTTGGTTAACATAATTCCTTCTTCTTCAGAATGATTATTTCCTTCATATTCAATTGAAACACACCCATCATAACCAGAGTCTTTTATGATTTTAAGCATCTTATAATAATCTATGTCTATTGCATCTCCATTAGAATCAAAATTATAGCTTTTTGCACTTACGCTCCTAGCATAAGGGAGCATCTCTTTAACTCCTAAGTACTTATCATACTCTTGAGCACATTCTCCAGAAGAAGCTCCCCAGTCTGATAATTCTTCTGCTTTGATTTTTACACAAAAATTCCCAAAATCAGGTAATGTGCCAACATTATTTCTCCCTGAGTTTTTTATTACTTCTACTAACCACTTAGCGTCTGATGAATACCCGCCATGATTTTCAACTATTATATCAATATTATAAGGCTCAGAAAATTCACCTAATAAAAACAATGACTCAGATGCGTTTTTAGAAATTTCATCTTGATGTCCGTACCCCTGAGCGTTGACTCTTATATGATCACATCCTAAATAACTAGCAGCTTCTACCCATTTTTTATGGTTATCTATTGCTTGCAGTCTTTTTTGTTTGTCTATCCCCCCAAGATACCCTTCATCATCAATCATGATTAATAAGTTTTTTACCCCATAATCATCTGACCTTTTTAGCATTTCACCTAAATATTTTTTATTATTTGCTTTATCAAAGAAAAATTGATTTACATACTCAACTACATCTATATTAAATTTTTCTTTAGCAACTTTTACAAAATCTAAATTATCTATATTTCCGGCCTTTAGTGCTTTATTAAAAGACCACTGAGCTAACCCTATCTTAAAAAATAATTTGTCGTTGTCTTTGTTCATTAGATTTCCACATGACAATATCGGTAACGAAAAAGTTGAACTTATTATAAATTCACGTCTTAACATAATACATTAAATTTTCAACAATTTAAATTTAAATAAATTTATTCATAGACACTACTAAACGAAATCCCTTCATAGTTTTTTTCTCCCGCTTTAATCTTTATAGGTAGAACATTTTGCGACGAGGGAATAGGACATGTGGTGAACGAAGAAAACACACAAGGGGGGTTATAAGCCTTATTAAAATCCAAAACAACATTTCCATATAGGTCGGGGGGCAGAACGTATAAAAATCTTCCGCCCCCATATGTTTCTTCTCCATTAGTTAAATCACCAAAAACCAAAAATAGCTTTCCGGAATCTGATATAGTAGGTTCTAACCAATACGATTCTCCTTCTAAAGTAAATTTAATTTTGCCTGGAATTTTATCAAAAAAAGTTCCACCCTGAATATTAAAAAACTTTATTTCTTTCTCTTGTTTATATGCTTCAAATATTCCTTTAATAACAAGATTTTCATTGTAAGGGAAAAAATCAATTTTAATATCATTTTGCAGAAGGGGGTGTTTAATATTTCTAAGCCTAATTGCTTTAACCCCTGAGTCCATGTGAACATACCAACTAAATGAATTCCATGAAAAAAACTCTCCTTTGTTATAATAATTCATCAAAACTTTATTAACAGCAATCGAATCTTTATAAATAACTTTTGTGTTATAGTCAAACAAAATAGTGGAATCGTATACATATATTGTTGCAAATTTATCTGGAAAATCTTCTGGCATTTTAATATCATTTGTGTTATCTGATCCCATTGAGTATTCTCCATTAGAAATATGATAAAGGCCAGCTAAATTCAAATAACCATC
>JAYZHZ010000063.1:0-4767 GCA_036166035.1 Bacteroidota bacterium
GAGAAAAGACCTAGCAATGGTCCATAAGTATACCCTGCAGCTTTAAAAATTGAATTAATAACACTTTCATCATTAATTTCATTAAATATTAAAATGACAAGAAATAATAAAACTGAAAAACCTATATGAACGAAGAATCTTGTTTTCTTTTTATTTTTTGTTTTTTCTATATCTAAAAAATCAATACAAAAAGAAGTAGTTAAAGAGGTTAGTGCAGAGTCAGCACTTGAATAGGCAGCTGCTATAATTCCTAAAATAAAAATGACAGATGTAAATTCTCCTAGGTGATTAATTGCAAGCAAAGGATATAAATTATCTGTTCTAGCTGGAATATCAAAGCCAATAAAATCAGAATATATGTAAAGTAAAGCTCCTAAAGAAAGAAATAATAAATTAGCAATAACTAATATCACACAAAACCAAAACATATTTTTTTGAGATTCTTCCAGGTTTCTACAAGTTAAATTTTTCTGCATCATATCTTGATCCAGTCCTGTCATGACTATTGCTATAAATGCACCTGAAATAAATTGTTTGAAAAAATCATTACTTTCTTTCCAATTAAAATAAAAGGTCTCAGAATAATTACTTGATTTTATTAAGTTAAAAGATTCAAGTAGCCCCACATTCATTTTGTTAAGAATAATTATTATGGTTATAATCACTGCTGAGAGCATAAATAGTGTCTGCAAAGCATCAGTCCAGACAATGGTCTTTATTCCCCCTTTAAAAGTATAAATCCAAATTAATAAAATAGTTATCAAAACCGAGAAAGAAAAAGGTAACCCAAGTTGATTGAAAATAGCTATCTGAAGTACACCAGCAACAAGAAAAAGCCTAAAAGATGCGCCTATAGTCCTTGATAAAAGAAAGAAAAATGCTCCAGATTTATAGCTATAGTATCCAAGTCTTTTATCAAGATAAGTATATATAGACACCAGATTATACTTGTAATATAAAGGCAATAAAACTTTTGCGATAATAAAATAACCCAGAAGATATCCTAATACCATTTGGAAGTAACTAAAATTACTGTTACCCACTTCACCTGGAACCGAAATAAAAGTTACTCCTGATAAAGAGGTTCCAATCATTCCAAATGCAACAAGATACCATGGTGAGGATCTGTTTGCGTTAAAAAAATCGTCAAAATTAGATTTTTTTGTAGTTATCCTTGAAATAAATAGTAGAACAAGAAAATAAATTATAAAAATCAGAAGTATAATATTAGCATTCATATTTATTTTTGAAAAAAATCAGTTATGTTAGAACTTGTTTTTGAATAAAGTTAATCCAAAAACATATTTTAGGTTTATTACATAGTAAATTTTCTAATGAGGTTACCTACTAAAATTATTGAAGATGCAGTTAATGAAATTTCTAAACTACCAGGAATAGGTAAAAAAACCGCTTTAAGGTTATCATTATTCCTACTTAAAAAAGATTTAGACTTTACAAAAAATATATCTAATGCAATTGTTGACTTAAAAGAGAAAACTGAATATTGTAATGTATGCCACATGATTTGCGAGAATGGAGATTGTTCATGTAAAAAAAACACCCCTTTTATTAACAGAGAGATAATCTGTGTTGTTGAAGACACGCCTGATGTATTAGCTATTCAAAATACAAACCACTATAGTGGTTTATTTCATGTGATAGGAGGACTAATATCACCTATAGATGGAATTGGCCCTGAAAATCTAAATATCGATAGTTTGGTCAAAAGAGTTAAAGAGGGAGAAATAAAAGAAATAATTTTTGCTCTCAGCCCTACATTAGATGGAGACACAACATCTTTTTATATATCTAAAAGATTGTCACAATACAATTTAAAAATGACTACTATCTCTAGAGGTATACCAATAGGTGGAGAGATAGAATACGCAGATGAGATAACATTAGGTAAAAGTATTTCTTCAAGGATAAGTTATAAATTAGAAAATGAGTAACCACGAATCAGTAAGACTTCAAAATGTTGAGGAATCATCAACATTAGCAATGGCGGCAATGGCAAGAGAATATAAATCAAAAGGTATTGATGTCATAAGTTTAAGTCTAGGAGAACCAGATTTTAAAACTCCAACCCATATTTGTGAAGGAGCAAAGGACGCAATTAATTCAGGTAATTATTTTAGTTACCCTCCAGTAGCTGGTTATCTAGATTTTAGAGAAGCTATTTCAAAAAAATTTGAGGAAGAGAATAACTTATACTATACACCCAGTGATATAGTGGTCTCAAATGGTGTAAAACATTCAATTACCAATGTTATGTTCTCAATACTTAATAAAGGTGATGAAGTTATTGTTTTTGCACCATTCTGGGTGAGCTATTCTGCAATAATTACACTTGCTGAAGGAGTGCCCATATATATAAATACAACAATTGAAAATGATTTTAAACCAACCAAAGAACAACTAAAAAGAGCCCTATCAAGTAGAACAAAAGCAATTATATTTAGTTCCCCATGTAATCCTACGGGAACTGTTTTTACCAAAAATGATCTAAAGGAATATAGGGATATTCTAATAAATCACCCAGATGTAATTATAATTTCTGATGAAATATATGAACATATTAATTTTACTGAGAATCACTTTAGTATTGGATCATTAGATGGTATGCAAGAGAGGACTATCACTATGAATGGGTTTTCAAAAGCTTTCGCAATGACCGGTTGGAGATTAGGCTACATTGGAGCACCACGAAAAATAGCAAAATCTATAAATAAAATGCAAGGACAGACAACCTCAGCAAATTGTTCTATAGCTCAAAGAGCTGGACTTGTAGCACTTCAGAATGGAAATAAATGTGCTCTTGAAATGAAAGCTGAATACTTGAAAAGGAGAGACCTAGTATATAAAATATTATCAGAGATCGATAAATTAAAAGTTAATCTACCTCAAGGAGCATTTTACTTCTTCCCAGAAATAACAAATTATCTTAATAATAAAACCCCTGAAGGGGAAAAAATTAATAGTGCTAATGATTTAGCTCTATTTCTTTTAGAAGATGGCAAAATATCTCTCGTTCCAGGAGAAGATTTCGGTGCTCCAAATTGTATTAGACTATCGTATGCAGCAAGTGAAAATGATTTGATTGAAGCTTCAAGTAGACTTAAAGAGTCACTAAGCAAGCTAAATTAGCATGAAAATCTCTGATATTTTTAAAAAGATTAAGAACAAAAACATCATAGTTGTTGGTGATACTATGCTTGATTCTTATATCTTAGGTAAGATTAATAGACAATCTCCAGAAGCGCCTGTTCCAATAGTCAATGTTGTAAAAGAATCAGAAAAATTGGGTGGTGCTGCAAATGTTATAATGAACTTAAAATCATTAGGTGTTAATCCTATACTTTGTTCAGTTATAGGAGACGATGAAAATGGAAGAAAGATTATCAGATTAATTAAAGATAATAAACTTGAGAGAAATGGTATAGTTGTAGAAACAGGAAGAAAAACAACAGTAAAAAAAAGAGTGATTGTTAAAAAAAATCATGTTTTACGTGTAGATGATGAAATAACTGAACCAATTAATAAGGAAACAAGAACTCTACTAATAAATAAAATTATTTCATTTACTAATATGTCTGATATCATAATATTTCAAGATTATGACAAAGGATTGATAAACAAAAAATTAATTGATCAAGTTCGGTCTATAAAAAAAAATATTTTTATAGCGGTTGACCCAAAATTTAAAAATTTTAATGCTTATAAAAATGTAGACTTATTTAAACCCAATCTTAATGAAATATCATATTCATTAAATATTAAAGATAATTCGGATAAGAATCTGATGAAGATAGGAAAAGTTTTTATTGATAATAACAAAATAAAAAACCTAATGATTACTCTATCAGATAGGGGAATAATTATAATCACTGATAATGAAATATCACAACATAAAACATTAATTAATAAAATAGTTGATGTTTCGGGAGCGGGAGATACTGTGTTAGCTCTATCATCAATTTTATTTTATTTAAAATTATCTCAAAAATTTATAGGTGAAATCTGTAATCTCGCAGGTGGTATGACATGTATGGAGTCAGGAGTTATTGCAATTAATTGTAAAGAGCTAATTAAAAATGCTAAAAGAAACAATATAGATTTATATCTTTGAATACATATTAAATAGTGAAAATATGAATATAATTCTATTTGGTCCGCCAGGTGCAGGAAAAGGAACTCAAAGTGATAAATTAATTGATAAGTACGATTTAGTTCATTTATCTACAGGAGATTTATTCAGAATTCACCTAAATAATAATACTGCTTTAGGAATGGAGGCTAAGAAATATATGGACGAGGGAAACTTAGTTCCAGACTCTGTTGTTATAGGAATGGTAAAGGATAAAATTGAAGAGAATATAAATGCTAATGGATTTATTTTCGATGGATTCCCTAGAACAGTAAATCAAGCTATTGCCCTAGATGAAATGTTAAAAACAAAAAATTTAAATATTGATTATTTAATTTCATTAGAAGTTGATGATAAAGAACTTATATTAAGAATTACAAAAAGGGGTCTTGATTCTGGTAGAGTGGATGACCAAAGTGAGGACAAAATAAATAATAGGATTAGGGTTTATAAGAATGAAACAATACCTGTATTAAATCATTATGAAAAACTGAATAAATATACTTCTATAAATGGAGTTGGTTCTATAGATGAAATTTTTAATAAAATATGCTCTAAAATTGAAAATTAATGAGCAATCCAAATTTTATAGACTACATAAAGATTTTTTGCAAATCTGG
>JAYZHZ010000064.1:0-6799 GCA_036166035.1 Bacteroidota bacterium
ATAGCATTATTAACACTTACAATTATAGAAATAATATTGGGAATTGATAATATTATTTTTATATCGATTATTACAAATAAAGTAAATAAAGAAAATAGACAAAGAGCCAGAGTTATGGGCCTTTTACTAGCCCTTATTCTTAGAGTTATTATGCTGTTTGGCCTCACTTGGTTTATTGGACTTACAAAACCAATTTATATGAATATTAGTATAAAAGATATTATTTTATTTTTAGGTGGAGGTTTTCTTATTTTTAAAAGTGTTTTAGAGATTTCTCATAAAATAAACGGAAATTTTGATGAGAAAATTATTAGTTCTAAATCAGTTACTTTAAGTTCTGTAATTTGGCAAATTGTAGCTGTAGATTTTGTTTTTTCAGTTGACTCAATATTAACAGCTATTGGACTAACTGAAATCTTATTGTTAATGATTATAGCTGTTACAATATCTATCTTTTTTATGATTTTTTATTCTTCCAAAATAAGTGATATTATAGACAGATACCCTTCACTTGAAATATTAGCACTATGTTTCCTTATATTAATTGGATTTACTCTAATAGTTGAATCATTCCACTACGAAATACCTAAAGGATTTATTTATTTTGCACTATTCTTTACTCTAGGTGTAGAACTTATCAATATCAGATTTAGAAGAGTAAGTTTAAGAAGAGTAAAAATTAAAGAATAATTTTTATCACTCCTTAACTATCTTCTGCATCGTTTTTTTATCACCTTGAACAAGCTGGACGATAAAGATCCCATCATTTGAATCTGAAATATCAATACTATGAGAAGAAGTTGAATTGTTATTATCTAAAATTCTAGAATAGATACTTCTTCCAAAAATATCTATAATATTACAATCAACATCCCCTTGCCATGTATCTGAAAAGTTAACCTTAAACTGTCCATTTGTAGGATTCGGGTAAATAGATATATTCTCATCAAGTTCAGTAAATTCTATTCCTGAAACAACTGGAGGATCCATTTGAATATATAAATCATCAATCATCCAACCCCACCCTACAGTCAAATCATCGGAAAATAATCTAAATCTAACTTTGACCGTATCTCCAATATTAAAGTGAGGTAAAAATTGAATCTGTTTATCTCTAATCAAGTCAGGACTTCCAAAAGCTCCCCCATTATATGCAGATAGCCAAGCCGGATCCGAATCGGAATCATATCCATCCAGTAATTCTTTCCAATAAATACCATCCTTTGAAGCCTCTACAATTACATAATCCCAAAAATTATAATCTCCATAGGATGTGCCAGGCTCACCGGTTTCAACAATAACAATTTCATTAAACCTAATGGAAGGAGTATAATCAGTAATTATTATAGGAATATTTAACATTGCATGAACACTATACCCGTCTGAGTAACCCCCATCAACTCCAGATTCATACGGGTGTTCAGTATGAAGTTGTCTGCCATCAAAACCTCCCTGAGCACCAATTCTGAATCTATCCAAGTAGAATTCATCACCTACTAAATCACTAAAAATTGTAGAATATTCAGTCCTTGCATCAAGAATAGGATTAACTGCTATTTCCAAGATATTTGATGGGTATTGAATCCCATCTTTATAAGCAAATCCCTGAATTGAGTAATCCCCTTTGTCATCAACATCAAACTCATAGTCTTTCTCTGATACCTCATTTGCATCGTAGTAAGTAGAGCGAAGAACTCCATTTGCATTTATCTGTAAGGAATCATAAACTGATTTTAAAGAAACTTTGGTTGATATTCTATAGCTTTCATCTGTATCCATCTGATATGCATCAAGAAGAACTGGAGGAAGTGTTGCAGGATTAGGCACAAAGGATTTTAAATCATCCAAAGTTGCTGTCCATATTCCCCTACCATGAGTAGCAAAAACCACTTGTCCTTCATCTTTAATTTTCATATCCCAAATGGTAACATTAGGAAGATCACTATCAACTATATTCCAGGTTGCTCCTTTATCTTTAGATTCTACCAAACCAATTTCCGTACCTGCCCACATGATATTTGGGTCATGAGGCATAACCAAGAAACTATAGACTGCAACATCAGGAAATCCGTTAGAAGACTTTCCAGAAATATTGAGATGAAATCCAGTTAAATCATTCCAAGTTTGACCCAAATCTTTTGTTTCAATAATTTTAGCTTCACCAGAAATTCCAAATAATACGTATGCAGTAGAATCTTCAGTAGGATGTGAATACAATCCTGTTATTGTACCCATGTTTGCAAACCTAGGAACTGCATCAAAAGTTTCACCCCAATCTTTTGAGAGAAATATATCCGCACCATTACTCATTACACCTCCCGCCCAAACATATCTTGGATTTGCAAGAGATACTTCAACATCAGCACCACTCCAAAATGAATTTCCCCAAGTTCCTCCAACTTCAGCAGCTGTCCAAGATAAGCCAAAATCAGTCGATTTGTTCACACCAAATGATGTGATAACATAAAGTACATCTGGATCCTGATAAGAGGTAGATACCCTATTAATAAATGGTCCTCCACCTGTTAGTTGGTTTCCAACATAACTCCAACTACCCCCTCTATCATGAGATATATAAAAATTATTTCCTTGGTATCCACCAATAATTTTGTTGGGATCAGTGAAATGTGCAACTACCTCAAACCCGTCACCACCAATTGGATGAGCATAATTTGTTGTTTTAGAGGCATCCTCATCAACTGGGCTTATGAATGTTCCATTATCTTGCGCTCCAGCAATATACTGCTCAGAACCATGAAATTTATCAGCTCCATAAAACTGGGTAGTATTATATCCTCCTGCTGGTTCGAACATTGCATCAGAAATTAGGCCTGCTCTCTTAAAATCATCATCTTTAGCACCTGGATCTGTTCCTGAATTTGTATAATAAATACCTCCATCTGTGGTAAGATATATTCTAAATGTACTATCTGAATCAACAATTGTACCCAGATTATGATGATCAACATGGACATTTTGATTTATATCATGGTTTCCACCATTGTCGTATTGATTTGTCATGTATTCAACTTTTTTCTTTAGAGTTTTATATGTAGCATCAATAAATTCAATTTTAATTGACGATTCAGGAAGATTATTTGGATCCCATGATACACCAGTAGCCAGGTAAGGCCAAATTAAAAATAGTGACTTATGTAACTGACCATAAACTGAACTAGCATTACCCGGATTACCATCACCTTTAATTTCAGCCTGATTCATAGTAGGATCATACGGTAGTATTTGTGGAAATATGTACTCTCTGCTCTCTCCATAATCCTCAACCAAGTTAAATTCACCATCATTCTTATTATCTCTAAAGGATACGGTTATTTGTTCTTCCGGATCTGCTGATACATTCCAAACTTCAAATGGCACATCAACTACACCTTCGTAAGAATAATTATTGTGTGCAACTCCAGAAGTTGATCCATCAGGGACAGAAAATCTATAAGCTTTTTGAGATTTACCAGGACCAAATCTTACCTCAACATCCACAAGATCAGGACTATCAGAGTTATCTACCCATTCTGTTCCTGAGCCAAGAGCAGCTCCTCCCCATATATTTACCAAGGACATGTGAGAAGAAATATCTTTAAGTGTTACCTTCGTAGTGGAACCAGAAAAAGTTGCTCCAGCATCTGGAAGAACGGTTCCTTTACTTGAATCCCTACCACCATAATAAACTATACTATCATTTATTGGATTAACTGTTATTGTATTATCGAACCAGCCTTGAGGATACAGCCAATCATCGTCAGTATTATCTTCATTTTTAACAAGATTCCAAGTAGTTCCCCCATCATAACTAACTTTAAGGTACGAAGCAAAATCACCATCTATACCAGCATAAACCGTATTAGGATCTTGATGAGAAACCGCCAACTCTAATCTAGCAAAGCTAGCACTACCTCCCCCAGCAAGTATACCTCCATCGTCATCATATGCTACAGTTCCTGCAAGACCAATTCCTCCGGGATTAACCCATGATGATCCTGCATCTGTTGATTTCATAACTCCAACTCCTCTTATTGCCGCATACTGAATATTAAAGTCAGACGGGGCAGCAATAATTTGCTGAATTCTTGCATGATTACTAAATACTTCTGACCATGAGTTTCCTCCATCAGTGGTTTTAAATATATAACCGTGTCCAGCATCTCCTCCACTTCCATCATCAACTGTGCTTACAACAACTACGTCTGAATCATTAGGATCAACTACTAACCTACTTACATTGGAAAACCCTCCATCTACATAACCATCACTGTCTTTTGGCGATACATTAGTCCAGTTCGCTCCACCGTTTACGGATTTATATACACCATCACCTGCAATATCACCTAAACTCCCTATCCATTGTTCACCTGTTGCAACATAGATCACATCCGTATTTGATTTTGACTGCCCAATCCAAGAAATTGCAATGTTATCCATGTCGTTTGATACACTAGTCCATGTTACACCCTCGTCAGTAGATTTCCAAACACCACCTCCAACACTTCCTGCAAACCATGTGTTACCAGTTGGATCACTTGCATCTACTAACAATGCTCTAGTTCTTCCAGGCGCATTATAAGGACCTCTCTCAATGAAAACAGCATTATCCTTAGCATATGAAGAATACAGACCACCTGATGAATTTTGCGCTCTTGAAAATCGCTGATTATTTAATCTATTTATTGCTTTTTTGTATTCTATCTCTTTGTATCCAGGTTTGTACCTATTAAACCTGGATGGTTTATTTAAATCAACATCTCCATGCTTAACGGCTGCCTTATAATACATAAACTTTTCGGGTCCATCGTATTTTGCATCACCTACAACTATAGATTTCTTTTTAGATTTATCAGGTTTAATTGAGTTATATTTATTTTCAATCTGATTACATGAAAACAATACAATAAAAAGTATAATTAGAGTATTCCAGCGAGTCATAACTAGTAAATATTTTTATAATTTAAATTAAAGTGTAATATAGTTTTTGTTGCTTTATGAAGCAAATTATAGAATAATTTCCTCATACGAATTATGAAGAAAATAAATGAATATTAATTAGCACAAAATTCCTTGAGTCTCCTGTTTTTACCGGGTTCTCTGAGTTTCTGTAAGGCTTTTTCACGAATTTGCCTAACTCTTTCTCTAGTCAATCCCATGACATCTCCAATTTCTTCAAGCGTATAAGGATTATCAAACCCTATCCCAAAACTCATCAACACAACATCTCTCTCTCTGGGAGTAAGAGTGGAAAGAGCTCTCATCGTCTCAATTTTTAAAGAATGATTAAAAACTAAACCTGTATCTGTAGGGCCTTCAGAATCATTCTCTAGGACATCAAGAAGAGATCCAGAATCATCCTCACCAAATGGAGCATCCATTGACATTTGTTTGACTTCTGCACCTAAAGTACTCCTAACCTCTGTTGTTTTCATATCCAAAAATTTAGCAATTTCTTCCTCTGTTGGCTCCCTTTCATATTTTTGTTCCAGCTCAGCATATGCTCTTCTTATCTGATTAATTGCTCCTGATTTATTCATAGGTAGTCTAACTATTCTTGATTGTTCAGCTAAAGCCTGCATAATTGATTGTCTTATCCACCAAACAGCATATGATATAAACTTAAATCCTTTAGTTTCATCAAATTTTTTGGCAGCCTTAATAAGCCCAAGATTTCCTTCATTAATAAGATCATTTAGAGGAAGACTTCTGTTTTGGTATTGTTTTGCTACAGAAACCACGAATCTTAAATTTGCTCTAACCAACTTATCTAGAGCTTCTTGATTTCCTTTTTTTATCAATTTAGCAAGTCTAACCTCTTCTTCAGGAGTAATCATAGGAACACCACTCACTTCAGTAAAATATTTTTCGAGAGTATGACTTTCTCTTCTATTGGTTATTGATTGTGTTATTTTAAGTTGTCTCATGATGTTCTGTTAAGGAAAATGCCAGCAAATTTATTACTTTATCTCATATTAGTCAAAGATTATATTACACATTAACGTGAATAAAAAAAAATTGTTTTATTCTATCTCAATTTCCACTGTATCCGATGATGGATGAGACTGACAACATAAAATGTAACCATCATCAATTTCTTCCTCAGAAAGACCATCAGAAACATCCATTTCAACAGATCCATTGAGTAGTATACCCTGACATGCTGTACATACACCACTCTGACATGAATATGGCATATCGATATCGTTGTCAATTGCAACATCAAGAATAGTTTCATCCGTGTTCATCTCAAAAGTATGAGAATCACCATCTAACAATATTTTGATTTTTGAGGCTTTAGACATCTTCTTATATATAAACTAAATAACAATAACGTTTTTAATAATGTATCTGTTTCAAATATTTCTCTAAATTTGCACATGAATAAAGAGGAATACAAAATTAATGCAATATCACCTATTGATGGCAGGTATTCAGATAAATGCAACCCCCTTTCAGATTACTTTTCAGAGTTTGCGCTTATCAAGTATAGAGTTTTTGTCGAAATACAATATTTTACAGAGTTAGCAAATATCCCATTACCTCAACTCAAAGAACTGACTGATAATGATAAAAAAAATATAGAAAATATTTCTAAGAAATTTTCTACTGAAGACGCTCTCAGAGTAAAAAATATTGAGAAAGATATAAATCATGACGTAAAGGCAGTTGAGTATTTTATAAAGGAAGAATTTGATAAAATAAATCTCAGTAAATACAAGGAGTTTATACATTTTGGACTCACATCTCAAGATATAAACAACACTGCAGTCCCACTAATGTTAAAAGATTCTATAAACAA
>JAYZHZ010000065.1:0-4290 GCA_036166035.1 Bacteroidota bacterium
ATAATTATCTAAAATTTTCAACATACCATCAAGAGTTAATGTTGGTATTATATCATTAAAAACACCCGCTAATGGTTTTGCAAATTTTGATAAACCACCCGTAGCAACTACTTTAGTTGACCCTGACAGTTCACCTTTAATTTTTATAATCATTTCCTTTATCAGACCCACATAGCCAAACATAATACCACTCTGAATGGAATGAATTGTATTCTTCCCAATTACTTTATCTGGCAATTTAATATCTATTTTAGGTAGTTTGGCTGTTGTTTTATATAATGAGTTTATTGCTGTCTGTAATCCAGGTACAATATTAACTCCAATTATTTCATTCGACTTTGACAATATTGTGAATGTTAAAGCGGTACCAAAATCAACAATGATAACATTGTCATTATACAAAGTAGAAGCCTCAACGGCATTAGCTACCAAATCAGTACCTATTTCGTTTATATCATCTATTTTTATCTTTACATTCTTAACTGATGATGATTTTACTATATAAATATTTTTACAGAGCATATCATTACAAGAGAGCTTAACAATATCTGTAAGAGTAGGTACAACGCTGCTAATAATTATTGATTCTACTTTTGATGGATTGAACTCATTTAAAGAAATGATTTTTTTTAATTTGTTTTGAAATGTCCAATAAGTAAAATTTTTTCTTGAACTTAACCTATAGACTTTTTTCCACTTATTATCCATAAATAGTCCAATAACTACATTTGAATTCCCAATATCTACAGCTACTTTAATTTTTTTCATTAAATAAATTTAGTTGATCAGAATCTAGGTCTAAATCAATAGATTCTCCAACATCAAAGTTTTCTTTTTTATCTTCAGAAATCTTTTTCTCAGCTTTTTCTGTTTCTTTTCTTTCTAAAAGTTTAAAGGTACCGGATCTAATTTTATCATTAATTATCTTGTTACCAATGGACTTCCATCCCTTTACATCTATAAAATTGTCCAAGTCTATTTGAGAGAGATTAAGCTTTTTGTTAGAAAAATATTTATACGATAAAACCTCTCCAGATTTAAAGCTAGCATATTCGAGTTTAGAACCTTTCTCTTGAGATATAAAGAGGAATTTTTTATTCATTGTGTTGGTTTCAATATTAAATCTTTTTACATAATAATTTTTTAGCTTTCCATCAAAATATATGGAAGACATCACCCCTTTTTCAGAAAATTTATCTAGAAGCATAATATTATTCCAATCGTATCTGTTTGTAAGTTCAAATGATGTTAATTCATAGTTTCCATCCCTGAAAACAACAACTATCATATCATCTCCATTAAACTTACCTAAATAATCTCCCCTACCATCATTATTAAGTCTTCCAATTGAATTGTCATAATAAATTTTTATTCCTGATAAAGTTGATAAACCTAAATTTTTATGTTTAACTGCTCTAACCCTATACTTTGACAAAATATTTCCCTTAGCTGCTTTTCCTTTTATCTCTATTTCAGAAAAATCATAATCAAAAACTTTCTTTCTGGCTTTTTGAGAGGCATGTATGTGGACAGAAACAACCTCAGATTCACCATTAGGCCTTGGCTTTATATACAAAAGCCTTGATCCTTTGTTTCCTTTAGAAACATTATAAATTTTTTCTTTGGACGCGGAAATTACCTGAAACCTCTTAACATAAGAAAAACCGGTTTTACCATCTAAATAAGCTGAATTAAATACCATTCTCTTATCACTTTTTTTCCATATCTGAGTCAAAAGAATGTTTTTACCAACAAAAACTTTATCTTGGATTTTGACTATTTTGTATGATCCATCAGAACAGAATGTTATAATATCATCAATATCCGAGCAATTGCACACAAATTCTTCTTTTTTTATTCCATAGCCTACAAATCCCTCTTTTCTATTGACATAAAGTTTTACATTATTTGCTGCTACTGATTTTACCTTTATTGTTTCAAACTTTATAATTTCACATTTTCTTTCTTTTCCTTTTCCATACTTATTTAAAATATTATAATAATAATCAATAGTATAATCATTGAGGTTTTTAAGATTTTTATTTGTTTTATTTAGATCTTCATTAAGTCTGCTAATAACTTCATTTAATCTATCCTTATCATATTTAGAAATTCTCTTAATTTTAATTTCTGTAAGCTTTACTATGTCTTCATTTGTTATCTCTCTATAAAAGTCTTTTTTATATGGATTAAGACCTTTATCTATTGTAGATATCACAGAATTCCATGTTTCACACTTCTCTATTAGTTGATATATTTTATTTTCAATAAAAATTTTCTCAAGTTTTGAAAATAGAATTTTTTCTTTTAGCTCATCTCTTTTAATTTCAAGCTCTTTTTTTAAAAGATTCTTTGTTGAATCAGCAGAATACTTCAATATTTCCTTAACACCTAAGAATTTAGGTTTATCATCAACAATAACGCATGCATTTGGTGAGATTGATACTTCACAGTCTGTAAAAGCATATAAAGCATCTATTGTAATACTTGGAGATTGATTTTTATGAAGATAAACAAGTATTTCTATATTTTCTGCTGTATTATCAACCACTTTTTTAATTTTTATCTTACCCTTGTCGTTAGCTTTTATTATAGATTCAATTACACTGGTTGTTGTTGTGTTGTATGGTATATCCTTGATTGCCAAAGTTGACTTATCTATTTCTTTAATATTTGATCTTACTCTTATTTTTCCACCCCTCTTACCATCATTATAGTCAGCAATATCTATCATCCCTCCAGTTAAAAAATCGGGATATAATTTAAATGACTTTCCTTTAAGATAAGCAATTGAAGACTTTATGAGTTCTACAAAATTATGAGGCATTATTTTAGTTGATAAACCTACAGCAATACCTTCAACACCCGATGTAAGCAACAAAGGAAACTTTACGGGAAGATTAACAGGTTCTTTCTTTCTTCCATCATAGGAAAGTTTCCAGTTTGTAGTTTTATCATTAAATAATGTTTCTATACCAAACTTGGATAATCTTGCTTCAATGTATCTAGATGCAGCTGCTTTATCGCCTGTCCTAACATCACCCCAATTACCTTGAGTATCTATCAACAAATCCTTCTGACCTATATTAACAAGTGCATCCTCTATAGATGCATCTCCGTGAGGATGATACTGCATGCTGCTTCCTATTATGTTTGCACACTTATTATACCTACCATCTTCAATTACACTCATGGCATATAGGATTCTTCTTTGTACAGGCTTAAGTCCATCATCAATTGAAGGAATAGCTCTTTCTAAAATAACATAAGAAGCATAATCTAGAAACCAATCTTCATATAAATCAGATACTGGATTTTCATTTAAAGACGCATCTTCAATATCAGAATTTAAATCTAATTCACTCATTCTTTTATTTCTATTAAATCTTTTTCGACTCTAAGTTTGTCTATTATAAAACCTTGTCTTTCGGGTGTGTTTTTACCCATGTAGAATTTTAATAAATCATTAATTTTGGATTTTTTGTTTAGTATCACAGGTTCAAGTCTAATGTTATCATCAATAAAATTTTTAAACTCAGAAGGTGATATCTCTCCTAAACCCTTAAACCTTGTTATTTCAGGATTTTTTCCTATTTCTTCTATTGCAGAATTTCTTTCGTTCTCATCAAAGCAATAAATCGTTTTTTTCTTATTTCTAACTCTAAAAAGAGGTGTTTCTAGAATAAATACATGTCCCATTTTTACAAGATCTGGGAAAAACTGAAGAAAATAAGTCAATAACAAAAGTCTTATGTGCATTCCATCAACATCAGCATCTGTTGCTATTATTATTTTATTATATCTTAGTCCATCAAGACCATCTTCTATATTTAATGCGTGTTGTAATAAATTAAACTCTTCATTCTCATAAACAATTTTTTTTGTGTGACCGAAGCAATTAAATGGTTTTCCTCTTAAGCTAAATACGGCCTGAGTTTGCACATCTCTAGATTTTGTTATTGAACCACTTGCTGAATCACCCTCAGTTATAAAAATCATAGAATTATTTTTAATCTCGTCATCACCTCGTTTGTCATTATAATGAATTCTGCAATCTCTCAATTTCTTATTGTGAAGTTTAGCTTTCTTTGCTCTTTCGTTAGCAAGTTTTTTAATTCCAGCAATCTCTTTTCTTTCTCTTTCGGACTGTATTATCCTCTTCTGAATAGAATCAGCAGTTTCTGGATTCTTATGTAAATAATTATCTAATTGCTTTTTTACGAAATCATTAACAAAAGAACGAACTGTCTGACCCTTAGGACTAATATTTATCGAACCAAGCTTCGTCTT
>JAYZHZ010000066.1:0-6879 GCA_036166035.1 Bacteroidota bacterium
TGAGGACAAGACATTCTTTTGTACAGCTTCCCGAAGACGGTTATACACCAAGAAAATTCGATCCTCGAGCAGGATATGGCGCTATGACATTTTATGATTACGCCAGCCCGATTGAAGATGATTTACACGTTAAATATATAAGAAGACATCGGCTGATTAAAAAATACCCTAACCGCAAATTCAGTGAAGCTGTAGAGCCAATAGTCTATTATTTAGATAGGGGCGTTCCAGAACCTGTAAAATCAGCTTTAATAGAGGGGGCTTCGTGGTGGAATGAGGCATTTGAATCCGCGGGGTTTAAAAATGCTTTTCAGATTAAAGTGTTGCCTGAAGGTGCGGATATGTTAGATGTAAGATATAATGTTATTCAATGGGTTCACCGATCAACCAGAGGGTGGTCATACGGCTCTTCCGTAGTTGACCCGAGAACAGGGGAAATAATAAAAGGTCACGTTTCTCTAGGCTCTTTAAGGGTTAGACAGGATTATCTTATTGCTGAAGGTTTGTTAAGGCCGTACACAGAAGATACTAAAACAGATCCAATGAAGGAAATGGCAATAAAAAGACTAAGGCAGCTTTCTGCTCATGAAGTTGGCCATACGATTGGTCTTTCACATAACTATATTTCAAGCGCAAGAAACAGAAAGTCGGTTATGGACTACCCACACCCATTAATTAAATTTTCTAACAATAAAATAGATCTCTCGGACGCTTACGATCATGGAATTGGTGACTGGGACAAACTTGCAATTAACTGGGGTTACAGACAGTTTGATTCAAATGAAGACGTCCAATTAAACAAAATATTACAGGATGGTTATGAAGATGATATTTATTTTATCACCGATCAAGATTCAAGACCACAAAGTAGTGCTCATCCGAGATCACATCTGTGGGATAATGGTTTTGATGCCGCAGATGAATTAACTAGAATGTTAAAAATCAGACGTCATGTTTTAGATAATTTTTTAGATAATGCAATTAAGACAGGAGAGCCTATGTCAAGTATTGAAGAGGTTTTGGTTCCTATGTATCTACTTCATAGATATCAAATTGAAGCTGCCGCAAAAGTTATTGGGGGTATAGAATATAACTATGCCTTAAAAGGAGATGGACAACTAATAACTAAACTTTTGCCTTATGATCAACAAATGAAAGCGTTAAACTCATTATTAACTTCTATTGATCCAAAAAACTTATCTCTGCCTGAAAATTTAATTGAGTTAATTCCACCTAGGGCTTTTGGTTATCCACGAACTAGAGAAACGTTTAGGTCTAGAACAGGACTAACATTTGATTATTTAGCTGCTGCTGAAACAGCAACTAACTTAACTTTAAAAATGTTATTCAACCCTGAAAGAGCTACTCGTTTGTTAACTCTTAAAGCTAGAGACAGCAAAACACAACCTGGGTTATCTGTTATTTTAAATAAAATTATAAATGAGACAATATTAAAAGAAGATATTAATGACAACATATATGGCTTAAATGGTTTGGAAAGAGAAATTTCTCAAATGGTAAACCATAGTGTTTTAAACCACCTATTTATGTTAGCTAACAGCGAAAGAACTCATCAAGAAGTAAACGCTATCGTTTTTAATTCTCTTAATATTTTGAAAGGAGAATTAGATAATTTACCGTTTGAATACTATCATTATCAATATTTGTCTAATAAAATAGAAATGTTTTTATCTGGTGAGGTTGATATTAATTTTCCATACGAATTAACCCCTCCAGACGGTTCTCCAATAGGATCATTTATGAATTTGGACTTAGGTTGTGGTAGTGAATTATAATTTTTCTTCGTGAAGAGCAGTGCCGGTACCATCAACAACCAAGTTGTCATTTGTATCAAAAATTTGAGTTTTAAAAACGCCAAAATGTTTTTCTTTTACAATTCTTATTAACTCTATATAAACATAGTATTTTGTATCAGGATATAAAGGTCTTTTAAAACTTAAGTTTTGAGCAACATGAATCGAACCAGATCCTGGAAATTTGGTTCCCATGACTTTCCCAAAAGAAGTAACAGAAAACAAACCATGTACAATTGGTTTTTTAAACCTTGTTTTAGCTGCAAATTTTTTGTCTATATGTAATGGGTTTTTATCTCCACTGAGTTCTGCAAACCTGTTTACCATTTCTTGTGTTATGATAAACTCTTCTTTATGGTTGTCTCCAATTTTTAACTTCATAAAACTAATTTATTTGAGGTGGAAAAGTCTTTAACAGGCGTTGATGTTATACTAGGAAATAATGACGCAAAAACAGACACCAAAACAACTATTGATGCTACTATTATTAAATCCCAGGGATTTGTTTTTATTGGATAGGCTTCAAGTATAGAGCTTGTTAAGTTAATTTTGATTATTCCGAAATTTTCTTGTATGGTAGAAAGAATCAGGCCTATAATAACCCCCAGAGACACACCCAAACAGCCAATAATCATTCCCTGAAGCACAAAAATTTTTTTTATTTGATTGCCCTTAATCCCTAAAGAGAACAAAACCAACATGTCTTTTCTTTTCTCTACTGTCATCATGGTTAGTAAAAAATATATATTCATAGAACTTAATATTAAAATAAGTGAGAAAACTATATAAACAACAACCTTTTCTGTTTTTAATATCTTAAATAGCCCCTCTCTTTGTTCTGCAAAAGTTAATACATCAACATCAGGCCCGATTTTTTTTGCTATTTGAGCTTTTGTTTTAGAGGTAGAGTGTTTATTATATAGTTTAATCTCATATGATGAGAGTTTGTTGTTTTTATCAAATAGTTCCTGGGCAAATTCAAGAGAGGTAAAAACAAATCCGTTGTCAAATCCATTTTCAATAGCAAAAACACCTGCTGTTTTTATTGATTTTTGGGAATACACGTTATTCCTAAGAACGTTTGGGTTTAATTTTGCAGAGCCTTTTAAAGCATAAACCTGTATGTTTTGAAAATCAGAACTTGAATTTAACCCCAAAGAATATTTTATTCCTCTGCCAACAACAGCATACTCAATGTTGTTTTGTTTAAAACTAAAGCTACCGTCTATAATATTATTAACTATTCTTTCTTGCTCAGCAAAATTATTATCAACGCCCTTTATAAAACAAACAACTTCTTTTTCGTCATGCCGCAAGAGGGCTTTGTTTTCTAAAACACCAGAAACCGATTCCACTCCTTCGACAGAAAGAATTTCCTCTCTTAAATCATTATCAAAATATTTCTGTTTAACATTTTTGATTTTTAAATCAGGATCAAAGTCTTCATAGATAGATTTTAAAGTGCTTTCAAGGCCATTAAAAACGGACAAAACAATTATCATTGCCGCGGTACCTACACTTAAACTAGCAACGGAGAAGTAGGATAAAAAATTTATAAATGTTTTTCTTTTTTTTGAAAAAATATATCTAAAAGCAATAAGGAATGAAAGCCGCATCTTTATTCTTTAGGTGGAATACTTAATTTAGATATTATTTTGTTTATTCTTGTTGCCTCATATTCTGAGCTGTCAGCAATAAATTTTATTTCAGGTATTTTTCTTATTTTTTTCCCAATTGCCCTTACAATAAACCTTTTGGCTTCATGTTTTTTTTTATTTAAGGCTGTTTCAACAAACTCAGACTTGGAATTATTCAAGACACTTACAAAAATCAAAGCAACACTTAAGTCGGGGGACAGTTTGATTCCCATTACTGTAACAAACTCATTTTTTAAAAACGACTTTCCTTCTCGAAGAAAATATTCGTTTACAACCTGATGAATCAGGCTTTCGTGTTTTTCAATTCTTTGTCTTTTCACTTGTTTATGAATTTATTTTATCCACCCTTCTTTTGTGTCTGCCACCCTCAAACTTTGCTCCTAAAAACGCATCTAATATTTTTTCTTGAGATTTAGTCGAAATAAACCTTGCGGGTATGCATAATACGTTTGAATTGTTGTGTGTTACTGCTAAGCTTGCGATTTCTTTATTCCAACACACAGCTGCTCTTATTCCTTTGTGTTTATTTGCAGCCATTGCGACACCGTTTGCACTCCCACAAATCAAAACCCCCACGTTAAAAGTATCTTTTAGAACTTCGCTCGAAACCAAATGAGCATAATCTGGATAATCTACAGAATTGGGCCCATTGGTTCCGCAATCCTTATAGCTAATTTCTTTTTTTTCAATAATCTGAATAAGAGCTTTTTTGTAGGAGTATCCAGCGTGGTCAGATCCAATAATTATTTTCATTTATTTTTTTTAACATTTCCTGAGATTAATATACTGATTTCATATAATCCAACCAAAGGTAAAGCCATAACAATTTGACTGAAAGGATCAGGCGGTGTTAACATTGCCCCAAATATTAATATAATTACTATTGCGTGTTTTCTGTAGCTTTTTAAAATTCTTTTGTTTACAATCCCTGCTTTTGTTAGGAAATAAATTACCATAGGAAGTTGAAACAATAAACCAGAAGCCAACACAAGTGTTGTTATTGTTGAAACGTAAGAAATAATATCAAATTCATTTAAAATAGATGGGTCGATCTGGTAATTGGACAAAAAATTAATTGATATCGGGGTCAAAATAAAATAACCAAATAGCACCCCAATAAAAAACAAAAGAGACACATAAAAGGTTGCTCCTCGTGCCGCTCTTTTTTCATTAACATATAGTCCGGGTGAAATAAATTTCCAAAATTCCCAAAAAGCATATGGAAAGGCACAAATAATTCCAATCACAAAAGATGAAGAGATATGCATCATAAATTGCCCAGCCATTTGTCGGCTTTGTATAATAAATGGAAGTTCATCAATACAAAAAGAAGACACACCAATATTTAGCCCCAATTGACACAGCATTTTATATGTCCAAAAATCACTTTTTGATGGGCCCAATAAGACAACTCCAAAAACTATCTCCTTTGAAAGGAAGGCAATTATTGCAAAAACCAGTATTGATATTAGCGATCTAATTATATGCCACCTAAGTTCTTCAAGATGCTCTATGAAAGACATTTCTTTTTCCTTTTTCATTTATTTATGCAAAGGGAACTGAACAGCCCAATTATTTATTTCTTTTTTTACTTTTTTTGTTTCGTTTTCATTGGCTAAAACCCGATCAATAAAATCAACTATCTTAACCATATCTTCTTCATCCATACCCCTTGTGGTAACCGCCGCTGTTCCAATTCTCATACCAGATGTTACAAAGGGAGACTCTGTATCAAAGGGCACCATGTTTTTGTTTATCGTTATGTCAGCTTTTCCAAGGTTCTTTTCTGCTTCTTTTCCAGTAATGTTTTTATTTCTAAGATCAATAAGCATTAAGTGGTTATCAGTACCATTAGAAATAATATTATATCCTCTTTTTGTAAATTCATTAGCCATGATATTGGCATTCTTTTTTACTTGAACAACATAGTCAAGATATTTGTCTGATAGAGCTTCTTTAAACGCAACGGCCTTTGCGGCGATTATGTGTTCTAAAGGGCCTCCTTGTGTTCCAGGAAAGACTGCTGAATCAAGAAGAGAAGATATTTTTCTAACCACACCCTTAGGTGTTTTTATACCAAAGGGGTTTTCAAAATCATCTCTCATCATTATAATTCCACCTCTAGGACCACGAAGGGTTTTGTGTGTGGTGGAGGTAACCACATGGCAATAATCCAAAGGATCATTAAGAAGACCCCTTGAAATAAGGCCAGATGGATGGGCAATATCTGCTAATACAAATGCCCCAATATTATCAGCAATGCTTCGAATTTTTTCATAGTCCCACTCTCGACTATAAGAAGAAGCTCCACATATTATCATTTGAGGGTTTTCTTGTTTTGCAGTCTCTTCTAATTTATCATAGTCTATTATTCCACTTTCTTTTTTAACTCCATAAAAAAAAGGTCTGTAAAGTTTTCCAGAGAAATTAACCGGAGAGCCATGCGTTAGGTGTCCCCCGTGGGCAAGATCAAACCCAAGAATTTTATCTCCAGGCTTTAACAATGCCAGCATTACAGCAGCATTTGCTTGTGCACCTGAATGGGGCTGAACGTTAACCCAAGAGGCATTAAAAAGGGTTTTTAATCGGTCCCGACAAAGGTCTTCTATTTCATCTACAACTTCACATCCACCATAATATCTTTTTCCAGGAAGGCCTTCTGCATATTTGTTCGTTAGTATGCTGCCGGCAGCTTCCAAAACATCATTGGAAGCATAATTTTCTGAGGCTATCAGCTCTACTCCTTCTGTTTGTCTTATCTTTTCTTCTTGAATTAATTCAAATAATTTCTTATCTCTCATTATCGTTTAAATATTCGTTATTTTAGCTGGATATTAATTAATTTGTATATATCATCAATTATACCTTAAAAGTAATGAAGATTGAAGAATTAAGAACAAAAATTGATAAAATTGACGCTAGCATTCTGGAGCTTCTAAACGATAGGATGGATCTTGTTCACGAAATTGGCTTAATAAAAAACGAATCAAAAGAGAGTGTTTATAGGCCTGAAAGAGAGAGGGAAATAATTACTCGGTTAAATAAACTAAGTAAAGGCAAGTTGAAGACAGAAGCAATTAAATCAATATTCCAAGAAGTTTTTTCGGTTGCCAGAAACATCGAGCTTCCGGAAAAAGTATCTTATTTGGGACCTGAGGGAAGCTTTACACATCAAGCGGCAGAAACTAATTTTGGATCAGCTAGCCAGTATTTGCCGTTGAATTCTATAAAGGCTGTCTTTAATGCTATTCAAACCAAAAAAGTAAAATATGGTATTATCCCACTAGAAAACAACCAGGAAGGTATTGTGCAGGAAACCATAGATCTGTTAGGTAAAAGTGATTTAAAAATAATTTCGGAACTACCCATGTCAATTAGCTTCTCTTTTGCCACTAGATCAAAAGAAA
>JAYZHZ010000067.1:0-8190 GCA_036166035.1 Bacteroidota bacterium
ACAGTAATTGAAGTGGGTAATTCTGGTATTATTCTTCCAAGAAATGACCCCAATGAAATATTTATTGATTTACAGAAAGCATCATAAATAGCAATGTTATATGCTGCTTTTGAACCAGGATCATTAATAAATTGATTTTCTACTTTATCTATGTTGCTTACCAAATGAGAGATATCTCTACCTATTAATTCATTTTTAAAATCAAGAGCATTTTTATAAGACTCAGCAGTATCTAATCCCACAACATATTTGGAAACATTAGATGAACCAAATCCAACAGTTCCATCGTTCAATATTATTTTTATAAATATATTTTTTATGGATGATGTAGTCTTATATGCTATAGTATATGGCCTTGTAAGTTTAATTTCTGCTAATTCTATTTCAATGTTATCAATTACCATATTTTTTTTTTAGTATTTCAACTATTCCATCCATTCCCTCATCAATAGGTAAGAAAACGGGAATACCAAAGTCAGTATTTATTAAATTTTTGTGATAAATCTTCTCCTGTTCAGTCATTCCCTGCGTGTTTAATGTAATAGCTATAACATCTTTTCCATATGATTTAATCAAATCTATTTCAGACTCAAGAGAAGGCATAATTGCATCAACGTGTTCCCACCCATCAAAATGCTTTCTTTTTGGTGAATGCTGCAAAATAACACCATCAACATTTGCAGAAATCAAAAATTCGCTCCCGCATGGACCAGAAGGATTCCTAAGAGCTGCTTGCCCTTCAATTAAAATAAATTCTGGTTTTTTGTCTTTATAACATTGATAAATAGATCTTTCTAATTCACCAGAAACAAAATCATTTAAAGTGGAATCAAATATGAATCCATAATCCCAACCTTGCATCCAACCAGTCTGACCAGTATATATCATGTCTGAACTAATATCGTGTTTTTCAAGTTCCTCAACTACCAATTTTGCAGTAGTTCTCTTACCCAAACCACAGTCAGTACCCAAAACTACAATTTTTGGTGATTTAACATTATAAATTTTTCCTGACCAGAAACTTAGACTATCTCTGGACTTTGACATTCTAACATCGTGTATTTTAACATTATTATTATCTGCAATCTTTTTAAGTTGAGAGTCTTGATTTAAGATGGAATGTAATCCGTTAACAATTGAAATATTATTATTTAAAGCTAAAATAACATCTTCTCTCATTTCCTCTGGTAAAATACCCCCTGCAGATGCAACACCAATAACACAATAATCAACCTTAATCGAATGTTTTAGAAATGATTTTAAATCTTTGAATATTTCAATATCGGATTTTTTTTCAGTTACAGATATTTTTCCGTTTTTGTCAACCATAACATACTTACCATAAAAATTTTCATCAATAACAGACTTGATATTAAATCTTTTTGAACCCCTAATTAATCCATGAGCAGTCTTTGCTGATTTGGAATCAAACTTACCACCTGTAAGTACGATAGCATCACCCGTAATATCCATATGAATTTAAAAAATGTTTGTTTATCAATATTAATAATTTTGGGATTTATATTTGCGTTTATAATGAAAAAATCACTAAGTCAGGATCAAATAAACATTTTAAATCATAAAGGTACTGAACCAGCATTTTCAGGAGATTTATTATATAATAAAGAGAAAGGAACTTATTTGTGTGTTGGTTGTGATAATGTTTTATTTTCTTCTAAAAATAAGTTTGATTCAGGATCTGGTTGGCCTAGTTTCTCAGAAACAAATAATATAAAATCAATTAAAACGAAAACAGATTTATCATATGGTATGACCAGAACTGAAGTTATTTGTTATAATTGCGGTGGACATTTAGGTCATATATTTTATGACGGTCCTACTGTATCTAAAAAAAGATATTGTATTAACTCAAAAATTTTAAAGTTTCAGAAGAAATGAAGTATGCAATTGGAATAGATATTGGAGGAACCATTACTAAAATAGGTTTAGTATCAGAACAAGGAAAATGTTTGGAAAAAACATCCTTTAGAACTAAAGAGTTTAAAAATTTTTCAAAGTATATAACTCAACTAGAGAAAGCAATAAATAGTTTAACCAAAAATAAAACCATAGTAGGAATTGGTATGGGTGCTCCAAATGCTTCAAAAAATGGTACAATTGAAACACCAGCCAATTTAAAGTGGTCAGGTAAATTAAATTTAGTTGATAAACTAAGAGAAAAATTCACATGTCCTATATTCTTATCCAATGATGCAAATTGTGCTGCAGTTGGAGAGATGATGTACGGTAATGCAAAGAAATTGAAAGATTTTATTGTTATAACTCTAGGAACAGGACTTGGTAGTGGTATTGTTACTAACGGTATGCTTGTTGAGGGTTATGACGGTTTTGCTGCAGAACTTGGCCATTTCTCAATTAACAATAAAAGTAGATATACTGGCCTTGGAGTAAGAGGAGGTCTTGAAGCTTATGTTTCGGCAACAGGTATAAAGAGAACAATAATGTACATGTTATCAAAATATATGGACGAAAGTGTTTTTAGGGGAATAGCATTTAATGACTTACACGGTGAAGATATTACGGAAGCTGCTGAAAATAATGATAAAATTGCTATTAAATCCTATGAGTATACTGGAAAAATACTGGGTGAAGCATTAGCTAATTTTGTAAGTTTTTCTCAGCCAGAAGCAATAATTCTTACAGGTGGATTAGCACACTCAGGAAAATGGATACTTAAACCGACTAAAAATTCTTTTGAAAAAAAATTATTACCTTTTTATAAAGGAAAAGTTAAAATATTGTTGTCAGGTCTTGAAGATAAAGATTCTGCAATTTTAGGTTCAGCTGCCTTGGTATGGAAAAATTTATCTTAAGATTATTTTTATTCTTATTTGTTAGTAACTCTGTTTTATCTCAAACTATAACAGTTGTTGATAAAGAAAAAGAACCGATTTATAATGTAAGTTTCTATAAAAAAGATCTATCAAAAGGAAATTTTACTAATTTTTTAGGTGAGATTGATTTATCAGATTATTCCGATAGTGATTCAATAATTATCCAGCATCCATCATTTGAAAAAATAATAATTCTTAAGTCTGATATTGAAAATAATAGTATCGAGCTAAGTAGTAAAATAATTGAGATAAAAGAACTTGTATTTAGTGTAAATAGATGGGAAGAAAATCTAAATGATGTTACTAATAAAACACTAATTATACCTGAATCAGTAATTTTACAAAATTCACCTCAAACTTCTGCAGATCTTCTTGAACAAACCGGAGAAGTATTTGTACAAAAAAGTCAACTAGGTGGCGGAAGTCCCATGATAAGAGGCTTTTCAGCTAACAGAATTTTACTTTCATTGGACGGATCAAGACTTAATAATGTCATTTACAGAAGTGGCAATATTCATAACATCAT
Organism: Bacteroidota bacterium; assembly: GCA_036166035.1. Lineage (GTDB taxonomy): Bacteria > Bacteroidota > Bacteroidia > Cytophagales > MED-G16 > MED-G16. Next base: position 3,382 of record JAYZHZ010000067.1, read on the forward strand.
TAGTATTGATCCTAATATTTTAGCTGGTGTTGAAGTTCTTTTTGGTCCAGCTTCAGTAATGTATGGGAGTGATGCTATTGGAGGAGCAATTAATTTTCAAGTAAAAGACCCTAAGTTTAGTATAAATAAAACTAAAATAAACGGATCACAAAACGTTCAATACAATTCATCTAGTAATTCTAAGCATTACAACATTAATTTTGGAATAAGTAAAAAAAATATAGCTTCATTAACTAGCTTTTCATATAGTTCATTCCAGAATCTAAGATCTGGAGCTAAAAGAAATAAGAAGTATCCTAATTTCGGATTGAGGGATGAATATGTCATAAGGGATGAGATTAATGATAGAGATGAAATAGTAATAAATGAGAATGTTAATGTTCAAAAATTTAGTGGGTATTCACAGATCAATTTAATTAATAAGATAAACTTAAAATTAAATGAACAGATAAATGTTTTATACGGACTATATCTATCAAAGTCATCAAATATCCCAAGATTTGATAGACTAATAATATATGATGATCTTTTTACTCCAAGATACAGTGAATGGTATTACGGACCTGATTTATTTTTAATGAACAAACTTCAAATAAATTCCTTTAAAAAGAATAGAATTTTTGATGCATATAAAATTAATTTATCTCATCAACTAGTTAGAGAAAGCAGACATACCAGAAGATTTAATGATAACCATCTTAAAAATAGAAATGAAGAAGTTAAAATATTTTCAATAAATGCTGATTTTGATAAAAAAAATAATGGTAGCGAGTTGTATTATGGTATTGAATCCATTATAAACAAAGTGAATTCTAATGCTAACCAAGAGAATATAGTAACAAATGAAAAAATTAACATATCAACTAGGTACCCAGATAATGGATCAGATTATTTTTCGAATTCCATTTATATGGCTTACAAAAGAAAATTAGGTGATATAAAGACAAACATGGGAATAAGAGGGAATATTTCAAATTTAAAATCTCAAATCTCAACCTCATTCTTCGACTTTCCATTTACAGAAATAAATGTTAATTCATCATCGATGAGCGGCAATATTGGATTTAGGTATGATTTAAATTCATCAGTTTTTAAATTTCAATATTCTAACGGATTTAGGACCCCAAATCTTGATGATGTTGGAAAAATATTTGATTCAGAACCTGGAAATGTAATTATGCCTAATCCAAATTTAAAACCTGAACATGCTAATAATTTTGAATTTAATTATGAAATAAATAAGGGAAAATTATCAATGAATAATTCAATTTATTACATAAGACTAAATAATGCGATTATTAGATCTAATGGATCATTTAATGGTAAAGATTCAATAATATATGACGGAATAAATAGCAGAATTCAAACTCTTACAAATGGAGGGAAGGCATTTGTAATAGGTTTTAGTAATAACATATCAGTTAAATTAAATGATAATATAACCATTGAAAACTCAATTTCATATAACAATTCTAAAGACATTTTAAATGATAGACCTCTAAGACATTCTCCCCCATTATTTGGCAAAACATCACTTACTTTTTCAAAGAAAACATTTAAAATAATTTATCATCTAAACTATAATGGGAAAAAAGACATTGAAGATTTTTCTCAAAGTGAATTGAATAAGTTGTATTTGTATACCAATGATGGATCTCTTGCTTGGATGACACACAATATTTCTTTTTCATACAATTACAATTATTTTATAAAATTTAATTTTTCAATTGAAAATATTTTTGATATACATTACAGGACGTATTCTTCTGGTATTAGTGCACCTGGAAGAAATGTAAACATTGGACTTAATTTTAAATTTTAATGAATATAAAACATGTAGTAATATCTGGAAACATAGGTGTAGGTAAAACAACACTATCAAAAAAAATTTCAAAAAAATTTAATTGGAATTTACAACTTGAAGAGGTAAAAAATAATCCATACCTAGATGATTTCTACAAATCGATGTCAGATTGGTCATTTCATTTACAAATATTTTTTCTCAATAGTAGATTCAATCAGATCCAAAAAATATCAGAAAGTGATAATGTGGTAATACAAGATAGATCTATATATGAAGATTACGAGGTATTTACAAAGACTTTACATGACTCAGGTGTACTTAAAGACAGAGAGTTTAATAATTATAAAAGATTGTACAATACAATCCTAAAATATATTGATCAGCCAGATCTTCTTATATATCTAAGAAATAATAATATTGATAACATCATTAAAAACATTAAGAAAAGAAAAAGAGATTTTGAAAAGACTATAGATAAAAATTATCTTCAAAAGCTTAATGAGTATTATGAAAATTGGATTAGAAAACACCCAAAGAAAAAAATATTAATAATTGACCTTAGTGAAAATGACTTTGTAGAAGATCAGGAGTACTTAAATATAATTTATGATATGGTTGATGAAAAAATTAAAGAATTAAATTAATAGATAGCTCACTATTCGTTTTAGATTTTTTCCATGGTGAAGCTGATTTCTTTGAAAAGTCAATTATTATTAAAATCATTAAGATAACCCAGATTATAACAAAAAAAACAAATAATTTTTTAGATTTGCGCATATGAATATTAAAGGAAAATTAGTAGAAATTTTTGATACTGTCCAAATAACTGAAACATTTAAAAAGAGAGAGTTTATAATTCAAGACAATAAAAACCCTGAGTATCCAGAATTTGTAAAAGTTGAGCTAATCCAGGACAAAGTTAGTCTTCTAGATGATCTAAAAGTCGGTGATGAAATAAATGTTCTCATAAACATTAAAGGAAGAAAGTGGGAGGACAAAGAGGGAAATATAAAATATTTCAATTCAATACAAGGTTGGAAGATAGAGACAGAGAATGAAGGTATTAACCAGGAAAATTCTGAAGATGAGATTAACCAAGATTCAGATGAAGATTTACCTTTTTAGGTTATATTAAAAAATTTACTTAATAATATTTTTTATTCTACTATTCATCACATAGAACCATAGTGGTGGAAATAAAGCTAGAATCATCATACCAGGATAACCTGTTGGCATCTCAGGTGAGTTATCATGATTTTTTAATATTTGATATTTTCTTGAGGCATTATAATGATGGTCAGAGTGCCTTGAAAGTTCAAATAACATTATTCTTCCAATTGGATGATTCGAATTCCATGAATGAAAAGGCTGAACTCTTTCGTATTTACCATTATTACTTAAATTTCTTTCTAAACCGTAGTGTTCGATATAGTTAACAGTTTCAAGAAGTAAAAACCCAATCATTGAACAAATCATAAAGTAAATCATAATATCAAACCCGTAAAAATAAAAAATGGAATAAATGAATACTATTTGAATTATTTGAAATCTTATCATCTCATTTGATATACTGAAAAAACTTTTACCTTTTCGATTTAGTTTATCTATTTCTAGTTTCCATGCAGAAATGTAACCTGAAACTACAGCTCTTATCCAGAAAAAGAAGATATTTTCTCCATATCTTGCTGAAGAAGGATCTTCTTTTGTTGATACCTTCTTATGATGTCCCCTATTATGTTCAATAAAAAAGTGCATATAGAGTGATGGAAGAAGTAACATTTTTGCTAATAATTGTTCGAACTTATTATTTCTGTGACCTAACTCATGAGCAACATTAATACCAAGTCCACCACAGATAAGACCCATAGACAATATTCTTCCGACTGTATCAGATGTTGATAAGTTCTCACTCATAGATCCCAAAAATTCCCAAATAAGGAAATATATAATTGGCACTAATAAATAAAGTACAATATCATAGGATCTATCGTCTTTAGACATCTCCTCCTCAGCATCAGAGAGGTTTTTACTATTAGGTTTAAAAAATAATTCAAGAACAGGAATAATAAGAAAAGCTTCAATCACTGGTGCATAGGTAATAATGCCATTGCCATTAAAAGATAGATATGCAAAGAATGGAATAGTGAGTGCAAGAAAATATTTTAAAAATCTATAATTCATTTTTCTTCAAAAAATTAAACAAATATACGAAAGAGATAGATAAAGTATTAAAATTTGATATATCCGGTATAATAGAAGATTTTTGTTCTACATCAATTAAATTATCAAAATTGTACTGATAAGAAACCAAAACTTGGAAAGAACTTTTGTTTAGATCAAAGGATAATCCAGTATTTGCAACTAATCCGTAACCAAATTTATTATCTCTAGAATCATCAAAATAAAAAGATAAATCAGGGTAATCTTTTCTAAGGTTTTGGGAATTATTATCTATTTGAATTTCTGCATATGGACCTAATGAGAAATTGATTTTTGTTTTATTAGTTCCAAAATAAGTAGTCATCATTAGAGGAATATTTAGATAAGTAAATTCAGATTTAAATGGAGATGAAATAATATAATCCTGTACCCACCCTTTCATAATTTTTGAGATTTCAATTCTTATTCCTGTATTTTTTGAGTTTTTAATCTCAGTAACAAAAGAAAAATTATAACTATCGAAACTATTTGTTTTATTATTCTGTGGAAAAAAATTATTATAAAGATTAATATTTGATGAATTATATGACGATTTTAAACCGATAGAGACAGTATTCTGTGAAAATGATAGATTAATATCAAATAAAAACAGAAAAACTAGTATTAAGTATCCTCTCATTAAATCAATATTAGAAAATATAAAATTATTAAAAAAAAGAAATCAAAACTGAATTTATTAATTTTAAAGTGGCAAGCTAGTACGACCAGCTCCTGCTGAATCCCCCAGGTCTGGAAAGAAGCAAGGGTAAGTGGTTGTAGCGGTGCGAATCTAGTTTGCCTTTTTT
>JAYZHZ010000068.1:0-5574 GCA_036166035.1 Bacteroidota bacterium
AAGTAATTAAATCTGTACTTGGTAAGAATGGAAAAATTCAATATCTGGTATCAAAGAATGGTAAAGTTGAGAAAAAGTTGAATGAAATTGAACAAAAGTTTATTAAGGTATCTTCTCCAAAAAAATTTAATAACCTTAATGAAAGATTCACCTTTAAAAATTTTATTAGTGGAAAATGCAATAGTGTTGCTAAAGCTGCTGGAAAAAGAATTTGTGAAAACCCTGGTGATAATCCATTTAACCCATTAATGGTATATGGAGATGTTGGCCTTGGAAAAACTCACTTAATTCAATCCATTGGAAATAAGATTTCTAAAAATAAAGATTTAGCGGTTTACTATGTAACATCAGAAAAGTTTGCTAATCAATTCATTGATGCATTAAAAGAAAATAAACTTAAAGATTTTACAAAATTCTACATTAATATTGACTGCCTGATAATTGATGATGTTCAATTCTTTAGAGGAAAAGCAAAAACTCAAGAAGTCTTTTTTCATATCTTCAACCAACTAAATTTAAATGAAAAGCAGATTATTTTATCTGCTGATCAATCTCCTGCTGATTTAAATGGACTAGAGCAAAGACTTATAAGTAGATTTAAATCAGGTCTAACTTTAGAATTAGAAAAACCAGATTTTGAGACTAGATTAGACATTTTAAATCATAAAATAGATAATGATAAAATTAAAATTTCTAAAGATATAGTAGATTATATTGCTCTTCAAGTCGACACAAACGTTAGAGAATTGGAAGGAGTTTTGATTTCATTACTTGCACATTCAACTATAATTAAAAAAGAGATTGATTTAGAACTAACAAAATCTGTTATTAATAAAATAGTTAAAAACACAAAAAAGAAAATAAATATTAATTACATACAAGAAATTGTTTCTAAATTCTTTAGTATAAGTATAGAACAAATGAAGGATAAGGCAAGAAAAAAAGAAATTGTTATTGCTAGACAAGTCGCAATGTATTTTTCCAAAGATTTTACGAATAATTCTTTAAAATCAATAGGATTTCATTTTGGAGGAAGGGATCATAGTACAGTCATTCATGCTGTTCAGTCAGTAAATGATATGATTGACACTGATTCAGTTTTCAGAAATAATATTAAAGAAATAAATAAAAGGATTTCTTCAATGGGATAAATAGCTAAATCAAAAAATATTCTTTTCATAATCATCTATCTCTTACAAAAAAAGCACCCAGAGGGTGCTTTTTTTATTGAAAAAAAATATATCTTAAAAAGATGTATAATCACTATTAGTATGCCCAATAGTTAAACCACTTTGTCCACCATTCATTAAAGGAGTCATCTTTTCAATTATTTTATATTGATCTGAATTCTGTCTCCAATCTAAATATTTCAAATAATTATCATTAGATACCCAATTAGATACAACCCAAACAGAGTTAGACTCAGCATTATAAACCATCTCTGCAGATATACAACCTTCATATGCTCGAGTAGCTGGTAAACCACCCTCACTTTTTAACAAAGTCATCATTTCATCTTTTTTATCCTTTTTAATAGAAACATTAGCAAACACAAGATTCTTAGGATATACGGCATCATACATTCCTCCAAAATCAAAGAAATCTCCTTGAACAATAATTTTTCCTGAGGCGTCAAAATTAAAATACCAGTAACCATTAAGATTTATTTTTTTGCCAGTAGCAGAATTAACCGCCTTCCAATTACCATCTGTTCTAACACTTCCATCAAGATTTCCTAAACTATCAGTACCTGGAAGCCATACATTCGGCGTATACTTTATTTCTTCAAAACCATCATGATATCCTTTTAGCATTGCTTTATAACCTTCATAGTTAACGGGAGATGAACCATAAACTGGTGGTATACTTTCAATTTCTTGACTTACAAGATCTAACTGCGCTTGTAAGTTTTCTTCTTCATGTAACTTAAACAGCATTTTAGCAGTTTCTAAATTCCTCTCATAATCAGGATTTTGATTTGTACAACCAAGAAATAGTATAGTGAGAAGACATAAATAAGGTAGTAAACTTTTCATAATTAATAAAATTTAATTTAAACAAGAAGTAAAATTAGTACATGTAGATTAAGAATAGTTTAATTTATGATAATTATTTTAAGTCTTTTGATAATTATTTATGCATATTTGAGACAAATGATTAAAGTATGATTGACAAAATTTTACATAAAATATATGATTTCATTCTTTCTCTTGATAAGTCATATGGTGTAAAAAAATTTACTCAGAAAGAAACAGCATATATCCAAGAAAAACTTTTAATTAATCTTATAAGAAAATCAAAAAATACTCTATTTGGTAAAAATCATAATTTTAATAAAATTAAAAACTATCAAGATTTTAAATTTAGAGTTCCTATAAGAGATTATGAAAAACTTAAAAGTTATATTGAAAAAATACGTAAAGGGAAAAAAAATATTTTATGGCCTGGCACACCATTATATTTTGCAAAAACCTCTGGCACAACATCTGGAGAAAAATTTATTCCCATTACTAAAGAATCTATAAAAAATCAAATAAATTCTGCTGGATATCTATTATTTGACTATATAAATCAAACAAAATCTTTAAGCTTAGCTAAAGGTAAGGCTATGTTTATATCCGGATCTCCTAATCTAAAAGAGAAAAATGGAATAAGGATGGGTAGATTATCAGGAATAGTTAATCATCATCAACCATTTTATTTAAAGAGCATGTTATTGCCAACTAATAAGACAAATATTATTAAAAACTGGGAAGAGAAAATAGATAAAATTGCTGAAGAAACTCTTGGTAAGGATTTAAGAGTGATTGGAGGAATTCCTCCATGGGTACAAATGTATTTTGATGTGTTGTACAAGAAAACAAGAAAAAAAATAAAGGATATTTTTCCAAATCTTCAGTTATTATGTCATGGTGGGGTAAATTTTCAACCATATAAAGCTAATTTATTTCACTCTATAGGAAAAGAAATAGATACTCTTGAAACATTTCCTGCATCCGAAGGATTCTTTGCATATCAAAATGTGATTAATGAAGATGATTTAATTCTACAAACAAATTCTGGAATTTATTATGAGTTTATTGACGTGGATGAAATTAATAATAAATCACCAAATAGAATTAATGTGAGAGATGTTGAGCTTAACAAAAATTATTCACTAATTATAACTACCAATGCAGGTTTATGGTCATATGCAATTGGAGATACAATAAAGTTTACTTCATTAAATCCTCTGAAAATAAAAGTAACAGGTAGAACTAAACAATATATATCTGCATTTGGTGAACATGTGATTGTTGAAGAAGTGGACAATTCACTAAAAAAAACATGTAACATATTTAAAGAAGTAAAAGTAGTTGAATATACAGTAGGTCCTAAAATAGTCCATGATAAAGGCAAGTCTCACCATGAGTGGTTAATAGAATTTGAATCAAAACCAAAAAACATTAAGTTATTTAAAAAAGAATTAGATAGTAATATGCAAAAGCTAAATACATATTATAGAGACCTAATTCAGGACAATGTACTATCAAGTTTAAAAATTACAATAGCTAAAAAGAAATCATTTATTAATTTTATGAGATCAATTGGTAAGTTGGGAGGTCAAAATAAAGTGCCGAGAATATCTAATGACAGAAAAATAATTGATAAAATTATCAAGGTGAATAACTTATGAAAAAAATAGCTATTTTAGGATCAACCGGTTCCATTGGAACTCAAACATTAGATGTTATATCTAATAATTCTAATGAATTTAAAATTGAATTAATTTCAGCAAATTCTAATTATAAACTTCTAATCAAACAAGCAATTAAGTATAACCCTAAAACGATCATATTTGGTAACAAAAAAAAATCTAAATTAATAGAAGATTCATTAGCTCATCTAAATATTAATATTATTTATGGAGAAGATGCACTAAACAATTTCATTGATTATTGTGATATTGATATGGTTGTTACTGCACTTGTTGGAAAGTCTGGATTAATACCAACAATAACCGCAATAAAGAATAATATCGATATAGCACTTGCAAACAAAGAAACTTTAGTTATAGCAGGAAGTTATATCAGGAGTTTATTAAAAAACAAAAGATCTAATATTTATCCTATTGACTCAGAACACTCAGCCATCTTTCAGTGTTTACAAGGAGAAGAAAAGAAGTCAATTGAAAAACTTATTCTAACAGCTTCTGGAGGTCCTTTTAGGGGAAAGGACATAGATTTTCTAAAAAATGTTACAAAAGAAGAAGCTTTAAGACATCCTAACTGGGTAATGGGGAATAAAGTCACAATTGATTCATCAACTCTAATGAACAAAGGGCTAGAGGTTATAGAAGCAAGATTTTTATTTGACATAGAAATAAAAAATATTGAAGTTATTATACATCCAGAATCAATTATTCATTCTATGGTACAATTTAAAGATGGTTCCATAATAGCACAACTGGGTGAACCTGATATGAGATTACCTATTCAGTATGCTTTAGGATATCCTAAAAGGATAGAAAATACCTACCCTAGATTTGATTTTAATAAATCAAATTCACTAAACTTTGAAGAACCATCATTTAAAACTTTTAGAAATTTAAAACTTGCTTATCAAGCGGGTGAAAATGAAGGCAATTCTCCATGCGTACTAAATGCGTCAAATGAAATTGTGGTATCGGCATTTTTAAATGGAAAAATTAAATTTTTGGATATGACAAATCTAATTGAAGATTCTTTAAATAAAATATCCTATATTGCAAGCCCTAATCTTGAACAACTTATTGAAACTGATTTGGAAACCAGAAAATATACATTAGAAAAAATTAATAAAAAATAATTATGGATGGATTAGTAATGACAGCACAAATGATTCTAGCTCTTTCTATTATTGTTGGAATTCATGAATTTGGTCACCTAATAACAGCAAAGATTTTTGGAATGAAAGTTGAAAAATATTTTATTGGTTTTCCTCCAAAAATATGGAGTATAAACTATAAAGGTACTGAATATGGATTAGGTTCAATACCTCTTGGGGGTTTTGTAAAAATTTCAGGAATCATTGATGAATCTATGGACACAGAACATATAAATAAACCTCCTGAATCTTGGGAATTTAGATCAAAACCACCATGGCAAAGATTAATTGTTATGCTTGGTGGAATATTATTCAATGTAATAACGGGTTTAATAATTTTCACAATTATCACATTTTCTAGGGGTGATATATATTTATCAAAAGATGAGATTAATAAAAATGGTATTTTAGCATTAGAGCTTGGTGAAGAAGTAGGATTTATTACTGGGGACAAAATTCTTAAAATTAATGGAGAAGACTGGGAAAGAGATACTGATTTATTCAATCCAAATTTGTTCTTAGATAATAACACAACCTTTAGCATATTAAGAGACAATAATGAGATTGACATAAAATTACCTAATAATTTTATTAATAAGATGAATAGCAAAGAAGCCCTTTCTTCATTTTTAAAAGCTAGAACACCTTTTTACGTTGACAGTGTCTTTATTAATGAGAATGCATATAAAGCAGGTATTCTAAGTGGTGATGAAATAATTAAAATTGATA
>JAYZHZ010000069.1:0-5814 GCA_036166035.1 Bacteroidota bacterium
TCTTTTTCATCGTTTTTTAGAATGTAATCTGATTTTTCTGATCCTACTTCATCACTTACTTGTCCTTTAATAATTTTTTCTATCTGTTCACGGGTTCTGAAAGAATCTCTATTTAAAACTCTAGAAATTCTTAATTCTTTGTCTGCTGAAACAAATATTATACAATCAAGATCTTTGTATGAGCCAGATTCAAAAAGAATTGCTGCTTCTTTAAATAAAATTTTTTCATTCTGGTTTTCTTTAACCCAAACCTTAAAATCATTAACTACTTCAGGATGAACTATTGAGTTTATTTTCCTTAAAGCCTCAGTATCATTAAAAATTGTTTTTGATAAATATTTTTTATTCAACCCATTTTTGTCATATACCCTCGCTCCAAAACTTTCTATTAAATCTTTTTTGATTTTTTCATTGAAATTCATAAGGTATTTTGCTCTATCGTCAGAATTATATATTTTGTAACCCAGGTGATAAAATATGCTAGATACAGTAGATTTTCCAGATCCTATTCCACCAGTAATTCCAACTAAATAAGGTGCCATTACTCTAAGATAATACTTTTAGGCTAAGATATAATCAAGAAGAGATTTTGAATCCTCATCTTCTATTTTTTTGATGAAGTCATCTCAAAAGAAATTGAATTCTTATCAAATTTAATTTTTGTTCCTCTGTCTACGTCAAGTGTAACTACATCCCCCTCAACTGAAACTACTTTTCCATGGAGACCGCCAGCCGTCACAACTTTATCTCCTTTCTTGAGTGTATCTATAAATTGAGTCTGTTTTTTTCTCCTTGTCTGTTCTGGTCTCAGAATGAAGAAATAAGCGACCACCACTATAGCTATCGGGAAGAATAGTTGGGCCAAACCTGATCCAAATGATTGTAATAAAATCATTAAATTATTTAACTGTTGCTCTGATCAGAAGTTTTTTTACTTTTGACTCAGTATTTGCAGTTATTGTTACTACTTTATTCTGTTGCCCTGGTTTATTACTTGAATCAAATTGAACTTTAATTTCACCGGTTCCTCCAACAGGTATTGGCTGTCTTGGCCACTGTGGTACTGTACAGCCACAAGCTGCTGTAGCTTTTGAAATTATTAATGGAGCCTCTCCAGTATTAGTGAAACTAAATGTGTGACTCACAATATCACCATCTTGAATATTTCCAAAATTGTACTCTTCTTCTCTAAAAGTAAATTTAGGGAATGTGCCAGCAGGAACTACAGAGCCAATAGAACTTACACCTCCCTTTCTTAGTGAGGCCATTTCCGTTTCAAGCTTTGCTACTCTAAGTTCTAAATCACTAACTTGTGATCCGCATGATGCAAGGATTACAACAAATAAAATTGAGATTAAATTTTTCATACTATTTTTAATTTTCTTTAATTTTTGACAAAATACCATCAACATCTTTTAAAAGTTTTTCTGCTTTACTTTTTGCGTTGTTAACAACTTTTTTACTTTTTGTTTTTGCTTCGGACTTAACATCCTTTTTCTCATCGATTATTTCATCGATTAGCTCTTCTAATTTTCTTTTATACTGGTTAAGTCTATATGTTAACCTATCTCTGGTATTGTTTCCCTTATCTGGTGCAAACAATATACCAAAGACACCACCAAATATTAAGCCTACTAAAAAGCTTATAAATGAATTTGTAGAATTTTTACTCATAACTATTTATTTATTATCAATTAAACCTTTTCCGGTTTTATTAATCTTTTTACTTTTTTGCAAATTTAATGAAATTACATCTAAAAGACCATTTACAAAGTTCCCACTCTTAGGAGAACTAAAATCCTTTGCTATGTCAATGCACTCGTTTATTGTAACTTTAACAGGTATATTATTAAAATATACCATCTCACCAATACCCATTCTGATAATGGACTTATCCATCAATGAAATTCGCTCAATATCCCAATTTTTAGCATATTTTTTTATGTATGCATCATATTCTTGGGTGTTATGAGTAGCATTTTCAAACAAAGAACATGCAAATGTTATGTCTTCTTCAATGTCATCAGACAAACTTGCGATTGCAAATGTATTAAAATTTGTTGAATTCAATGATTGAATAGTTTTTTTAAGCATTGATCTGATGATAATTTTATCTTGATGCCAGTAAATATCTTTTTTCTCAAAAAACTTATTTATTTCTTCATTTTTAATAATAAAACTCAATATTAAAGTTTTAAAAAAGCTATAATCTTCTTCAAAATTTGAACTTTCAATAGATATATAATCCTTATAAAATTCTTCTTCTGTTAATATTTTGTACCAGTCCCTCAAATGATCACATTTCTTATCCCATTTATTATTATGACTGATTAATCCGTCGATAATTGAACTGTTAGATTTAATAAATTTAATGATAGGGTTTTCAGATAAATTGAATCGTAATGGACTTTTTTTAATTTTTTCAACTTTTGCTATTTCTTTTTTTTCAAGGTTTATATCCATAAATACTATAACTATGGATAAAATGTCATAAAAGTACTTGTCGATGTTTTTTATTGATAGGCTTAATTCTTTAGATAAATTTCTTTGAAGTTCTTCTAAATCAGAGCTATGCTCTGACTGATTATAGTATGAATAGAGCAGCTGTAATACTTTTACCCGTAGGTTTCTTCTATTTAACATAGCACTTCAAATTAAAGAACGAGGTGCAAATGTAACTACTTTTTAGAATTTTGCGTAATTCTCTGTTGTGCTAAATTAATTGCCGCACTATGAGTAGACAGAGAGTTCTCTTCCGCATATGAGAGAACTTGTTCAACTTTTCCATAAATTGATTCCGTCATTTCCATTACTTTCTTTGGATCTAAATCATTTATTTGCTCATGATATACACTAATTATACCCCCAGCGTTTATTAGAAAGTCAGGAACATATAAAATATTTTTTTTCTTAATTATATCTGGAACTTGAACTTCATCTGATAGCTGATTGTTTGCGGCTCCTGCTATTATTTTGCAATTTGTTTTTTCAAGGAATTTCAGGTTAACTACCCCGCCAAGTGCACATGGGGATATAATATCATAAGAATTATCATAAATATTATCTGAATTTAAAACCTTTACATTCTTAGAAGAAATTAAATCTATATTTTTTTGGTTTATATCAACCACATAAACCTTAGCCTTCTCTTCAATAAGATAATCCACAACTTTTCTGCCTACATTTCCTACACCTTGTACTAAAATTTTCTTATTTTCTAAGCTTTCATTTCCGGTCAAATATTTATGAGCAGATTTCATGCCTACATATACACCATATGCGGTAGGGGAAGAAGAATCACCCAAACCACCATTTTCTTTTGGAAGGCCTACAACGTACGGGCATCTCTCTTTTATCCAAATAATATCTTGAGTCGACATATTTACGTCTTGTGCAGTCCAGTACTTCCCGTTTAGTTCTTTAATAAACTCAGCAAATCTTTTTATATATTTTTCGCTTTTAAGACTTACATCACCAATCAAAACAGCCTTACCACCACCAGCATTAAGTCCAGCAAGTGATGACTTATAACTCATTGCTTTTGATAAGTTAATTGCATCTTTTACCGCTTCATCATCAGTTCTATAATTCCACATTCTAGTCCCACCAATCGCTGGACCTAAAACGGTATTGTGTATTCCAATTATTGCCTTGAGTCCCAGAGACTCATCGTTACAGAAAATAACTTGTTCATGATCATGATTTTTTATTAAATCAAAAATTGATTTATTAACATCTTTACTCATAATTATCTATTAAGTAATAGCTTTACAGTTAATTGGTTTGATAAATTTATATAAGAAATTTGAAAGAGCTATCCTATTTAAATAAATACCTAATCAAGTATAAATATTACTATTTTGTTGGTACGTTATTTATTTTGTTTTCTACAGTTTTTGCAATTATTCCAGCAACACTCATCCGAGAAACTTTTAACCTTTTAGAAGGTGGTTATAATGAATATTCCTCTGGAAATGTTGGTGCCAAGGATGAAATAATCAGTGATGTAATATTTTATGCTTCTGCAATAATATTAGCTGCTTTAGTAAGGGGACTGTTTATGTATATGATGAGACAGACGATTATCGTTGCTTCAAGAAATATTGAATATGATTTAAAGAACGAGGTATACTACCATTACCAGACATTACCTCTACAATTCTATAAAAATAACAATACCGGAGATTTAATGAATAGGATATCGGAAGATGTGAGTAGAGTTAGAATGTATCTTGGACCAGCACTGATGTATGGTATGAATGTTACTATTTTAATGCTTATGGTCATTCCTTTTATGTTTTACATAAACCCAAATCTTGCATTTTATAGCATAATGCCTCTCCCTTTCCTTGTAGTTTGTATTTATTTTGTCCAAAACATTATAAACAAAAGATCTGAGCAGATTCAAAAATCATTATCTGATCTTTCCACCTACGTTCAGGAAACCTTTTCAGGGATTAGGCTAATAAAATCTTTTGTAAGAGAAATTAATTTCTCAAAAGTGTTTAGCAATAAAAGCGATGAATACAAAAGTAAATCTTTAAAGCTACAATTTGTTTTGGCGTTATTCTTTCCAATAATTATGACACTAATAGGATTGAGTATTGTTATTACTATTTATGTTGGAGCACTAGAAGTATTTGATGAAAATTTAACTTTAGGGAACATTGCTGAGTTTTTAATTTATGTTTATCTATTAACTTGGCCTGTGACTGCACTAGGCTGGATAACAAGTATCATCCAGAGGGCCTCTGCCTCTCAGAAAAGAATTAATGAATTCCTAAATGAAAAGACAGACATAGTATCCATACAAAACAAAAAATTAAACATTTCTGGAAAAATTGAATTTAGAAATGTATCATTCAGATACCCAGATACAGGTATTGTTGGCATGGATAATATATCCTTCAAAATAAATGCTGGAGAATCATTGGGTATCATTGGATCCACAGGCTCTGGCAAAAGCACAGTAGCCAATAGCATACTTAGATTATTTGATGTAGATAATGGGAAAATATTACTTGATGATTGTGAAATAAAAGACCTAGACATAACAAATTTCAGAAGACAAATTGGATACGTACCTCAAGACGTATTTTTGTTTTCAGATACAATTGAAAACAATATTTTGTTTGGCACTGAAGATAAAAAATTTAAAGATGTTGAAGAAGCATCAAGAAATGCAGACTTAATTAGAAATATAAATTCATTTCCAAATAACTATAAAACTAAAGTTGGAGAGAGAGGAATAACTCTTTCTGGTGGTCAAAAGCAAAGAGTCTCTATAGCTAGGGCTATTATAAAAAAACCAAAAATTTTAATTCTTGATGATTGTCTTTCAGCAGTTGACACAAAAACAGAAAATGTTATTTTAGAAAACTTGAAAAGTATAATGTCAAATACAACATCAATAATAATCTCCCATAGAATTTCTTCAGTAAAACTCGCAAAAAAAATATTAGTTATAGAAGAGGGTAAGATAATAGAAAAAGGGACACACAAAGAATTGTTATCAATAAAAGGGCACTACTTTAATTTATACAATAATCAGATAGAGGAAGAAAAAAACACTACCCTCTAATACGCAATGTTTCTATACTGCATTTCATAGAGTTTTTTGTAATAACCATTTTTGCTTCTTAGCTCATCATGATTACCTTCTTCCTTAATTTCTCCGTTTTCAAGTACAATTATCTTATCAACTTCTTTAATCGTTGATAGTCTATGCGCTACAACAATAGAAGTTCTGTTTTTAAGAATTTCTGAGATTGCATTCTGTATCATTGTTTCGGTTTCTGAATCAACAGACGATGT
>JAYZHZ010000070.1:0-3195 GCA_036166035.1 Bacteroidota bacterium
GGAGATAAATTTTCAGGAGGTGTAACATTCTCCCAATTTTTTCCTCCATCTCTGGTTACATGAATTAAACCGTCATCACTTCCAGTCCATATAACACCATTTTCAATTTCAGATTCAGCAATAGCAAAAATATTTGCATAAAATTCTGCACCTGTATTATCTTGAGTTATAGGACCACCTGAAGAGAGTATTGTTTCAGGTATGTTTCTTGTTAAATCGCCTGAAATTCTTTTCCAAGATTGACCACCATTTGTAGTTAAATGAAGATAATTTGAGCCAGCATACAACTTATTTGGATCATTTGGACTAAACATTACAGGAAAATTCCAATTAAATCTATACTTCATAACTTCTGCTCCTGAACCAGCAGGATTATCTGGCCAGACATTTACTGATCTAGTTTGATCATTTGAGTGATCTTTTCTCATCATATATCCTTTATAAGTACCTCCATAAACTATATTATTATTTTTTGGATCTGGAGCTAAATGTGCACTTTCTCCACCGGCTGTAGACTCCCAGTCCCTTTCTGTAATAGAAGAAGAAGATGTTCTGTGTTTAATCCTTACAGTACTATTATCCTGCTGAGCACCATAAATTCTATAAGGAAAAGCGTTGTCTGTTGTAACCCTATAAAATTGCGCCGTTGGTTGATTATGATAGGTTGTCCAATTATTTCCACCATCATTTGAAATTTGAGCACCCCCATCATCAGCAATAGCCATTCTCATGTTATCATGTGGATCAATCCACAAATCGTGATGATCACCGTGAGGTGCGTTTTTAAGAGTAAACGTTTTTCCTCCATCTGTAGAAACTCCATAACTTACATTTAAAACATAGACTTTATCTTCATTTTTAGTATCAGCATAAATTCTAGTATAATACCAAGCTCTTTGTCTAAGAGCTCTATTTGAATTTATTTTTTTCCAATTATTACCACCATCATCAGATCTAAAAAGCCCACCATTTTTAGCCTCAATCATAACCCAAATTCTTTTTGAATTCACAGGCGAGATTGCTATACCAACAATTCCCCAAGGAAATTTAGGAAGACCTTTAAACTCAGAAATATCTTCCCAAGTATTACCTTCATCAAAACTTCTTAAAATCCTACTATCTGGACCACCACTATCCATTCTGTAACCATTTCTCTTCATTTGCCATGTTGATGCATAGATTATTCTTGAGTTATTAGGATCTATTATAACATCTCCTACACCAGCTTTATCAGAGATATATAAAACTTTATTCCATGTATTACCTCCATTTATTGATTTATATAGTCCTCTTTCAACGTTTGGTTTCCATAAATTTCCTATAACTCCTACATAAACTA
The DNA here is from genome assembly GCA_036166035.1 of Bacteroidota bacterium. Classification (GTDB taxonomy): domain Bacteria; phylum Bacteroidota; class Bacteroidia; order Cytophagales; family MED-G16; genus MED-G16. The sequence continues at coordinate 1,340 of JAYZHZ010000070.1, forward strand.
TATCGGGATTAGACGGATGAACTCTAATTCTAGAAATATGTTCAGATTTTGGAAGGCCAATATAGGTCCACGTTTCACCTGCATCATTACTTCTCCACATTCCTTTACCTGAAGAAACATTTCCTCTTAAAGTTTGTTCACCCTCACCTACATAAATTATATTGGGATCGGATTCACTTACAGCAACTGCACCTATACTACCACCAAAATAACCATCACTTGTTGATTTCCATGTATTTCCAGCATCTTCTGTCTTCCATACACCTCCACCTGCTGTACCCATATAATAAAGATTTCTATTGCCAACAACTCCTGAAACAGTTCCTGCTCTACCACCTCTAAATGGTCCTACAAGTCTATATTTAATTGAACCATATAGTTCTTGGTTAAAAGATATAGTTTCCTTAGAATTATTTCTTTTTTGAGCAAATGAAATAATTACACATAATAAAAAAATTGGGATTAATAAAAGTTTCTTAATCATAATGGTATAGGTTAATTGTTTACATCATTAATATAAATAATTTTATTAAGAATATCATTATTGACATTTTGTCAGTCTTAATGTAAATTTGTCTAATATTAATTATGAATAAACTATACATACAAAGTTATGGATGCGCTATGAATTTCTCTGACAGTGAAATAGTTGCATCTATTTTAGAAAAAGAAGGATACACACTAACTAATGAGTTATCTGATTCTGATATTGTATTGATAAACACATGTTCAATAAGAGAAAAAGCTGAAGAGACTATAAGAAATAGATTAAAAAATATTCATAAAATTAAAAAATGTAAACCATCTCTAATTATAGGTATTCTTGGTTGTATGGCGGAAAGATTAAAAGAAAAGCTTCTTAATGAAGAAAAAATAGTAGACATAGTTGCTGGACCAGATTCGTATAGAGATCTACCAAATTTAATATCTAATGTTAAAGATAAAAGTGAAAAATCTGTTAATACAATCCTCTCATTAGAAGAAACATATGAAAACATTGAACCAGTTAGAATAAATTCTAATGGAATAAACGCTTTTATTTCAATTATGAGAGGATGTGATAATATGTGTTCATTTTGTGTTGTTCCATATACTAGAGGAAGAGAAAGAAGTAGAAACCCATACAGTATAGTGAAAGAAGCTAAAAACTTATTTGATAAAGGTTATAGAGAAATTACTTTACTTGGTCAAAATGTTGATTCTTACAAATGGTCAGAAAAATTTAATAACAAAAAGAAACTTGAAAGAAGTTTAGATATAAATAATATTATTTCTTTTTCTGATTTGCTTGAGATGGCAGCTAAAATCAGTACAGATCTAAGAATTAGATTTTCTACATCTCATCCTAAAGATATAACAATTGATGTTTTAAATGTCATAAAAAAACATGAAAACATATGCAATTATATTCATCTACCAGCTCAAAGTGGAAACTCAAGAATTTTAAAAAAAATGAATAGAACTTATGACAGAGAGTGGTATTTAGAAAAAATAAAAGATATAAAAAGCAATCTAGGTGATGATTTTGCAATATCTTCAGATTTTATAACTGGATTTTGTTCTGAAAAAGAAAAAGAACATAATGATACTCTCACTTTAATGGATAAAGTAGTATATGATTATTCCTATATGTTTTATTATTCTGAAAGACCTGGAACATTAGCAGAAAGAAAATTTAAAGATGATGTACCACTTGAAATAAAAAAAAGAAGACTAAATGAAATAATTGATAAACAAAAAAAACATTCTCTTGAAAGAAATAATTTAACTATTGATAATGTTTATAAAATTCTTGTTGAAGGTAATTCAAAAAAATCAGACAAATTTTTAAAAGGAAGAACATCAGAAAATAAAAT
>JAYZHZ010000071.1:0-6127 GCA_036166035.1 Bacteroidota bacterium
TTTTTATTATCCCTACTAAAAAAAATATGATTATTGCCTTGAGAATTTAAAGAAATTCTATACGTATCATTATTTATGAATTCAAGAGAGGCTTTATTTATTTTTAAATCTTTAATTACTCTATTATCTATCCATTTTATATAATCATAAATTAAATTACATTTAAAGCCAGGTAAGAATTCATTTGAGGAAGCCATTCCTCCAACTTTATCATTTGACTCAAATAATAATACAGATTTATTTTTATTAGCCAAAAGTGCCGCAGAAATCAGTGAATTTATACCACCTCCAATAACTATATAATCAAATTTATCTTTTACCATATTTTAAGTATTTTCTTAGCAGCCATTTCTCCTGGAGACCCAGTAACTCCCCCTCCAGGATGCGTGCCAGATCCACACTGATAATAGTTTTTTATTGGAGTTGTATAATCAGCCCATTTAACAGCAGGTCTAAATGAAAAAAGTTGTTGTAATGTCAACTCACCATGGAAAATATTTCCTTCAGTTAATCCAAAAGTTTTTTCCAAATCCATTGGAGTCAAAACTTGACGATGTAGAATTAGGTCTTTTATATTAGGAGAAAATCTAGATAAAGTATTAACAACAGCATCACCAAAGGCTTCCCTTTTAATATCATCCCAACCCCCATTAATATTATATGGTGCATATTGAACAAAACAAGACATAACATGTTTGCCTGGCGGAGCCATTGCAGGATCTAATACTGAAGGCAAAATTATGTCCATGTAAGGTTCCTTAGAAAAATTTCCATATTTAGCATCATCATAAGCTCTTTCAAGATGATCATAACTAGGACTAATTGAAATAGCTCCTCTCAAATGAGGACCATCTCCTGGCAAAGATGTAAAATTTGGTAATCCGTCAAGTGCTAAATTTACCTTGCCAGAAGAACCTCTAATTCTAAAGTTTTTTATATCTCTTACAAAATCAGCAGGCAAATCATTTTCATCAATCATTTTAAGGAATGTCAGTTTTGGATCTAAACCTGAAATCACTATATCTGATTTATATTCGTCTCCATTCTCTAAAGCAACACCAACAGCTTTACCATTTTTTACAATTACTTTATCAACTGAAGTTTCCGTTAAAATTTCTGCACCAAAATGTTGTGCAGAACGAGCTATAGTCATACTTAATTCACCAGTTCCTCCTCTCTGGAAACCCCAAGCTCTGAATGAACCATCAATATCTCCCATATAATGGTGTAGCATAACATAAGCAGAACCAGGAGATCTTGGTCCCATAAATGTTCCAATTATTCCACTAGCTGACATTGTTGCCTTAAGAGGTTCAAATTCAAACCATTCATCAAGAAAATCAGCAGAACTCATTGTCATAAGCTTACATAAATATTCAAAAGTTTCATTATTCAATCCTTTTACGTGACCTAATAGATTTTTTAAAGAAACCAAATCATTAATACTTGGCCTTATAGCATTAGGAGCAACTGTTTCAAGAATTGGTCTAACTGCCATACCAACCTGACCCATTAGTGGACCAAACCTAGTATAGTTCTCAGCATCCTTTCTTGAGTGTCTATATATTTCCTTATAAGTTTGATCATAGTCTGATGTTCTAAACAAATGATCATTATCAAGAGGGGTAAACGTACTTTCAAGAGGTAATATTTCTAGTCCAAATCGTGGCAACATTAATTCCCTTATAACATTAGCCTTCAATAAACTAACTACATAAGAACAGACTGAAAATTTAAATCCGGGAAAAACTTCCTCAGTAACTGCAGCTCCCCCTAAAACATGTCTTCTCTCTAAAACCAAAACTTTTTTTCCAGCTTTTGATAAATATGCTGCTGCCGTTAAACCATTATGACCACCTCCGATTATAATAGCATCATACTTATCTAATCTGGACATGATATCTTTCTTTTAGGATTATAAAAAGGTGTCTTGACTATTTTAGCAGGTGTTAAATGTCTGTAATGTTCTACTTTTACCTCAAAATCTAAAATCGTATCCAAAGAAGAGTATTTTGATTTGACATGAGCAAGAGCAATATATTTTTTGAGAATAGGAGACCAACATCCACTAGTAGCGTATCCCACCTGAGTTTTGTTAGAATATAAGGGAGTACTATCTCTCCATGCAGCATGAGGAAGATCAGGTGGTAATCCCACTTTCTTATAAAGTCCTTCAAGTTCATCCCATAAAATCTCTATCCCTACAAATTCCCATTCTGAAGGATTATTTTTTTCATTATTAAGAGCATTAGATCCAATAAAATTTCCAGAATCCAACTTAACAGTCCAACCTAATCCCAATTCATATGGTGAAGACTTTCTATCTTCAATGAGTGCATGTCTTGAAGAAATATAGTCTACATCTAGAAGAATAAGGGATGCTTCTATTCTAGAAATATCCAAAGCATTTAGTCCAACTGGTGTTATTCCATAATTTCTCCCATATTTAATTAACATATCCCAAATTTTAATAGAATCTGTAGGATTTATCCAAATTTCATATCCTAAATCACCAGTATACCCAGTACGAGAAATTGATACCTGAATTCCGTTGAAATCAGTTTCCATCATTCCAAAAAATTTTAAATTGTTCACTGATTTAGATGAAATCGAGTTAATAATATCTCTTGAGTTTGGACCTTGAAGAGCTAAAGCAGAAACTTTATCAGATTCATCATAAATAGTTACTTCCATATCAAAAGAATTAAGTTCTAACCATGATAAGTTCGGTTCAGCACTTGTAAGTCTAAAATCTTCTTTTCCAATTCTTTGGATAGTACCATCATCAATAACTTTTCCATTTTCATCACACCAAGGAGAATACATGACTTGGCCTTCTTTACATATTTTTATATTTCTTGTAACCAACCTATTTAAAAAAATTTGGGAATCTTTTCCTTTTATCCTATACTTATACAATGGAGAAATGTCTAACAATCCAGCTTTAGTTCTTATTGCAAAATATTCGTTATCATGATTTAAATCATACTTGGTTGCAGAAAGATAGCCACCCCATCTTTTCCATTCCTGAGACATATTTATTTTAGAGGTCCTTTCAAAAAAAGGAGATACTTTCAACTCAGTTTTTGCAACAAAATCATTGGATTTTTTACTCTGAATCATAAAAAAATCATAAGTGAAAATTAGACGTGTAAGTTTATGAATTTAATTTTCTTTTTCCAATAGAAAAGCCTTAATAAAATCATTAATATCACCATCTAAAACATTATTTACATCCCCTCTCTCAATATTTGTTCTAACATCTTTAATCATCTTATATGGGTGAAGAACGTAGTTTCTTATTTGTGATCCAAAATCAATTTTTAATTTTGCACTATCTCTTTCATCCTTCTCTTTATTAATCTTATCAATTTCGATTTGATATAGTTTTGATTTTAGCATTTTCATTGCTTTTTCCTTATTTAACAACTGACTTCTTTCTTGTTGACACTCAATAATGAGACCTGAGGGTTCATGTTTTAGCCTAACTGCAGATTCAATCTTATTTACACTCTGTCCACCTGCTCCACTTGCTCTGAATGTTTCCCACAAAATATCTCCAGGGTTTACATTAATTTCTATTGTTTCATCTACTTCAGGATATGCAAAAACTGATGCAAAAGATGTATGTCTCCTAGCTCCTGAATCAAAAGGAGAGATTCTTACTAATCTATGAACTCCTATTTCAGATTTCAAATACCCATATGCAAAGTCTCCTTCAATTCCTAAAATTGCAGATTTAATGCCTGCTGTATCTCCTGGTTGAACATTAACTTTCTTAACTTTATATTTTTGGGATTCTGCCCACATTATATACATCCTCATTAAAATACTTGCCCAATCCTGACTCTCAGTACCTCCTGCTCCTGGGTTAATTTCAATTATAGCACTCATCTGATCTTCTTTAGCAGATAACATCTTTTTAAACTCAAGATTTTCTAGCAAATTATTGACCTTTTGAAATTCTTTATTGATTTCATTTTCATCTACATCGCCACTTTGATAAAATTCATATAATGTCTCTAAATCTATAATAGAAGAATAAACATTATCAAAATCTGTAATCCAAACTTTATTTGAGCTTATCTCTTTTAAGACTTTTTCTGCTTTTTCTCTATCATCCCAAAAATTTGGCTCTGTAGATAGATTTTCTTTAGAAATAATTAGTTTTTTTCTATTATCGTAGTCAAAGATATCCTCTTAAAGCAGAGGCTCGCTTTTTTAAATCATTAATTTGTTCAGCATTCATTATGTTATCTTAGTAATCCAATTAAACTTATCTTCTGAAATTCCATATTTAATATCATTTAGTGAATCTAATAATAATGAGGAATAAGAATCTGATGAAATAAGAGGCAAATCATAATTATTAGAATCATACCCTATTGTTTTAATAGGTGCAATAGTTGCAGCTGTTCCAGCACCAAACGCTTCATTAATTGATCCATTTTTAAGTGCTAAAATTATTTCCTCTACGGATATTTTTCTCACTTCTATTTTAATATTTAGTTTTTTAGATAAACGGATTATACTGTCTCTAGTTACTCCATCCAATACTGTATCACCTAATGGAGGAGTAATCAGCTTATCCTCAATCACAAAAAATAAATTCATAGTTCCAGATTCTTCAACATACTTGTGTTCCTTACCATCTGTCCATATTAACTGATGATACCCATCTTTTTGGGCCATAACTGCTGGATATAATGCAGCAGCATAATTAGCAGCTGTTTTTGAAAATCCTACACCACCAGAAACGGCTCTAGTATATTTTGTTTCTATTTTAACTTTTACAGGCTCAGAATAATACCCTCCAGCAAGACCACAAATAATAATAAAAATATATTTATCAGCAGGTTTTATTCCTATATATGGATCAACAGCAAATGATATAGGTCTTATATATAAAGAATTATTCTTTCCTTTTGGTACCCAATCCTTATCCACCTTTAATAACTCCACTATAGCCTCAATAAATAAATCATTGGGAAATTTTGGCATGCACATTCTTTCTGCACTTTTATTAAATCTTTCAGCATTTTTATCAGGTCTAAATATTAGAGTCTCATTATCAGAATTTTTGTATGCTTTTAATCCTTCAAAAATGGTTTGACCATAATGAAGAGCTGTACATGCAGGAGAAATGTTAAGGTCTTGAAAAGGAGTAATTCTAAAATTTTTCCATTTTCCATTTTCATAGTCAGAAACGAACATATGATCAGAGTAATATTTACAAAATCCTAAGTTTGAAAAATCAACATTTGAAATTTTAGATTTTTTAGCCTTTGTAATATCAAAATTCATTATTAATAATTTAATTTTTTTTATCTGATGATATCAAACCGTCTTTCAATCTGACTATTCGTTTAGAATAAGCAGCAATATCTTCTTCATGAGTTACCATAATTATAGTATTACCTCTATTATGCAGTTCAGTAAATAAATCCATAATACTGTAAGAAGTTTTACTATCAAGATTACCTGTTGGTTCATCAGCAAGAATAATACTTGGACTGTTTACTAATGCTCTTGCTATAGCTACCCTTTGTCTTTGTCCTCCAGATAATTCATTAGGCTTATGAGTTGCTCTATCAACTAAATCAACATCTTTTAAAGCCTTCATACCCATTTCTTTTCTTTGACTTGATGAATATCCTGCATAAACTAAGGGAAGAGAGACATTATCTAGAGCAGAAGCTCTTGGTAATAAATTAAATGTTTGAAAAACAAATCCAATTTCTTTATTTCTAATATCAGCAAGCTCATTTTCTGACATATTACTTACATCTTTGCTATTAAGCTTATAGTTACCCCCTGTAGGTGAGTCTAAGCATCCAATAATATTCATGAGAGTTGATTTTCCAGAACCTGATGCACCCATAAAAGAAACATATTCATTTTGTTTAATGTTTACAGTAATAGAATCTAAAGCTTTTACAATTTGTTCTCCTACAAAATAATGTCTAGAAATATCTTTAACTTCAATAATATTTTTCATATAAATAATTAATTTCGCTTATTAATTTTAGATGCCAAAGTAAACAAATTTGCTCGTAATATTTAAAATATTACAATTTAATATAATATGGAAATATTTTTTGAATTTGAAACGTATATAGCATTATTA
>JAYZHZ010000072.1:0-6139 GCA_036166035.1 Bacteroidota bacterium
AGTGCCAATTCCTAATCTATTGAACTTATGATTGATTTTATTTTCAATATAATCTACTAATAATTTGATATTGCTAACTACTTGAGAATATCCCTTATCTTCCTCAGTGTCAACTCTGTGTCTAATTATTTCTTTAGGATTTTTTTTTGATTTGAGAACAATTCCTTCAATTTTTGTGCCACCCAAGTCTATGCCTAATAACATGTAGAATTATTTTATATTTACTCAGTAAAAATATCAAACTATGGATAAGAAAAAAATATTTAACTGGTCTATAACAGTAGCGCTAGCTGGATTTCTGTTTGGGTTTGATACGGTAGTAATTAGCGGTGCTAATCTTCCAATAAGAGAATTATGGAGTACAACTCCACTCTTTCACGGAGTTTTTATTATGTCAATGGCATTATGGGGAACCGTATTAGGGTCTTTATTTGGATCTATACCATGTGATAGAATAGGACGAAAAAACACATTAATATGGATTGGAATACTCTTTTTGGTTTCAGCACTAGGATCTGCGATTGCTTGGGATCCTTACTCGTTTTCATTTTTTAGATTCATAGGAGGTATAGGAGTTGGAGCTTCTACAGTTGCCTCTCCAACATATATTTCAGAAATATCTAATAAAGAGAGTAGGGGGAAACTGGTTGCTCTTTACCAGTTTAATATAGTATTTGGTATACTAATAGCATTTTTTTCAAATTATCTGTTGCAAGGGTTTGGAGGAGATATAGACTGGAGATATATGCTTGGAATTGAAGCAATTCCAGCTGTAGTATATATTCTTTTTGTTTTAAAAGTACCAAATAGCCCACGATGGTTAATACTATTTAGAGGTGATGAGCAAAAAGCAAAAGAAATTTTAAAGCAGATTTATCCTGAGTCAGAGATTTCAAAAAGAATTGCTCAAATTAATAACTCAGTCAACAAGAAAAGTAACTCTATTTTTTCAGGGTTATTTAACTTTCAGATATCTCTTGCTTTCCTCATAGCATTTTTTAATCAACTTTCAGGGATAAACTTTGTTTTGTATTATGCTCCAGAAATTTTACAAAGTGCAGGACTTGCAACTAGTGACTCTCTTATGAGTTCGGTTTCTATTGGTTTTGTGAATCTTGTATTTACAATGTTTGGTTTAAGACTAATAGATAAATATGGCAGGAGATACTTAATGAAAATTGGCTCAATAGGTTATATAATTTCATTAATCAGTATTGGGGTATGTTTTATATATTCTCTGAATTCTTATGTCTTACTAACATTTATTTTAATTTTTATAGCCTCTCATGCTATTGGGCAAGGCACAGTTATTTGGGTATTTATTTCTGAAATCTTTCCTAATAGCGTTAGGGCTAAGGGTCAGTCTTTAGGAACTGCAACACACTGGATCTTTGCTGCTTTAATTACGGCTTTAACACCTTATGTTATAAATATGCTTGGTAATAATCCAGGAATGATATTTTATTTTTTTGGATTTATGATGATACTCCAACTAGTATTTGTATTAAGAATGATGCCAGAAACCAAAGGAATATCTTTGGAGGAGATGAAGTTTAATTCGTAGTTTCTTTCTTTTTCTTTCCAAAAAGTTTTCTGAATAATATCATTATTGGATCGTAGAATCTATCAACTACTCTTTCTTTTAAAGGTATGATTGCATCATCTGTAATTTGAATTTCTTCTGGACATACTTCAGTACAACATCTTGTTATATTACACATACCCGAACCGTGCACATCCTTAATGTCTTTAATTCTATCTGCTCTATCCATAGGATGCATCTCTAAACTTGCAAGTCTAGTCATAAATCTAGGGCCAGAAAACTTGTCTTTACCCTCATTATCTCTAATTACGTGACACATATTCTGACATAGGTAACATTCTATACACTTTCTAAAGTGTTGAACTCTATCAACATCTTTTTGCATCATCACAAAATCTTTTTCTTTATCCTTATTTGAAGGAGAAAAAGGTTTTATTTTCATATTTTGCTCATAATTCCATGTGACGTCTGGAACTATATCTTTCATAACTGGAAAAGATTTTAATGGAGTAATTATTACAGTTTTATCTTCTTTAAACTCATTCATTCTTGTCATACATGCAAGTCTAGGCTTACCATTAATTTCAACACTACAAGACCCACACTTTCCAGCTTTACAATTCCATCTACATGCAAGGTCGTTAGCTTGATCTGCTTGAATTCTATGAATAACATCCAGGACAACCATACCCTCAGAAACATTGCACTTATAGCTAACTAATTCACCTCTTTCATCATCACCTCTATAAATTTTAAAGTCTCTCTCTTTCATATTATATTACTTATGATGATCTAATTTAACTTCTTTTTCAAGATCTTCAATGCTAGAGTTAGCAATTCTTTTGAGTTCAGAATCTGGATTAGATCTCTTAACTTTTATAGTTTCCATCTTTCCTCCTTTTCCCTTCTTATTAATAATATTATATTCTAACCACTCTTTCATTTCTGATGGGAAGTCTTCTCTTGTGTGTGCACCCCTACTTTCTTCTCTTAGTAAAGCAGATTTTGCAACTGATTCAGCTGAAATAAGTAAATTTCTAAGTGCTAGAGCTTCATGCCATCCAGGGTTAAATTGGCTTGATCCTGGTGCTTTAACTTTTTGAAATTTTATTTTCATTTCTTCAATTTTATTAATTCCATTTTGTATTTCTTTCTTAGTCCTAATAATACCAACATTGTATTGCATGTTTTTTTGAAGATCTTCATGGATAAGATAAGGATTATTTCCCTTCTCTCTATTCAAGATTGATGTTGCATTTTTAATAATTCTTTTGATATCATCATCATCGGATTTAGGTATATTATTTAATTTTTTTGAATATTTTGATGCTTCTATACCAGATAGGTTTCCAAAAACAAGAAGATCAGACAAAGAATTTCCGCCAAGCCTGTTTGCACCGTGCATTCCACCTGCTGCCTCACCACAAGCAAATAATCCATCTACTGTTGTCATTGATGTTTCAGCATCAACTTTAATGCCACCCATAAAGTAATGACATGTTGGACCAACTTCCATAGGCTCTTTAGTTATATCCAACTCAGCAAGTATTTTAAACTGGTGATACATAGAAGGTAGTTTCCTTTTAATGTCTTCGCCTGATCTTTGTGTGGCTATATCAAGGTATGCTCCACCATGAACTGAACCTCTACCGGCTTTAACTTCGGAGTTGATTGCTCTAGCAACAACATCTCTGGTTAATAGTTCAGGTGGTCTCCTGGCACCTTTATCTCCCTCAAGCCATCTAGCAGCTTCCTCTACAGAATCAGCTGTTTCATTAGCAAATTTTTTTGGTATGTAGTCGAACATGAATCTATTCCCTTCACTATTTTTAAGAATTCCTCCTTCACCACGAACCCCTTCCGTAACCAAAATACCTTTTACTGATGGAGGCCAAACCATTCCTGTTGGATGAAACTGATTAAATTCCATATCTATGAGTTCTGCACCTGCTTCGTATGCCATTCCGTAACCATCTCCAGTATATTCCCAGCTATTTGATGTTACTTCCCAAGCTTTTCCAGCACCTCCGGTAGCAAATATTAAGGATTTGGTCTCAAAAATTATAAACTCACCAGTTTCTCTGTACATACAAACAATTCCAGAGACTTTTCCAGATTTATCTTTTAAGATGTCTAGTGCTGTACATTCCATCTGAATATCAATCCCCTGATGTATTCCATGATCTTGAAGAGTTCTAATCATTTCAAGTCCAGTCCTATCTCCTACGTGTGCTAATCTAGGATATCTATGCCCTCCAAAATTTCTTTGATTAATAAGACCGTCTTTGGTTCTGTCAAAAACTGCACCCCAATGTTCTAATTCTCTTACTCTCTTTGGTGCATCTTTTGCATGTATTTCAGCCATCTTCCAATTATTGAGCATTTTTCCTCCACGCATAGTATCTCTGAAATGTATTTTCCAGTCATCTCTATTGTCAACATTTCCAAGAGCAGCAGCCATACCTCCTTCTGCCATAACAGTATGAGCTTTACCTAGCAATGACTTACATACAAGGCCTACTCTTGTATCTTTTTCTTGAGATGCTGCTATGGCTGCAGATAGACCTGCTCCTCCAGCTCCTATTACTAAAACATCAAATTGTAACCTTTTAATTCCTGATATATCTAACATACTATATTCCCCAAGTGTTAATGTCATTAATTATTCCCATTGATACTAATCTAACGTATACGTCAGAAAATCCTACCCATACTAGGCTGAGCCAAGCAAATAATTGATGCCTTCTATTTAAAAAAGTTACAATTTTCCAGTTACTGTGAGATACTTTATCATGGTAAACGCTACATGAGAAACAATCTAAATTACCACCAATTAGATGTCTTATAGAGTGGCAACCAAAAGTGTAGCATCCTAAGAGAATTGGGTTAATAGTAAGAATAAGTGTTCCTACTCCAACTCCAAATCTTCCATCATTGAAAAATGCTAAGAATGCGTCGTAGCTTAATATAAATATAAAAATTACAGCAAAGTACATAGCATACCTATGTATATTTTGAAATAATAAGAGTCCTGTCTCTCCATCATATCTTTTACCAGAATTGAATGCATTTATATTACCATTAGTAATTGCAGATACTTTAGATGGTAATCCCTTTATAGGGTGAACAGCACAAGCAGGGGGATTTAATGAAAATGCTCGATAATATGCTTTTCTATAATAGTAACATGTGAACCTGAATGATAAAGGAAAAATGAGAATTAACCATGCAGGTGATTGACCTGGTAACCAACTTAACCAATCTGGCCATGAACCAAATAGAGAGTGATACATTGGAGGCACACCTGGCTTAGAAGGGTCAATGTATACTGTGGGAGAGTAGAATGGAGAAAGATACCCTCCAAAACCCTCATTTCCTGCACTCCACCAAAAGTATTCTCCTTGCCAAGCAGCCCAAGTAGAATAAGCAACAAAACTAAGTAAACCAAGAAGAACTAAAAGAGGTGATATCCACCATTTTTCATCTATCAACTCGTTTGTTAGTAAGTTTTTTTTTAACATCTGTGCTTATATGTTAAACAAATATATATCCCAAAATTTTGAAACAAAAGTTTTAAAAAATTAAATTATAACTGTTTTAACTAACTTTGATATGCTTAAAAGGTTTAAATTATAGAACACATCATGAAAAAAAAATCACTTCTAATAATTCTATTTTTTAGTGTTATTTTTTCAGTTTATTCTCAGGACACGGTTAATGTTGTGACATATAATTTGTTGAGATTCAATTCATCAACAGATAGGAATTTAGATTTTGAAAATATAATGAATTATATTTCTCCAGATGTTTTGATAGTTCAGGAGATGGTAGATAATGAAGGGGTTTTAAATTTTCAAAATAATGTTTTAAAAAACATTGATGATAAATATTTATCTGCAGATTTTATTGATGATGAAAATACAGATATAGATCAGGCTTTATTTTATAATAAAAATAAGTTTGAATTTATTTCAACATCAAAGTTGGATGGTGATCCAAGGCCTATCTATATATTTGAATTAAGACATAAAGAAACGGAAGTTAATTTTCTGGTTTTTAATTTACATCTCAAAGCATCTAAAGGCAGTGATAATGAGGCAAGAAGAAGAGATCAGGTCATTGAATTGAAAAATTATTTATCTGAAATGGATGATTATTTTTATGTTGTTGCAGGGGATTTGAATATTTATTCAACTAATGAAGATGCTTATAATCAACTTTTTTCTATCACTGAATCAGGTAAAGGCAATCTTCATGATCTAGTGTCTCTATCAGGGACATATAATAATCCTGATTATTCAATTATACATACTCAATCTACTAGAACTACTCAATTTGGAGGAGGATCACATGGTGGATTAGATGATAGATTTGATTTTATTCTTTTCTCTGACTCGCTCATGTTCAGTGATAGAGTATTTGTTATTGACTCATCTTATAAGACAATTGGTAATGATGGTATGCATTATAATCTAGCAATCAATGAACAGCCTAATCTATCTGTACCATCTGATATATCAAATTCATTACATAATGCATCAGACCATCTTCCAGTATCAGTTAATATAATATTTAGCAAGGAAAAAATTTATAGAG
>JAYZHZ010000073.1:0-5422 GCA_036166035.1 Bacteroidota bacterium
GTAGGAAAAGATTTAAAAATAATATAAATCATAGTTCTACTAAGTAAAATTATATGTCATTTAATCAACTTTAAATGCTCTTTAACGTCATGAACTCTAATTATATCCGCCCCATTTTTCAAAGCTATTTTATTTAATTCTAAGGTACCATTTAAGGAATTTTTTATACCATATTTTTTTTTCACAAAAGACTTCCTTGACAAACCAACCAATATTGGCAGATCAAAAGTTGTAAAAAAGTTTAAATTTTTTAATAGTTCTAAATTTTGGTCGAAATCTTTAGCAAATCCAAAACCTGGGTCCAATATGATATCATTAACATTCATTAATTTAAGTTTTTCTATTTTTTTTATGAAATAATCCATTATATCTACAATTAAGTTATCATAATTGATTTTTGACATCATATTCTTTGGTGTACCTCTTATATGCATTAAAACATAAGGAATTTTATACTCAGAAATGACACTAAACATTTTGTTGTCATAACTTCCACCAGAAACATCATTTATTATACTTGCTCCTTCTTCTAGAGATCTCCTGGCAATCTCGGATCTAAAAGTATCAACAGAAATTATTATTTTATTAAACTTTAAGGAACAAATTCTAATTATATCCTTTATTCTATTCCACTCCTCATCAATAGATACTATTTCTGATCCAGGTCTAGTTGAACATCCGCCAATGTCAATTATAGATGCCCCATTTTGAACCATCTTTTCAATTCTTTTTAAAGCTTTATCTTTAGAATTATAATTTCCACCATCATAGAATGAATCTGGAGTCATATTAACTATTCCCATAATTAATGGTTTAGACAAATCAATTAGATTTCCATTAATATTTAAAGATCTTTTGGTCGATAATTGATCCGTTTTTGAAATCGATTTCATATTTTTGAAAAAAATTAATATTAATTTGGAAACATCTACAATAAATGATTACAAAAAAATTATCAATATCTGTAAAGATATATATTTAAAAAAATCAAAAGATTATGGTTCTGCATGGAGAATTCTAAGAGTACCGTCTCTGACTGATCAAATCTTTATCAAAGCCCAAAGAATTAGATCTGTTCAGGAAAAAAATACAATGAAAGTTAATGAAGATATAGAAAATGAATTTATTGGGATAATCAATTACTGTATAATGGCAATTATACAACTTGAATACAAGGATGATGAAATTGAAATTAATGTAAATAAATTAGAAGAATTATACGATATATATTCAGAGGATACAATGAATCTTCTAGCAAATAAAAACCACGATTATGATGAAGCGTGGAAGGAAATGAGAATAAGTTCAATGACTGATATAATTTTAATGAAATTATATAGAACAAAACAAATAGAGAGCAATGATGGAAAGACTTTAATTTCTGAAGGAGTAAAGGCCAATTATCAAGATATAATTAATTATTCCGTTTTTTGTCTAATAAAAATTTTAAATAAATAAATATGAGATTTATATATTCCATTTTAAGATACTTAGTTGGTTCAATTTTTATTTTTTCTGGATTAATCAAAATAAATGATCCTGTTGGAACTCAGATTAAATTAGAAGAATATTTTGGCGTTTTTAGTAGCGATTTTACATCATTATTTGAACTATTAGTTCCATTTGCTTTACTGATTTCTATAGTTTTATGTACTCTAGAAATTATAATTGGTATTGCTCTTTTAATGAATTATAAAATGAGGATAGTCTTAAAATTATTACTGAGTCTTATAGTTTTTTTCACTTTCCTTACATTTTATTCTGCTTATTTTAATAAGGTAACAGACTGTGGATGTTTTGGAGATGCAATAAAATTAACTCCATGGGAGTCATTTTACAAAGACATTATATTACTTGTGTTTTCAATTTCAATATATTTCTTAAATAAAAATTTAAAAAATCAAGTTGGTATATTCTACATTAAAATTTTTGACGATAAAGTATTTAGAAATGGAATTATTATTGTTTCTACTATAATATGTCTTATTATAAGTTTTTCTGCAATTAATTTCCTTCCATTTATAGACTTCCGAGCATATAAAATTGGTAATTACATTCCTGATTTAATGAATCCTAGTGAAGAATTAAAATATAGTTATATAATGGAAAAAGAAGGTAGAGAATATGAATTTGAAAGTTATCCACTAGATGAAAGTTTTACATTTAAAAAAATAAAATTATTAAACCCTGAAGCCCAACCTAAAATCACTGACTATAGTTTGTGGAATGAAACAGGAGATTATACCAATGAAAGCTTTCTGGGAAATAAGCTTTTTATAATTATCCACGATGTAAACAAAATGGGTTTAAAGGGAAGAAAACTTGAAGATTTTATCAGTCATCTGAAAATATTAGTTAGTAATATTAATTTTTGGATAGAACCTATAATTATAACGTCAAGCGACTCGAAATCATTTAATGATTTCAAAGAAAAATATAACATAGAAATAAAGAATGTTTATGGAGATGCTACAGTTCTAAAAACTATCATTAGATCTAATCCAGGATTTTTTCTACTAAGAAATGGTACAGTAACAGGTAAGTGGCACTACAATAAATTTCCTGATGCAAAGGAAATTCTTAGGGGAGTAAACATAAGCATTTAAATGAAAAATTTCTTTTTAGTTGGAATGCCTGGTTCTGGAAAATCAACCACAGCAAAATATATTTCCGAAAATACTAATTTAAATTTTATTGATTTAGATACTGAAATAGAAAAATATTTAGGAAAAAAAATTAATGAGATTTTTTCTGATAAAGGAGAAAAATTTTTTCGAAATAAAGAAAGTGATGTACTCAAAAAAATAGTAAAAAAAAATAATAATTTTATTTTAGCAACAGGTGGAGGAACACCATGTTTTAATGATAATATGGATTTAATTAAAAAAAATGGAATATCTATTTTTATAGATTCAAAAAAGGAAATATTAGTTGAAAGAATAAATAAAAATAAAAATAGACCTTTATTTAAAAGTAGTATTTCTACTGATAAAAAAGTTTCCGAATTATATAAAGAGAGATTTAAATATTACAATAGATCTGATTTTTCAGTTAATAATACAGAAGAAATTTTATCGATTATTAATTCTTATTCCTAATGTTAATAAAATTGATCTATAATTAGATGAGAAATCAGCTACTGGTTGGTTTATATAAATTGGGTATGGATTAATTTTTGAATTCTTATCCAAGTTTATATATGCAATATCAAGACTAAATCTATTTGATAAATAACCAACTCCAAAACTTTTTTTTATCAAGTTATTCTTTATACCAGAATTAATCAAATCTCTACTTGGATCAGCTAAAAAATTATACCCTAGCCTTAAATAAAAATTTTCATACCTACCTTCTATACCAAACCTATAGTTAACTGATAGACTTTTGTATAGAATATTTATCTCACTATTATCTTGAAAAGGATTAAAGTCATATGATTCAACATTAGAAGATGAATAGTTAATTAAATCAATATCGGCTGAAATGAACCCATATTTTTTGAAAAAATAAGAAGAGCCAATACTGATTTTTGAAGGTGAGGTAAATCTGTAGTCTGCAACATTTGTCGCTGTCCCAGAAATAGAATTTCCAAGAACAGTATCTTCAGGTTCAAAATAATAATCAAAATATTTTGTTTCTAATTCATTAAATAGTTCTTCTTTAAGTGAATATTTTGTCTTAGACTCATAATTGATACCAAAATTTAATTCATCTAAAGGTTTGAATATTAATCCTGCAGAAAAAGAAGCTCCAGCACCAGATATTTTAAAGAAATCTTTAAGGATAAGGTAGTCTAATATACCCTCAAATTCCCATTCTCCAGATTCATTTACTAATTCAAACTGATTTTCACTATATATTCTCTCTTGATTATAACCTATTGAATAAATATTTACTCCAAAACCTAGAAAAAACTTATCCTTAATATTAGTACCTGATGATATTGAAAACTTAGAAATCTTACCTGAATTATAAATTTCCTCCCTTTGTAAAGGGAATCCTCCTATAAAAGAGAAATAGGTTCCAGGTAAATCTTCATCCGGATTAATTAGATAATGGTCGTATGCTTCTTGAAGTAATCCAATGCCTGATATCGGTTGAGAATTCGATATTTGAGATAAGGGAACTCCCTGTGCATCATTCAAAAAGTAATCCAATATAGAATTATTATCATTATAACCCTGATATAATCTTTCATTTGAAAAGTCTTTAACTACGCTATAAGATATACCTAAATTAAATTTTGGACAATCAAGACAATCGTTTATTCTTGAATTAAATAATCCAACTGATCTTTTAATTGGAAATACAACGGATAAGTTATCAATCCTATCAAAATTACTTTTAACATCTGATTTTTCTCCAAGATAAGTTGAATTAGATTTAAGAGATGTATTATTATAACTAATAGAAAAATTTTTTTTATTAAAAAATCCTAAACCTGCTGGGTTTAATGTTATTGAACTAATATCTCCTCCAAGAGAAGTTGAAGCTCCACCTATTGACTGAATTCTTGCAGACCCCCCCCTAAATGAATGACTAAACTTCAAGACATCTTTATAGTATCCATATTGAGATAATGTATCAAAACTTATAGCAGAGAATAGAATACAAAATAAATAAAAATATTTATTCATTTTTTTTAGATTCCTTGAAATAAAATAAATAACTCTTTAGTTTGATTTACCACCTCTTGAAGATCCTCCACTACTTCCACCACTAACAGCAGTCCCAGAACTTCCACCTCCACTGTAACTACTTCCGCTACTATAGCTACTACTTCCACTATTGTTGTAGCTACTTCTACCACCATAGCTACTCATTCCCGAAGAATTACTGGTATTTCCACTATTTTTGAAAGTAGAAAAACCATTTGATCTACCAAATCCTGATGGAGCAGAATAACTCGCTCTTCTGCCATCATTTGATACTACAATTTCATTCATTCTACCAGAATAACCTTCTGAGCTTCCTATAGAAGATCTATATCTATTATTTGAGAATGAATCATTAATAGCATTTATTTGAGAATTAGATATATTAGTTTGATTACGAGATTTTCTACTAAGATTTTGAAGAGATGAACTCCTATTAGATCTAGATTCATTTAATCTTGAAATATCACTAGATCTATCTCTTAAAAATGAATTTTGAGTTGCATTTCGGATATTATTATCAGAGTTTCTTTGAATATTTTCATTTGTAATTCCACTTTCTCTTCTTCCTCTATAAAGACGATTATCTGGTAAAACGTCATCTATGTTTTCACCATTAATTGAAGCACCTCTACCTGATCTATGTCCCCTCACAATTACAGTATTATTATTCTCATTATAGCTTGAACCTATTTGATAATTTAGATAATTTACATTATTACTTGAATAACCATTTACATACATATGATTAAAACCTGGTAAGTGAC
>JAYZHZ010000074.1:0-5625 GCA_036166035.1 Bacteroidota bacterium
CAGTTCCTGTAACACCACTTTGAGAAGTGATATCAACACCAGGGACCTTCCCTCTTAATAAACGTGCTATGTCTGCTTCGGGTCTAGCTTCAAGCTGTGAACCACCAACAGAAGTTACCGCATATCCCAATGCAGCTTTTTCTTTGGTGATACCCAATGCAGTTACAACAACCTCTTGAAGTTCTTCAACATCAGAGCTCATAACTACATCCACCACTGATCTCGCACCAATTGCAATTTCTTGCGATGCTAAACCAATGAATGAAAATACTAAGGTACCTCCATCACTAGGAACATCTAGCGAATAAGAGCCGTTGACATCTGTAGTAGTACCAACAGTCGTACCTTGAAGGATAACATTAACACCTGGAAGACCACTTCCGTCGTCATCTGATGAAACATTACCCGTGATAGTTCTGTCTTGAGCCCATAAGTTTGAAGCCAAGAACAAGAAACTAACTAGTAAAAATCTAAACATAGTTTATTGTTTAATTATTTAACAATTGTTTAAAAATATAATAATCCGGGTATAAGACTACTTTATCTCAAAAATGAGAAAAATAGACTAAAACACAGACACGTCTCCCCGACCCAAAATCTTCATTTCGAGCGAATAGACGTACATTTTAGGGTTTTCTTAACGAAAACCTAATAGCAATTTTAACAATTACTGCGAAAAATCAATGACATTTCTCGTTTTTTTTTGATATTTAATTTTAAGACTTTTTAACAAAAAATTAATATTGGAGACATAATTTGGATATCATTTCAGAATCTTAAATTGAATTCTTCTGTTTTTTGGACCATCATATTTTTTTCTAAGTGGTATAGTGCTGCCATAACCTTTATAAGATAGGTTTGATAATTCTTCTTGCTTTGAGAGTAAATAATTATAAACTGATAAGGCTCTCTTTTCTGATAAATCTAAATTATATTCCTCTGAACCGAGTCTGTCAGTGTGACCACCTATTTCAATTTTATAGTGAGAATTATTTTGTAACCAGAGACTTATTATATCAAGAGTTTGCTTAGAATCAATATTCAAATCATAACTATCTAAATCGAAATAAACATTCTCCAGTATAAATTCATCTTTCATGCGTTTTAATAATGTAACAACCGTATCCATTTCAAATTCACTTATAATCCTAGGAAAGTAGTCCTCTTTTTCAATTAGAATTTTAGAATTTATTAAATCACTCTTTTTAAAACTTGCTATTTCAGAAATTAATGGGTCTATAATCGTATACTCGTTATCTTGAATAAGTGTAATTCTAGTTTCAATAATCGACATAGTTAAAGAATCTTTTACCACAAATGAAACCAATCCATTATCAGAATAATTGATTTTATTGATCTCACCAAGAATAATTCTACTTTTTATTTTTTGATCCAGCTTTGATTCTTCAGTAAAAAATATCATACCTTCATAAATAAATATTGAAGTTTGGTCATTTTGATTATTAACTGAACTCCCAACATTTACAATGGTAGGTCTAAGAGAAACTAAATTATTAGAGTGGTAGATATCATAACCACCAAATGAATTGTTTTGGTTTGATGAAAAATATAAGATACCATCGTTTACAAATGGTGCTATTTCATCATTGGTTGAATTTAACTTTTCCAAATTTTTTGCGTCTCTCCATTTTCCAGAATCATCAAGAACTGAATACCAAATATCACGACCACCTTTTCCCCCTGGTCTATTTGAAACAAAAAACAATACTCTATTATCGTATATAAAAGGTTGGGAATCCCAAAACTCCGAATTAATATTATCATCGAACTTCATAGGTGTTGTCCATGCAACTTCATCTATCTTACTAGAATAATAAAGATCACAAGTGTTTTTTTTGAAATTCATCTCACATGAAGTAAACACAACAAAATTAGAATTTGATGAATAAGACAATGTGCCTTCATTATTTTGGGTATTTAATTTTGTTAGTGGATTATATGAGGAACCAAAAGAATAATTTGTTATAGGGGTATAAAACAAATTTTCATCATCAAAGAGTCTGTCTCCCTCTCTAACGGTATAAAATAAATTTTGTGATTTAATCTCATAATATGGTGAATATTGGTGAACAAAATTTTTTAGAGTGTCTTTTCTTGATATTTCTAAGTGATTAGTGTTTTTATAATTTAGACTAAATTTTAAACTATTTAGAAGTTTGTAATCCCCAACAAATTTTAACGAGTCTGAAATTTTTTCGATATGTCTGATTGATAGCTGATACTTTCCCAAATAAAAATAATATTCCCCCAAACTATAGTTTACTTCATCTAAATATTCGGAACAGTTCTTTCCAAGAATGTTAATAAATATGTTTTCGAACATATTATATTCGTGAATTTTCTGATATGTCAATCCCAACTTATATGATGCATGACAAAAATTTGGGTTAATTTTAATTGACTTTTTATAGTATTTAATTGCCTCATCAAACTCACCTATATTGTACATTGCATTTCCTTCGATATAAAATTTCTCATACTTCTTTTTACCTTGACTATAAGTTAAATTCGAAATAAAAAAAATTAGAATTAAAAATACAGTAAAACGCATATTAATCGACGTTTAAATATTTATGAATTTGTAGTGATATCTTCCATTTTGGATTTTTTTTAATATAATCCAAAATAAGTGGATTCATTTTTTTTTCTACTGACCACTCAGGTTGTAAGATTAATTCTGAATTCTTATTCATTTTATTGGCATATTTCTCTGCCCATCTAAAGTCAGAGCTATTGAAAATTATAATTTTTAATTCATCAGAAATACTAAGATACTTTTCAAGAGGTTTTTTAAATTTTTTTGGTGATAAACAAATCCAATCAAATTCACCTGTAAGTGGTTCTGTTCCAGATGTTTCTAAATGTATTTTTTTACCAAGTTTTCTAATACCATAAGTAAGAATTTCCAAGTTGTGACATAGAGGTTCTCCTCCAGTTATTACAACAACATCTGATTTAATTTTTTTTACCTTATCAATAATTTTTGATACTTTAACGTACTGATTTTCTTTAATTTCCCAAGATTCCTTAACATCACACCATTTACAATTGACATCACAACCTGCAAGCCTGATGAAATATGCTGACTTGCCAGAATGATATCCCTCTCCTTGTATACTGTAGAAAGATTCCATAACAGGAAGAGAATCAGATCCTTTTTTCACTTTGATGGTATGCTTTAAGAGTATTTTGAAGTAATGAAATAATTGTCATTGGCCCAACACCTCCAGGAACAGGTGTTATATAACTTGCTTTTTCTTTTACAGAGTCAAAATCCACATCTCCCTTTAACACATACCCTTTTGTTTTATTTAAGTCTTTCACTCGAGTGATCCCAACATCAATGATTACAACCCCATCTTTAACCATGTTAGCCTTAAGAAAATTTGGTACTCCTAATGCAGATATGACTATATCTGCATTTTTAGTGAAAAATTCTAAATTTTTTGTTCTACTATGAACGACAGTTACTGTTGAATTACCCCATTTAGCTTTTCTACTCATAAGAATACTTATTGGTCTCCCAACAATATTACTCCTACCAATCACTACAGTATGTTTACCGTTTGTATCAATATTATATCTTTCTAATAGTTCTATTATTCCATAAGGTGTAGCCGGAACAAAAGTTTCCATATCAACAGCCATTTTGCCAAAATTTGTAGGATGAAATCCATCCACGTCTTTTTTTGGATTTATTGCTAAAAGGACTTTATCCCCATCTATATGTTTTGGAAGAGGTAATTGAACTATAAACCCATCTATCTCTTTATCTTCATTTAATCTAGTAATTTCACTTAATAATTTTTCTTCTTCTATTTCGTAAGGAAGCGTAATTAAAGAAGACTTAAAACCTACTTGTTTACATGAAGCTACTTTATTCGACACATAGGTTAGACTTGCTCCATCATCACCAACCAAAACTGCAGCCAAATGAGGAGCTCTTCCTCCTTTAGATATAATTTCTTCAACCTGATTTTTAATTTCTTCTTTAATCAAGGAAGCTATTTTTTTTCCATCAATTATTATTGCCATAATATTACTGTTCAATTTTTAACACTGCCATAAATGCTGATTGAGGAATTTCTACATTTCCAACTTGTCTCATTCTTTTTTTACCTTTTTTCTGTTTTTCTAATAACTTTCTTTTTCTTGTAATATCACCACCATAACACTTAGCGGTAACATTCTTTCTCAATGCCCTAACAGTCTCTCTTGCAATAATTTTATTTCCTATTGAGGCTTGTATTGCAATCTCAAACATTTGTCTTGGTAACAATTCTTTTAACTTTTCACATAATTTTTTACCCCAATTATACGCCTTATCTCTATGTACTATTGCAGATAAAGCATCTACTTTCTCTCCATTCAACATAATGTCTAGCTTTGACATATTTGATTCACAGAAATCAGATATTTCGTAGTCAAGTGAAGCGTAACCCCTAGAAATTGATTTTAGTTTATCATAAAAATCAAAAACTATCTCAGATAGAGGCAAATTAAATGATAATTCAACCCTATCTTTTGAAAGATAGACCTGATTATTTAAAACTCCCCTTCTATCTATACATAATTTTATTATCCCTCCTATATAGTTTGATTTAGTAATAATTTGAGCAGCAATCATAGGTTCTTCTATTTTAGATATTTCATTAGGTTCAGGCATTTCTGATGGTGCATAAATATTGATAGTGTTTCCATTAGTTTTTGAACATTTAAATTCTACAGAGGGAACTGTTGTAATGACTGACATATTAAATTCTCTATCAAGTCTTTCCTGTATAATATCCATATGCAACATCCCTAAAAAACCACATCTAAAACCAAACCCGAGAGCTGCAGATGTCTCTGGCTCCCAAACCAATGATGCATCATTTAATTGTAATTTTTCAAGAGAATTTCTCAACTCTTCATAGTCCGAACTATCAACAGGGTAAATACCTGCAAAAACCATAGGCTTTACATCCTCAAACCCCTTAATTACTTCGGTAGATTTATTGCCAATATGTGTAATAGTATCACCTACTTTGACCTCTTTTGCATCTTTTATTCCAGAAATTAAATACCCAACATTCCCTGCAGAAATTTCTTTGCAAGAATCTTTTTTTAACTTTAATATTCCAATTTCATCTACATCATACTCCTTACCTGTGTTAACAAATTTAACCTTATCCCCTTTTTTTATTTTTCCATTAAATACTCTGAACAAGACTTCAATTCCTCGAAAAGAATTATATACTGAATCAAAAATCATTGCTTGCAACTCTTTGTTTTCATCACCTACTGGTGGAGATATATTTTTTATTATTTTATCAACCAATTCGCCTATTCCTATACCGTCTTTTGCGCTTACATGTAATATCTCCTCTTTTCTACAACCAATTAACTCCATAATTTGATCAGAGACCTCATCTACCATTGCACCAGGTAGATCAATTTTATTTAGTACTGGAATTATTTCTAGACCTTGATCTAACGCGAGATAAAGGTTTGAAATTGTTTGGGCTTGAATTCCTTGAGATGCATCAACTACTAACAATGCCCCTTCACAAGAAGCTATAGATCTGGATACCTCATAGGAAAAATCAACATGTCCAGGTGTAT
>JAYZHZ010000075.1:0-2878 GCA_036166035.1 Bacteroidota bacterium
TCTTGAGATTCATTAATCATGTCAATAACTTCATTTGCAGTATTAAATTGTTTTACTAAATCACCTTCAGGAATGTCCCATCTGGGGTCTATTTTAACAGATAGTGTGGTTGAGTACTTTTGATCCATTGTAATAAGTTCAACATTATAGTCACCTGGTACTGCTTCTGGTCCATATCCACTACGTGAACTATAATACATAGAAACAAAGTCTTTTTGAATTTTTGGTGCTTTATGTTCTAAATCCCAGTACACAGTATGTACACCAGCATAGATTTTTGATGAGTCATAATCTACATCAAATAAGTATTCAGTGTTTTTCTTAAAATCAACAATAACATTACCGTCTTTATCTTTAATATACATATCAATTTTATCTAAAGAGATGTCATTAGGAAGATAAAAAGATATATCGTTCTCAAAGCTTACTCCTCCTGATCTCCATCCACCACCTAAATTTGTTCTTAAGGCTGGTTCTGGGTTAAACAAATGTGGTTTATCTGGTTTTGTTTCTATTTGACTAATTTCTTGTAGTATATTAATCTTATCAAGCAACCAGAAACCTCTACCTTGAGTTGAAATTGCCAAATCATTTTGTGTTACTTCCATATCTGTTATGGGAACATGTGGTAGGTTTAATTGAAGTGAGTTCCAAGATTTTCCCTCATTAAATGAAACGTAAGCACCAAATTCAGTCCCAGCATAGATTAAGCCTTTCTTCATAGGGTCTTCAGCAACAGCTCTAACAAAATGATTAGATGGAATGCCATTGTTTTTTGTTAGTAATCTCCATGATACGCCATAATCGTCTGTTATTATTATATATGGTTTAAAATCGTTGTTTCTATAGTTGTAAACAGCTACAATAGCTCTTCCGGCTTTGTGTGATGAGAGCTCAATTTTATTAATTGTTCCTTGATAAGGTATAATCTTATTAGGGGTTATATTCTTCCAGGTTTTTCCTCCATCTCTTGTTATATGTATCATTCCGTCATCTGATCCAGTCCAAATTTCACCTTCATTATGAGGGGATTCTTCCAGTGAAAAAATTGATGAATATACTTCAACACCAGTAGCATCGTTTTGAATTGGACCACCAGGTATATCTGCTTTTTCTTCATCATTTTCTAGTAGCTTCCTAGTAAGGTCAGGGCTAATTATACTCCAGTTTACAGCTTTGTCAGATGTCATATGAACAACATTTGATCCTACATAAACATTATCAGGATTGTATTTTGATATAAAAACAGGATAATTCCACTGAAATCTATAGTTAAGTTCATCTTGTCTTGTCCCTTCAGTTAGGTGTACATAAGGTGTTCTTTGATACTCTTCACCGGTTTCTAAATTTTTATAGGTAAATTCTCCACTATAGCCAGTTGAGTAAATTATATTTGAATTTGTTGGGTGTACAGCAATATCAGAGCATTCTGTTCCGCCAGCATTAAACCAATTTTCAAATGGTGTAAGTGAAGGAATACCTCTGCTTGGAATAGATATAGTTGAATTGTCTTGTTGTCCGGCATACATTCTAAATGGAAACTGATTATCAACAGTCAACCTATAAAATTCGGATGTGGGTTGATTATACTGCATTGACCACGTTTTACCACCATTTAATGATACATTGGCACCACCATCATTACAATTAATCATTATATCAGTATTATTCGGATTAATCCACACACCATGATTATCACCATGAGGAGTCCTTATTCTCTCATCAAACGTTTTACCCCCGTCAATAGATTTGTAAAAACCTGTATTTGATGCGTATATAATATTTTCATTTTTTGGGTCCGCTGTTATATGCGAATAGTACCATCCTCTCTGTCTTAATTTATGATCTCTGTTTATTCTTTTCCATGACTTTCCACCATCATCAGACCTGTAAAGACCACCTTCTTCTTCTTTTTGAGCTTGAACCATGGCCCATAAACGTTTGGAATTTGCTGGAGAATATTCTACTTCAATTTTTCCAGTTAATCCCTTAGGAAGTCCCTCAGTGAGTTTTTTCCATGATTGACCACCGTCTTTAGACATAAAAACACCACCTTCATCACTTCCATCTACTAATGTCCATGGTTTCCTTTGTACTGTCCAGAAAGATGCTAATAATTCATTTTCATTATTGGGGTTTATTTCTACATCTCTAGCTCCAGTTTTATTACTAATATAATGGACTCTTTTCCATGTTTTTCCTCCATCCAATGTCTTGTATACTCCTCTTTCCTCATTTTTTCCAAATACATTTCCTAATACAGCTACGTAGACAATATCAGCGTTTTTCGGATGAATTTCTATTTTTCCAATTAAACCAGCTTTAGGAAGACCAATAAATTCCCAGTTTTCACCAAAATCAACAGACTTATACATACCATTTCCTGTAGATATGTTACCTCTTGGGTCTGCTGATCCAGTTCCTACATAAACCACATTTTTGTCAGATGGTGCTACTTCTACTGCGCCTATAGAACCTACCTTTATTTGTCCGTCAGATACGTTTTTCCATGTATTTCCAGCATCAGTAGTCTTCCATACTCCGCCTCCAGTTGTGCCCATAAAAAATGTATAGGGTTCCGATTCTACTCCACAAACAGTAGTTGAGCGTCCTCCGCGTGTTGGTCCAACAAAACTCCATTCTAGAGTCTCATAGAGCTCCTCAGTTGAAAAACTTTGAGCTTTGGAGAAATTATTTGAAAAAATTACAAAAAAAATGAGGTAGGGTATGGCTGATATTCTTTTCATGTTTTGAGTTTTTTATTTCAATATACTTAAGATCTTTTAATATTATTTATTTTCCTTTTTTTTTCTCCAATTTTACGTTTTAGATTAATCTAAAATTTTTATTATAAATATCTATAAATCAGGTATTTATA
>JAYZHZ010000076.1:0-2949 GCA_036166035.1 Bacteroidota bacterium
GATTCAGAGGAGAGGCACTGGCCTCAATCGCTGCAGTTGCTGAAATTATTCTTAGAACAAAAACCAACAAAGAAAAAATTGTACATGAATTAAAATTGAAAGATTCAAATATTTTTGAAGAGAATAAAACAAATACTCAAGTTGGAACAACAATTATTGCCAAAAATTTATTTTTCAGTATTCCAGCAAGAAGAAACTTTCTCAAATCAAACAATGTGGAGTTAAAGCATATAATCGATGAATTTATAAGATGTGCTCTTTCCAATTGTGAAATAAATTTCACTCTCACAAATGAAAAGTCTGAAATCTATAATCTTAAAAGCTCTAATTTAACTAAAAGAATTATATCAATATTTAAGAAAAGTTATGAAAAACAGCTTATCTCATGTAATGAAAAATTCGGAGCGATTTCAATAAGTGGATTTATAGGGAAACCAGAAAATTCAAAAAAAACAAGAGGAGAACAATTCATTTTTGCCAACAATAGGTTTATTAAAAGCCCATATTTAAATCATGCAATTATAAAAAGTTATGAGGGATTAATTGAAGAGAAGAAATACCCTTTCTATATTTTATTTATTAAAATTAATACAGATCTAGTTGATGTTAATATTCACCCAACAAAGACTGAAGTGAAATTTGAAGATGAAAAACTGATTTATAGTCTTGTAAACTCTTCTGTAAAAAAATCTCTTGAAAAATTTAATGTATCTCCTTCAATAAATTTTGATGCTGACATAAATTTTGCTGAAAAAGTAGTAACTCAATACGATAAAATTGGTAAAATCAGTAATGATGTTCTATCACATTCAAACAAAAAGAGAAATTGGGAAGAAATTTTTGAAAATGTTAAGATTGAAAATTCTGCAAGAGAATTATTTGAAAATCAAGATTTAACTGAAAATGAAAATAAACCCGTTCAATTTTTAGATACTTTTATTTTTAAACAATTAGGAAATAAACTTCTGATTTTTAATCATAAAAATTGCCAACAAAGAATATTATATGAAAAATATGAAAAAAGTAGCTTAAATTCTTATGCCAATACCCAACAAAATTTATTTCCTCAGTATGTAGAATTTAATTCATCAGATTTTCAAATTATTAAAGAGATTCTAGATGAAATAAGATCTATTGGATTTAGTATTGAAATTTTTGGAAAAAACTCAATAGTAATAAATGGAATTCCAACTGGTCTTGATGATATTAATGAGAAAGAGATAATTGAAAGTTTTATCGAAGAGATAAAAAAGAACAATGATGATATAAAAGCTGAAAAAAAAGATATAATTCTTAAATCTTTTTCAAAAAAGGCAAGAATAACTAATAGTAAAAACTTATCGCTTGAAGAAATGAATTCAATCATTGATAGACTTTTTGCATGCAAAAACGCAAAATATTCACCCGATGGAAAACAAAACTACATTGAATTAGGTATTGAAAAAGTAGAAAAGTTATTTTGATGTTTAATCTAACACCAGCAGCAAAAAATATACTGATTATAAATGTAATTATTTTCTTTCTTACCAGTAATTACATAATTGAGGAATTCGGTTTAAGATATCTTTTATCTGAAAACTTCAGACCTTATCAAATTCTAAGTTATATGTGGATTCATGCAGGTTTTGGTCATCTTTTCAGCAATATGTTTGCCGTTCTTGTTTTTGCTCCTATTCTAGAAAGAGTTTGGGGATCTAGAAAATTTTTTATTTTTTATTTGATTACTGGTGTTGGTGCTGGTATTTTATATTCTGGAGTTAACTTCTTTGAAAACTATTCACTAGAAAATAAAGTTAGAACTTATCAACAAAATCCCTCACCAGAATCATTCAGAAAATTTATTCTAAACAATTCAAAGGAATATTATAATCAACTTTATGATTTCATTGATGAGTTTTCAGAAAACCCTAATAGTGAAGTATATATTAATGAAAGTATTGTTATTACCGAAACTATTTTAAAAAACAATAATGACATCCCAATGGTAGGTGCTTCAGGAGCCGTATTTGGAATACTACTTGCTTTTGCTATGTTATTTCCTAATATGCAATTAATGTTATTAATTCCTCCTATACCAATAAAGGCAAAATATCTTGTTCTTGTGTATGGACTTTATGAAATATGGAGTGAATTCAATAGGATGCCTGGTGATAATGTAGCTCATCTAGCTCATTTAGGTGGGATGTTAATTGCATATCTTATATTAAGATACTGGAAAAAAAAATACGGAACCTATTACTAATATGGCTAATTTTATTATTGAAGATTTTAAGAATTCATGGAATAAAAAAGATAACGGTTTAGTTAAAATAATACTGATTAATGTAATCTTTTTTGTTAGTATGAGTATCCTTCAAGTTATTTTTACTTTATCAGGACTAACCTCTCTTTTTGTTATTTTACTTAATAAATTAATGCTTCCAGCTGAATTAAAAACCTTTATTTTTCAACCATGGTCATTAATATCCTATTTTTTCTTACATATGAATTTTATGCACATATTATGGAACATGTTATTCTTGTACTGGTTTGGTAAGATAATTCATGATAACATAGGAAATAATGCAATTATATCACTGTATGTTTTGGGTGGAATAATTGGTGGGTTATTTTATATGGCACTATATAATATAATTCCCTATTATAGTGAAATGGTTTCACAATCTCTTATGTTAGGAGCATCTGCAGGAGTATTTAGTGTGGTCGTTGGTTCAGCAACTTTGCTTCCAAATTATACATTTTATCTTCTGTTTCTTGGGCCTGTAAGAATTAAATACATTGCACTTTTTTATGTATTGTTATCCTTTCTTGATGTATCCGGAAATAATGCAGGTGGAGAAATTGCTCATCTTGGAGGAGCATTTATAGGTTTTCTATATATTAAACAACTTCAAAACGGAATAAATATGGGTGAAGGAATAATTAATTTCATTAACTATTTTAGTTCAG
>JAYZHZ010000077.1:0-4241 GCA_036166035.1 Bacteroidota bacterium
TAAATTTTCCTGTATTTACTGATAAAACATCATTAATTGTAAGCCTACCTTGATTTTTTTGGATAGTAATTTTATATAAATCTTCCTTTGAAAGATTATAATTAACTCTTGAGCCTAAAATACCATAACTTTCTAAAGTAGGCATTTTTTTTTGGGTTATAAATTCAAAGATTAATAATAATAATTACGAAATGAAAATATAATAGATTAATTTTTTGAGAATTGTTTTTATATAAGCTTAAATAATAAAACCCACTCAATTGAGTGGGTTTATTTTTGGTGGGCCCTGCTGGATTCGAACCAGCGACCCCCTGCTTGTAAGGCAGGTGCTCTGAACCAGCTGAGCTAAGAGCCCAAAAATTTGTCTGCAAATATAATTACCTTATTTACAATCTAAATAACATATTATAAAAAATCAGATTATTAATTTATTTGAAACTATAGGTCGTGCAAAAAAGCCTACATATCCTATATAAAGCAATCCAAATAAAATCATAATCATACCATACTTTAAACCTATAAACTGGCCTATTATAGCTATAATAAACGGGAAAATTGCTCCTCCTATAATACCTGTTAAAAGAATTCCGGAAAACATTCCATGATTATTAGAAATTGAATTTAAGGCCAATGCGATCATAACTGACCAGATGCCTGATATTGTTAATCCAAGTAGTTTGAAGGAAAGAACTGAAAGGTCAGAAGATGAAAACAAAGCAACTAAAATTAATAATGCTGAGGTTAATGAATAAATGTTTAATAAAATTTTTCCATCTAACACTTTAACCAAAAATAAACTAAGTACTGTACCAAGTGTAAGGTTTCCCCAAAAACTTGATATTACTTGAACCCCAACGGTATTTGGATCTAAACCATGGTACTGAAATAAAAACTCAGAAGACCAATTATTGATTCCTTGTTCAACCCCTACATAACAAAAAATTCCAAAGAAATAAAAATATGTTATTCTATCTTTAAGAAAATAGGAAAATGATATACTACCCTTAAATCTTTCATTTTTATTTAAATCAATAGGAGGAATTCTCAAGTTAATGATAAAACCTATCAACAGTAAAGACGCAATTATAAAAATCCAATATACTATTAACCATGGCATACTTTCAATGGAAAAAAATTCTAAATTCAATTTCTTTTTAACTGCATATCCATAAACTATTGGACTTAAAAATGACGCTAAACCAAAAACTAGTTGGCCTATGATTGAATAAAATGCAAAATTCTTAGCTGAGACTGCAACTCTTAACAATGGATTAATTACCACTTGCAAAATTGCCATACCAGATCCAATAAGAAAAAATGAGAACAGTATACTGTAGTAATTTGGATAAATAGAAATTGACAAAGCTCCAATTAAAGAAACAGCAAAAGCAAAAATCATCATCTTTTTACCTCCAAATCTTTCTAAATAAATACCAGAAGGAATTGAAAATATTCCATAGGCAAAGAAGAATGACAAAGGAAGTAATGAAGCCAAAACCAGACTTAGATCATATGATTTGATAAATTCAGGTATTATTGGACCTATGATATTAGTTATGAAGGAAATAACAAAAAAAACCACCATAACCAAAGCAACAATAATGTAATTAATTTCTCCTTTCAATAGAATATTTATTATTCGTCAATCTTTCTTAAAAACTCTCACGTAATCTATCTCCATAATATCCTGACTAAAATTTGGGTCAATTGTCCCTCCAAGATTACCTCCCATTGCAATATTTAATAAAATGTAATGAGGATTATCATAAGGAACTGATTGAGAGTTATTCATAGTAAGAAAAATATTATTATCAAGCATAATTTTAAGGTGATCTTTTGTCCATTCTAAAGTATATATATGGTAATCATCTGAAGGATTATCAATAGACGTTTTGTTTCCATAATTTTCGTAGTTGCCATTATTGGTATTACCCCAATGAAAATGGCCATAGGTTTCAGACTTATCCCAACCATTTTGTTCCATGATATCAATTTCTCCACATCTTGGCCAACCTACATTACCTTCTGAGTCACCAAAATAATTTCCAACCTCATTTATATTAGTCCCTAAAGTCCAGATAGCAGGCCAAGTACCAATGGAAGATGGTAACTTAGCTCTTACATCAACTCTCCCATATTTAAATCCATACTTTGAGTTAAGTCTTGCAGACGTATAGTTTTTAACTGATCCATCAACATTATAATTTTCTTTTATTGCCTTTATCTTCATAGTGCTATCACTTACGTATGAGTTTTCTATTTTATTTGTGTAGTGTTGTTCTTCACCGTTCCACCAGCTTCCACCATTAGGTGGAATTATCTGATGATGCCATTTAGTTGAGTCTAATTTTCCCTCATAATAAAACTCATCAGACCACACTAAATAATAATCCTGATCAAATTCATTTTTAATTCTGCAGCCATTCTGGTCAACCATAAAACCAGCTGGTGTATCAGTACATATATCTATATTATCAGGGACACCATCTCCATCTGTATCTGAAGAATTAATATCTATTTCAGTAAATTCGGCAACTATATTAATATCTGAATATACTGAAATAGATAATGGATTATTAGAATCAGTGACATCACCAGACCATCTATTAAAATCATACTCTTCATTATTTATCGCCTCAATAACTACTGAAGAGCCCTCAGTATAGTTACCACTGTTAGGAATAATTTCTCCTGAATTAAGTGGAACAACAGAAGTTGTTAATTTATAAGTTTTCTCTTCAGCACACGAAATAAAAACTATAACATAAAACAGAAAAAATATCCTTTTCACAGCTCTGTATTTGAATATATTATTTTCGCAATTTAAGTATTTATTATCACCAAAATTATATTTAGTTTGCATTATGATAAAATGCAATAGATTTTTTTTCATTATAATTTTATTTTTTTTTGGATGTGCTGATTCTGAAAAATCCTTTTTGGACTTAGATAGACTATCGTTAATAGATGAGGTCATCAATAAAGAAATTGAAAACCAAAATCTCCCTGGAGCTGTAGTTCTTGTTGGCAATCAAAAAGATATTGTCTTTCAAAAAGCATATGGCATAAAAAACCCAGAAACAAATGAAAAGTATAGAGTTGATGATATTTTTAGAATAGCATCGATGACAAAAGCCATAACTTCTTTGGCAATAATAAAGCTATGGGAAAATGGAAAAATAGGGTTAGATGATCCCATTGAAAAGTATATTCCTGAACTTAACAATTTTCAAATAATAGAAAGTTTTAATGAGAAAGATACCTCATACACTAGCACCACTGCTAAAAATAAAATAACTATCAGACAGCTCCTCATTCACACCTCGGGTATAGGTTATGATTTTATTGATGGAAATCCATCAATAAAAGCTATATACCATAAGAAAAAACAAACTTTTATGACTTACGGAGTTTTATGTTTTTGTGATGAGGACATAACAATTGGAGAAACAATACAAAATTTAGCTGACGTGCCTTTACACCATGAACCTGGTGAGAAATTCACCTATGGAATAGGTTTAGACGTTCTAGGTTATATGATAGAAATCGTATCCGGAAAAAAACTAGATGAATTCTTTAGAGATGAAATCTTTGAACCACTAGATATGAATGACACATTTTTTTATATTCCAGAAGATAAAAAAGAAAGACTGGTTCCTGTCCTTTCAAAGCAAGATGAGGGTTGGAAAATATTTGAAGATGATAGATTTAATGTAAATTATCCAATCGAGGGAGCTAGAAAATTCTTTTCTGGAGGATGTGGACTTTCAAGTACATTAAAAGATTATTACAACTTTTTATCAATATTTATAAATGATGGAAAATTTAGAAATAAACGAATAATTAGTTCAAAAACTAATGAACTAATATTTAAAAATCAATTGCCAGAAGAGTTTGATTTTGGTGTGGGTTTAGCATTCGGTATTGTACTCGAAAAAGATTTAAAGAGTGGAGGAACAGGAAGTGTCGGAACAATATCTTGGGGTGGATACTGGAATACAAGTTTTTTTGCTGATCCTAATGAAGAAGTTATAGGAATTATATTCAAACAAACACAAAACATATCTGAAAATACATCCGATCTTTTTAGAAGAACTGTATTTAACTCAGTTGTAAATTAATCTGTATTCATCAAATAGAATTATTCTAATAAACCTTGGTTAGTTAGTTTATAAATGCCCCATTTTGGGGCATTTTTCTTTTCAATAGAATATTATATATTTGCGCGCTAAATTTTTATA
>JAYZHZ010000078.1:0-5149 GCA_036166035.1 Bacteroidota bacterium
AATTTAATAAACATTTGAGAATTATCTAAATATAATGAACCAAAATTATTTCCTATCTCTTCTCTTAAAGCATTTTGATTTCCACCTATGTAAAATATTGTAGATGGATTTGGATTCCATTGCAATAAAGGCTGCACAAGTAATTTTTTTTGAAAATCATTATACTCAGCAATAATTCTCAAACTCAAAAAATTATTGAATTGGTATTTAGTAGATAACCGCGTTATATAACCCTTGAAAAAATTTTCATCAGAATTTATTTTTTTAAGCCTAGAGAATCTAATACTTGGATTAATTGATAGTTTGTTACTTACTTGAAAAGTCAAAAAACTTAAAAAAGTAAATTCTTTGCCAATTTCTGGATTGTCCGCATTATAAGCTATATCCTTTCCAATTTGAAAGTTTGTTCTAGTTGAAAAAAATTTGTTTGGCCTACTTACAATTGATATCTCACTTTTTGGAAGATTATTATAATCTACTCCTTCATAGTTTTTAAATACATCTAAATCATAAGTGTAAGTAAGGTTTGTATTTCCTATTGTTACAACATTAGAAATAAAATCAAGACTTATAACTTTGAGATCATTCTGAAAATTGTAAAGGAAATCACCCTTAAAACTAAATGAAAAAGACTGAAGATTCTTTTTATTAATTAGGTTATAGTAGCCATGAAAAAGAGTTACCCATCTTCTATCATTTTTTACTACAAAGCCAACATCTGCTCTATACCCGGGAGATATATTTTTATATTCAATTGAAGATATCCAGTGTTCTGTATTTCTCAGCAATTTTGCATAGATTGCATCTCCACTAAACTTTTCTCCATCTAGATTTACTGTTTTTCCATTAAAATTATCATTTGAATCAATCCAATTAGCTATTGGTTCTTCATTAAAATTTTTAAAAAGTTCAAAATTAAATTTCCAATTTTTTTTAAACTGAAATGTTCCATCGAGACCTATCAAGTTTCCGTATCCTCCATCTTTATAATGTCTACTTGAAGAAAATAGTCCAATTTTATTTGCACTTTTTAAAATCCTCTGATATCTAAATACATTTACGAAACTTCTACCTCCCTCACCTAAGTATGATCGATCATTTCCAGCAATTTGATAAGGTGAATTTTTATCCAAAGCAGATAAAAAATAAAATCTAGATTTTTTTCCTTGACTTAGTAATTTTGAGCTATAGATAGGATTGTTTATTGATCTTGAATAAAATGCTCCATCAGAAAAACTAACAAGATCAGTCCCTCTATTAAAAAATGGTCTTTTTTCTGGATAAAGAAGAGCATAAGCAGAATTAATATCAATTTGAGTCACATCAGATTCTACTTGAGAAAAATCTGGATTCAATGAAATCTCTATAGAGGTATTTTTAGTTAAATCCAAATTCAGACCAATCCCAATTTCTGCTGAAGGTTTTGAATATTCCAACTTGTTTGAATTAGCAGAAAAATCTCCAACTAAATTACTGGTTATAAAAGGAAGAAGTTCAATTTTTTTATCAATGAAAATATCATTCATAATTAGGATGTCATTAACTTGACATACTTCGCATGGATTATCTCTATCTCTTTTTTGACTGCTTATTCCTATTTCATTGGAGTTTTCATCAAAATATTTTCTAAATAAATTAAAATGCCATTTTTGATTTTTCCCTCCTGGAAATGGTAAAGATGAAAAGGGAATTTTCATTTCAACATTATATCCATCATTAACTAGTGATGCAAACGATTCAAAATTAACATTATAAGACGCATCATATCTTTCTTCATCAGTCAAAGCATCAATACCTTTTACATCAAATTGACTTCCACGGGGATTAACTGCGAGTAAAATATTGTTTCTGGCATCTGTATATGTGTCAAATCTAATTAGAACAACGTCATCATTCCACATTCCGTAGTCATCTCTTGATCTTACTGCCGATCTTACTTTTTCTGGGTCTCCAAAAGCATAAATACCGACATATAAATATTTTTCTGAGTAGCTTAAATATCCTATTGTTTTCAGTTTGGCTTTTGTATTATATGCCGGCTCTATCTCATAAACTAATTCTACTCTTTCTGAGTTTTTCCACTCATCTTTTCCGATTATACCATCCAATAGTATTTGAGAATCTGATATTTTATTAGGTTCATATATTTTCTGAGAGTAGATATTATCCAGTGAAATAAAAAGAAAGAATATAATATGTAAATACTTCACCATAAGATATTTGAAGCGAAGATAATTCTTAATAATTATATATATGAAATCTTAACTTAAAATATAAATTAAATAAAAAAATTAAATTTGTTTTATGCCAACATATTATATAACAACACTAAATATTGCTATCCCTTTATTTGTATCATTAATATTGCTGGAAATTTTATATGCAAAAATTATTGACAAAGGTTATGTGATTAGAAGTATGGATACTTTATCCAGCTTATGTTCAGGATTAACAAATGTAATAAGAGATGTTTTGGGACTAACTATAGTAATTATTTCATATAGTTATATGTTTGAAAATTTTGCAATTTTTAAGATAGAGACATCTTGGTTGTTGTATTTAATTGCTTTTATTGGTTTAGATTTTGCTGGTTATTGGGTTCACAGAATTAATCATAGTGTTAATTATTTTTGGAATCATCATATTATCCATCATAGTAGTGAAGAGTTTAATCTTGCTTGCGCACTGAGACAATCAATTTCAAACTTTTTTTCTCTAACTTTTATTTTTCTTATACCGACTGCTATTATTGGTGTTCCTGCTGAGGTAATCACATTTCTTGCACCAATACATTTATTTGCTCAGTACTGGTATCATACTAGACTTATTGGTAAGCTTGGATTTTTAGAATATATTATTGTTACTCCTTCTCATCATAGAGTTCATCATGCAATTAATGAAGAATATTTAGATAAAAATCTTTCTCAAATATTTATCATATGGGATAAATTATTTGGAACTTTTCAAGAAGAGCTTGAAGAAGTTCCACCAGTTTATGGAGTTAAGAGGCCTTTAAGATCATGGAACCCGATTCTTATTAACTTTTCTCATTTATTCTTGTTGATAAAAGATGCCTGGAGAACAAAAAATATTCTAGATAAATTTAGGATATGGTTTATGCCAACAGGCTGGAGACCTGAAGATGTTAATAAAAAATACCCTGTAACTTCAATTGATTCTCCAAATAAGTATAAAAAATATTATCCAAAGTTATCATTGAAACTGCAAATCTGGTCTTGGATTCAGTATTTATTAGTATTCTTTTTTATGATGTATTTTATTAATAATCTTCATAGAATAGGTTTTTATGATGGTATTTTATACGCTGTTTTTTTATATATATCAATTTATAGTTTAACAAGTCTAATGGATCAGGATTCGTTCGCTTGGCTTTTTGAAATCGGAAAAGCCGTATTAGGAATGTATTTTATAATTACATATGGAGATTGGTTTTATATTACTGATTATTTTGATTATGCAACCATATATTTAATGATATATTTTATAGGATCTTCCTTGGTTGTGATTTATTTTTCAGTTTATGAGAAGAAATTAAATTATATTTCTAATTAATATTATTCTTCATCCATAAAAGGATATCTATAATCAGTTGGACTTTCAAATACTTCTTTTGTTGTTCTTGGAGATACCCATCTTACTAAATTAAGATAAGACCCTGCTTTATCATTAGTCCCCGATGCTCTACTACCTCCAAAGGGTTGTTGACCAACAACTGCACCTGTAGGTTTATCATTTATGTAAAAATTTCCAGCAGCATTCTCTAATTTTTTGCTAGCAAGATCAATAGCTTCTTTATTATTTGAAAATACAGCTCCAGTAAGTGCATATGGCGAAGTTTCATTTACTAAATCAATTGTCTCTTCATATTTTTCAGCATCATAAATATAAATTGTAACAATAGGCCCAAAAATTTCTTCACACATAAGCTTACTTTTTGGATCTGATGATACAATTATAGTAGGTTCAATAAAATAACCCTTTGATTTATCATATTTCCCTCCAATCAATAATTCATGCTTATCACTATTTTTTGCAAAATCAATATAAGAAGTAATATTATCAAATGCTTTTTCATCGATTACAGCATTTATAAAATTTGTGAAGTCTTCTGGATTCCCCATTTTTATAGTTGGAATTTCATCGATTAAATTTTGTTTAATTTTTGACCATAAATTATCAGGAATATATACTCTTGAAGGAGCACTACATTTCTGTCCTTGAAATTCAAATCCTCCTCTAATTATTGCTGTTGATACTGCTAAGGGGTCAGCTGATTTATGAGCTATAATAAAGTCTTTTCCTCCAGTTTCACCTACAATACGGGGATAAGATTTATAAATACTAATATTATCACCAATTTCTTTCCAAAAGTGTTGAAAAACAGCAGTGCTTCCTGTGAAATGTATACCCCCAAAATCTGGATGTTTAAATATAACTTCACCAGCTGTTCTCCCACTAGTATGGACTAGATTTATTACACCATCTGGTAAACCAGCCTCTTTAAAAACTTTCATAATTACATCAGCAGAATAAATTTGAGTTCTTGAGGCTTTCCAGACAACTGTATTTCCCATAAGAGCTACAGATGAACAAAGATTACCAGCTATAGAGGTAAAGTTAAATGGGCTGAGAGCAAAGACAAATCCTTCTAATGGTCTATATTGAAGGGAATTTTTCATCCCTTCTGGCGACAAAGGTTGCTCTTTGTATATGTTGCTCATATAATGTGGATTGAATCTTAGGAAGTCAATCAATTCACAAGCTGCATCAATTTCTGCTTGAAATATATTTTTTGATTGTCCAAGCATAGTTGCTGCATTTATTTTTGCTCTATAAGGTCCCGCAATTAATTCAGCAGCTTTTAAAAAAATATTTGCTCTTTTAACAGGTCCAACATCATTCCATTTTTCTTTAGCATTCATTGCTGCGTCGATTGCCATTTCTACGTGAGATTTATCACCTTGATTATAATAACCCAATGTATGACTATGATCATGTGGAGGAGAAATTCTAATTTTATTTTCTGTTCTAACTTCTCTGTTTCCAATGTACATTGGAATGTCTACTTCATTATTTTTTAAATTACTTAATTCTTTTTTTAATTCTTTTTTTTCACTGGATCCAGGTT
>JAYZHZ010000079.1:0-3972 GCA_036166035.1 Bacteroidota bacterium
TGGATCAAAAGTACTCAACCACACTATCTGTTAAAATAGACCCCAGATGGGACATTCCTGAAGGTGATTTAGTAAAACAATTTAATACTGCAAATGAAGTTATTGACATGATTAATGAATCTCAAGAGAAATTATCGGAAATGAGAAATGTAGTGAGTCAAATTAATAATTATATCAAACTAACTAAAGGCAGGGAAATACATGATGAAATTAAAAGTTTAGGATCTGATATAATTGAGAAAATTTCATCTGTAGAAAAAAATCTATATCAACATAAAATAGAAACCTCACAAGATGAAATTAATTATGCAAGAAAATGGACAAATCATATTACTCATTTGTATGATAGGATAACCACCGACACCCAAGCACCTAATGATGGAATGATGAAAAGATTAGATGAACTCAGAAAAAACTATGAGGTTTTTATAAAACCTTATTATGAAATAATAAATAAGGACTTACCGTTGTTTACTCAATTTCTAAAAGACAAAGGTGTTCAAGGAGTTATCTTAGAATAGATATAGCTATCCATAAACAATAAAAGGGCGTCAATTCTTATCGAATTTTTCGCCCTTTTCATTTAAAAATCACCGTAGTGCTTCCCAAACGTCAAACTACAGTTAAAGTGTCCCTAAAGTTTTCGCTTAATAAATTAAGTTTCCGCTTTGAGAGAGAGTTGCTTCTTTGTGTCCTGAAACCGTAGTCTCTTTCTACTTTTCTGCTACCCTCCGAAACTTTCGTTTCAACTCTTCTATCTCTCGCTTGATGAAACTAAGTAAGATAATAACTCACATTTATTCAAAAATAGAAATAGAAAGTTTTCAACAATTTTTCAACAAAAATGAAAGTATATTCAATTTTATTTAATCTCGAATATAAGAATGAATTTCATTTGTAGGAAGGTATATAAACAATAAAAGGGCGTCAATTCTTATCGAATTTTTCGCCCTTTTCATTTAAAAATCACCGTAGTGCTTCTCAAACGTCAAGCTACAGTTAAAGTGTCCTTAAAGTTTCCGCTTAATAAATTAAGTTTTCACTTTGAGAGCTTTCTGCTTCTTTGTATCTTGAAACCGTAGTTTCTTTCTACCTTTCTGCTTCTTGCCGAAACTTTCGTTTCAACTCTTCTATCTCTCGCTTGATGAAACTAAGTAAGACAAAATCATAGACTAAGTCAAAATATTCTATAAAAAGTTATTAACAAGTTATCAACAGATAAATAACATACTTATTAACAAAAAATAATGAAGTTATTAACATAAAATGTTAATAAGTGGCAATATCAACTCTCTTTGAAATTTATCATTTCAACAAAAAGCTTTACACTTTCTCTTAAATAAACATCACTTTTAATTTTATCAAGTAATTTTTCTTCTTCTATAGGAAAAATTTCAGAAATTTTTATTGATGTCTCCAAAGAATTAGACTTAGAATCATTTACCTTCTTTTCATTAATTCTTGTTTCATAATTAAGTGAAATTTTATTTTTCTTTCTATTTTCTTCTGTTTTACTAACATATGACAAGTAATTAATCAATGAAGAGTCAGATTTACTATCTTGTAAAAACTGAGAATTTAAGTGATCTACTAAAGGCTGAGATATATAATCCTTATTATTAAAAGAAATATCTCTAATTCTATCCCATTCTAAAGCATTTTTTCTGGAGTTTTCAGTATAAATATCTCTATCATAGATATTAGGGAAAAGAACATGTGGTTTCACACCTATTTTTTGTGTGCTTCCACCATTTATTCTATAATATTTTGCTAAAGTAATTTTAAGCTGACCAAACTTCAAATCACTTTTAGGAAAGAATCTATCTAAATCAAGAAGGTTTTGTACAGTTCCCTTTCCAAAAGTAGATTCACCAACAATTAACCCTCTATTATAATCTTTCAATGCTCCTGAAAAAATCTCAGATGAAGATGCAGTAAATGAATTATTAAGAACTAATAAAGGCCCATTATAGTGAATCCTTTTATCAAAATCTTTCTCTATTTCAATTCTACCTGATGAAGACTTAATTTGAACAACAGGGCCAGTTTCAATAAATAGACCAGTTAGATCTATTGCCTCCTGCAAAGACCCACCACCATTGTTTCTTAAGTCAATTATTATTCCATCTACTGAGTAATTTATTAATGAATCAATGCATTTTTTTACGTCTCTAGTAACACTTTTATAATTTTGAAACCCTTTCTGTGCCTCCTCAAAATTCACATAAAAGCTTGGGATTTTAATTATCCCTATGTTAAACAACCTGTTATTTGTGTTAAATGGAACAACATCAAAGGTAGCATCCTCGTCAACCACATCAACTCTATCTCTTATAAGTCTAACTGTATCAGGATAATCATCTATCTGAGATTCTTTTTTTAAAACCAAAAGTCTTACAACAGATTCTTTTGGACCTTTAATTTTATTAACTACATCATCCAATCTCCATCCTATTATATCTTCAAAATCTCCATCATCACCTTGTGCAACACCAATAATTCTATCCCCTTTTTCTAATTCTTTGTTTCTATAAGCAGGACCTCCTGGCATAATTTGATAAATTGTAGTATACTCAACATCTTGCTGCAATCTGGCACCTATTCCCTCAAATGTCTTACTCATAGTAATTTCAAATCTATCAGCGTTTATAGGTGAAAAATAGTTTGTATGAGGATCATATAACTCTGAATATGAATTGATAAAAATTTCAAAAACATCCTCAGAATTAAATTGACTTATTGTCTTTTTATATCTTTCATACCGTTTATTTAAAACATCCTTGTTTGATTCCCATTCCTTACCCAAAATTTTCAAATTCAAAATGGCATTTTTGATTTTTTTTCTCCAGTAATTGTCCATTTGATTTAAATCATCAAACCAATCAAGTTTTTTCCTATCAAAATACAGAAACTCTTTAACCGAAAAATCAGGTTCCTTTTCTAGCATTGAAAAAACAAATGAAATTCTGTCTTTAACTCTCTGATGATAAACTGTAAATATCTCGTAAGCAGGTTCTAAATAACCAGATATAATATAATCATCCATCTGCATTTTATACTGATTGAAATATTCTATATCAGATTTGTAAAAATATTCTCTATTTGGATCTAGACTTTCAATGTACTTTTCTAAAATCTTTACTGACAATGAATCATCCACAGTAACCTTTTTGTAATGGTATTTAGATAACAATTGAAAGATTAATTTAGACTGTTCCCTATGTTTTGCTTTTGGAAACAGTAATGTATCAGAAGAAATATTATAATCTCTATATTCTCTATTTACAGTATTCTTGTCAAAGAATAGAAGAGAAAATAAAAATGAAATAAAATAAAATAAAATATTCATGATAAATGATTTAAGCCCTTCTC
This sequence comes from Bacteroidota bacterium, assembly GCA_036166035.1. Taxonomy (GTDB): domain Bacteria; phylum Bacteroidota; class Bacteroidia; order Cytophagales; family MED-G16; genus MED-G16. Next base: position 3,373 of record JAYZHZ010000079.1, read on the forward strand.
AGGAATTTTACCATAGAACTGACTAAAGTAATCAATTATTTTTTTCATATCTTCATCTATTCTACCAGATGGGTTAAATTTTTCACCAAAATCAACAATTTTTCTTCTAAAATCAAACCCAACTAGAAGTATTGGAACTTTAGCTTTTAACGCTATATAATAAAAACCTGTTTTAAGCTTATTAACTTTTGCTCTTGTACCTTCAGGAGCTAAAGCCAAAAAAAAATTTTTATTATCATTAAATATCTTAACTACACTATCCACTGAATTATTGTTTTTATCTCTAACAACTGGATATCCACCAAGTTTTCTAAAAATATACCCTATTATTGGTTTATTGAATAATTCAGCTTTTCCCAAAAATCTAATCCTATTTTCCATCTTAAGAATAGATCTAGTAAATATTCCAACAAAGAAATCTAAAGATGATGTGTGGGGAGCTACAATAGCTACTATTTTTTTATCATTTGGAACTTTTCCTGTTATTTTCCAACCAAGCAACTTAAAAAAAATAAACTTATTTATTAATCTAATCATTCATTTCTCCTATTTCTGAAAATTTATTAATCCTATTTAATATTCTTTTTTCAGGATTAATTT
>JAYZHZ010000080.1:0-4803 GCA_036166035.1 Bacteroidota bacterium
TGGTCTGGAAATATAATTTATCCAATGATTGCTCATGCATTTAATAATTTTTTTAGTTTGACTTTGTTTTATGGAGCAAAACAAGGTGTGTTTGGAGTAGATTTTGATGTTTCGATTAATACAGCACCTGATATTCCAAAAGTAGTAATAATGATTTCATTTGTTCTCTTTTTTATATTAATAATTAACTTCAAAAAATTTTTTGCAGCCAATGAATAAAATAAAGTGGGCTATGGTTTTTCAAACTAAATATCCTTATCAAGCAGAGATTGTAATACAAGTATTAAAAAAAAATTTTATAGATTCTGTCCCTCATAATAAAATTGATACTTCATATAACAATTTTGGATATTATGAGGTTTTAGTAAATGAAAAAAATTATCTTGAATCGATAAAATTAATTGAAAAAATTAAATTTGATGAATAAAGAAAATTTAAAAAACAGAATTTTAACTGGTGTTTTTGGAGGTACACTTTTGTTACTTTCTGCATTGTATGAATGGTTATATATCATTGTTTTTGTTTTTGTTATTTTTCTTTCTTCTAGAGAATATTATAAAATTTTATATGAAAATGGCTTTAGTCCAAATAAGTATTTGGGTGTCTTTTTATCGGTTTTAATTTTTATTACCACTTATCTATATACAAGTTATAAAGTAATTTGGGGGGTTTATTTTTTATTAATCCCAATTCTTCCAATAGTTTGTCTCTCTGCATTATATAGTTCAAATAATAAGGAGACACTTTCTAACGTCTCTGTAACATTTTTTGGTATTTTATATATATCCATTCCTATTTCTCTTTTAAACTTTATTGTTTATAATGATGGGGAGTACGATTCAGTTTTTTTGTTGGCAACGTTGGGATTTTTATGGGCAAGTGAATCAGCAGCTTATTTAGGAGGCTCTATTTTTGGTAAGACCAAATTGTTTGAATCCGTTTCGCCGATGAAAACGTGGGAGGGCGTAATTTTTGGGTTTATAACTAACTTAGTTTTAGCTTATTTTCTATGGGTGTTTTTTGACTTTTACTCTTATTATTTTTGGGCTATTTTTTCAATTGTTGTTTTGATTTCTGCTGTATTTGGTGACTTGTTCGAGTCTCTTTTAAAAAGGAATTTTAATCTAAAAGATAGTGGAAACAAATTACCAGGACATGGAGGGTTTTTAGATAGATTTGACAGTATTTTCTTTGTTATTCCGTATGTGTTTTTTTATCTAAAAATTGTAGATCAGCTAACTTAAAATTGTACATTTACATAATAAAATTCAACAAGATATGAGTTATAAAGAACCAGCTCCTATCATGCATGAGAAAGATCCTCTTGAGTCGATGATGAAGAGGTTTCATGTAGCGGCAGAGCATTTAAATCTTGATGAGGAGATTTACGATGTTCTAAAATCTTCAGTAAAAAAAATCATTGTTTCTTTACCTATTTCTATGGATGATGGTTCTATTAAAGTCTTTGAAGGTTATCGGGTAATACACTCTAATATTCTGGGACCATCAAAAGGAGGGTTACGGTTTGACCCTGGGGTTAGTTTGAATGAAGTTACCGCCTTAGCAGCTTGGATGACTTGGAAATGTGCAGTTGTTGATATCCCTTATGGTGGAGCAAAGGGAGGAGTATGTTGTGATCCAAAAAAGATGAGCCAGTCAGAATTAGAGAGATTAACAAGAGCCTACACACAAGCTATGCATGATGTGTTTGGTCCAGATAAAGATATACCGGCACCAGATGTTGGAACAGGTCCAGATCAAATGGCATGGCTAATGGATGAGTACTCAAGAGCCAGAGGAGTTACTGTCAATGCTGTTGTTACTGGTAAGCCAGTCATTTTAGGTGGTTCAGTTGGAAGAATCGAGGCTACGGGAAGAGGGGTAATGGTATCTACTCTAGCTGTATTAACTAAAAGAAAAATAAATCCTTTCAAATCTAAAATTGCTGTTCAAGGATTTGGTAATGTTGGTTCTTGGGCCGCGTTGTTATTAAAAGAAAGGGGTTGTAAAATTGTGGCGATTTCAGATATTTCAGGGGGGTATTATAATCAAAAAGGAGTAGATGTAGGTAAAGCAATTCAACACAGAAATGAGAATAATGGCACCCTTGATAAATTTAAGGGAGGAGATAAAATATCAAATCAAGAACTTTTATCATTGGATGTGGATGTTTTGATTCCAGCAGCACTTGAAAATGCAATAACAGATCAAAATGCTAGTAAAATCAAAGCAAAAATTATTGTTGAGGGGGCAAATGGACCCACATCACATGAAGCAGATGCAATTTTACAAAAAAAGGGAATTATAGCTGTTCCGGATATATTAGCTAATGCGGGTGGTGTTATTGTTTCATATTTTGAATGGGTTCAGAATAGACTCGGTTTTAAATGGACTAAAAATAGAGTATATAGAAGAAGTGATTCAATAATCAAACAAGCTTTCAATAATGTCTATTCAATCTCAAAAAAATATAAAGTTCCTTTAAGGACAGCTGCTTATATTGCTGCTATTGAAAAGGTTGCAAGAACATATAAGTATAGAGACGGATCGTTTACGTTTCAAAAAAATGGTGAGAATTCATAAAGAAGGATATTCTTTTTTATTTGTTTTAGGACTTCTATTATTGGGGGGGAATACTATCTTGTATTTATCGATATACTCAGGGGCATTCCTTTATTTAGTATCATTTTTTTCTCTTTTTGTTTTTGTTTTTTTTCTACAGTTTTTTAGACATCCTTTTATAGCTAAGAACTATAATGATAATAAAATAATTTCACCGGCTAATGGTAAAGTGGTTTTTGTAGGGGAAGTTTATGAAGATGAATTTTTTAAAGAAAAAAAGCTATTGGTTTCTATATTCATGTCTCCATTTGATGTTCATATTAATAGATATCCTATTTCAGGAATAGTAAAATATTATAAATACCATAAAGGAAAATATTTAGTTGCCTGGCATCCAAAGTCTAGCACAAAAAACGAGAGAACAACTACAGTTATAGCTAATAAAAAAATATCAGTTTTAGTCAGGCAAATTGCAGGATTAGTTGCAAGAAGAATTATAAATTATTCAAAAGTAGGCTCTGAGGTTAATCAATGTGATCAACTTGGGTTTATCAAATTTGGATCAAGAGCAGATATATATCTTCCTCTTGGAACAAAAGTTAATATTAAAATAAATCAAAAAACCATTGCCGGAGAAACTGAAATAGCAAGTTTATATTAGTTTATCTTCTATCAGCTTGACTATTTCTTTTAAATATTTTTCATCAATCTCTTCAAAATCATTATAGTTAGAGCTATCAATATCTAATATCGCAAAAACTTCATTCTCTTTTCTAATTGGAATCACTATTTCAGATTTTGATCTTGAACTGCACGCGATATGTCCTGGAAATTTATCAACATCAGGGACAATTATACTTTTATTGTTTTTCCAGGAAGTGCCACACACACCCTGACCAAATTTTATTCTAAAACATGCAACAGGTCCTTGAAAAGGGCCTAAAACAAGTTCTTTATCTTTGACTAAATAAAAACCAACCCATAAGAAATTAAAGTTTTCTTTTATAGCTGACGATACATTTGAAAGAATAGCAATAATATCTGTCTCATCACTAATTAAGCTGGAGACAGCACCCCTTAAAAGAGAATACTTTTCTTCTTTTCTTAAATTATCTGGAATATTGATATCATGAGCCATTTCTAATTATATATAGTTTATCGTCTTTAATCGTAATATATTTATTTTTATTTATTTTCAGTTTAGGGGCTTTAATACCTCTTGTGAATTTTTTTTCTGAAATAAAAACCCTCGCTTCATTCCACAAATTATTACTTAAAATATGATTTATAGTTGATAAACCTCCTTCAACTAATACACTTGTGATCCCTCTTTTGTATAAGTCTGAAAATATTTTAAAGAGGTTAAAAGGGTTCGTTTTGACAAAATATTTGTTGTTTGTTTTTTTGTTGTGTTTGATGTTGTAAATAAGAGTTGAAAGATTGTCTTTCAACACTTTTTGATTTTTAATCAGTTTGTTATGAGGGTCTAAAATTATTCTTACTGGATTTTTCCCTGCCCAATGTCTTACATTTAGTTTTGGATTGTCAATATTTGCTGTATTTACACCAACTAGAATTCCTTTTTCTTCAGATCTCCATTTGTGCACAAGTTTTCTTGAGAATAAATTTGAAATCCATTTTGATTCTCCATTTTGTCTAGCAATAAAACCATCTTGAGTTTGTGCCCATTTTAGAATTATATAGGGCAGCTTATTTTTTTGATTAACAAAAAATCTTTTATTAATAATTTTTCCAGCATTTTCTTCAACCCCTTCTATGACTTTTATGTTTTTTGCCATTAGCTTTTTGATTCCCTTACCATTTACTTTTGGGTTTAGATCTATATTTGATATTATGACTTCTTTTGGTTTGTGCATTATCAGCCTGTCTGCACAAGGAGGTGTTTTTCCATAATGGCTGCACGGCTCTAGATTGATGTACACTGAACTGCCATTAATTTGTTTTTTGTCTTTTACAGAGTTAATTGCATTTACTTCTGCATGCTTATCACCATATTTTTTATGGTATCCTTCACCAATAATTTTGTTGTTTTTTACAATAACACAACCCACTAAAGGATTTGGAAAAACTTTTCCTAGCCCCTTTTTTGCTAAAAAAAACGTCCTTTGAATATATTTTTTGTGTTTCTTTATCATTTATTTATATGATGTATAACATTACTGCAAAAAAACTTTATAACAAATTACGTGATAAAATAAATAATTATTCTGATACAGAATT
>JAYZHZ010000081.1:0-3010 GCA_036166035.1 Bacteroidota bacterium
TAATACAGATTTAATATACGACTTTGATCTAATTATGAATCAAATTTGGGTAGTTGGAAATAATTTTTCTCTTTATAACATTGAAAATAACACATTCATAAGCCCACAAAATAGTCCTTCAATTGACATATCTATGATTTCTAAGGAGGAAAATATAATTTATGGATTTTCTGATGGAAAAATTATTTCCTCTATTGAGGAAAATAAATGGAAAAATGAAAAACTAGAAAATTTTAATAAGATAACATCTATTGCTTCTTTCAATAACAATTTATTTTTTGGATCAAAAGCAATGGGGATATTTGATAAGAACAACAATATAATCATTGATAACAATTCAAATAATTCTCTTCTTAAGCCTACCTCTTCCGGCGAGGTATATATTTCAGACTTAAAAGCTGAAATAAATAATTTGTGGGTTTTAAATTATGGAGCAAATACACCCTTATTATCGTTAAATAGTGATTTAAAATGGTCAGCACATGATCTTGGAAATATCTCTCCTTTATTTCCGGTACAACTAGAGTTTAATGATTCTGAAACTTTTTGGATAAGAATGGATAATTTACAATCTGGAGGTATTTTATTATATGATGTTTCTTCTGAACAAACTTTCAAGCTATCTTCTTCAAATAATATGTTAAATTCAAATAATGTAAATACGATAAGTATAGACAAAAAAAATAAAGTTTGGATAGGATCTGATAAAGGATTAATTTATTTCTCATCTTCTAAGTTTGATGATATAACAAACCTTGATTCATATCTCATCCCAGATGATGGGAGTAAAAACATTTTTCAAGATATTCAAATCAATTCTTTACTAATAGATAATTCAAACAATAAATGGATTGGTACAGAGAATGGATTGTTTATTTACGACTCGGAAAAAAAGACTCTTTTAAAACACTTTAAAAAAGATAATTCTCCACTTATATCAGATAAAATTTATGGTATGGAGATGAATGAAAATGGCGAAATATTTATTTTAACAAGTGAAGGGTTGATGTCATTAACTACATATAATAGTTCTCCGAAAAGTAATTATGATTTGGTAAAAATCTATCCTAATCCAGTAGTATTAAATGAACATGAAACTCTTATTTTTTCTGGACTATTAGAAGATAACCATATAAAAATAACTTCACTTTCTGGAGTTGAAATCATCACTCTAGAATATAGAGGAGGAGGGTTATCGTGGAATTTAATTGGTAAAAACGATAAAAAAATTTTACCAGGAATATATTTGGTTTTTATAGTATCTTCTGATGGAACAGAAAATTTTTTAAGTAAGATTCTTGTAATATGACAGAAAAGACTAGGGGTTTGGTTTTAAGTTTTATTAAGTATAAAGAGACTTCTATTATATGTAAAATTTTCACAGAATCTTTTGGAGTCCAGTCTTATATTATTAATGGAATAAGAAACTCTAAATCTAAAAATATAGGATTTTTTCAACCTTTAAACATTCTCGATTTAGTTGTTTATCATAAAAAATCTTCTGATTTGCACCGAATTAAAGAAACTAAATTTCAATATGTATATAGAACAATTCATTTAGATATAAAAAAAATTTCTATGTGTTTTTTCCTTTCTGAATTTTTGTCTAAAGTTTTATCAAACGAAGAAAATCAAAATCAAAAATTTGAGTTCATCTTGAATTCATTAATTTTCTTGGATTCTCTATCAAAAGATTACAGTAATTTTCACATTCAGTTTCTAATTAAATTTTCAAGATTGTGTGGTTTTGAAATAACTAAATCTAATCAATTAACAGATTTAGGTACAGCTGAAAATGATGTGACAAAATATGTGGATTCTTGCATAAAAAATAATTATGATATTAAGATAAATTCTAATAATATTTTAAGAAATAAAGTAATAAATTTATTATTGAAATATTTTAGTAAGAATTTAGATATAACAATTAGTTTAAAGTCTGCTAATGTTTTAAAAGAAATATTTAAATAAATGAGAATATTATTTTTTTGTTGTAGTTTTCTTTTTATGCTAATGATTATTTCATGTGAACCCAAGCAAAAAACTGATTCACAAAACCCTCAAGAGATGATTGTTGAAAAGAATAAACAAGTGTTTTTTAAATGGCCTAAAGATGGTTCGACTGTTGCAAGTCCAGTTTTTATAGATATGGGTTTAGAGGGAATGACTGTTGAACCTGCTGGAAAAGTAAAGAATGGGTTTGGACACCACCATCTTCTAATCAATCAAAAATTTTGGCCAGAAGGAAGTGTTATACCGACCAGTGATACAACGCTGCATTATGGACAAGGGCAAACAGATACCTCAATTGAACTAGACCCCGGAACGTATATTTTGTCATTACAGTTTGCAGATGGAGTTCACGCTTCATATGGAGAAAAAATGTCTGCAACAATAAAAATAAATGTAGAATAAACATGAATAATTATTTAGATCGAGTCCCCACATTAGATGTAGCAAAGTTTACTAGTGGAGACAAATCTTTGATGAAGGAATTTTCAGATGAAATAGGAACATCATTTAATCAAACAGGGTTTGCAATAATTAAAAACCATGGTTTAAGACCCGAAACAACTAAAACTCTTTATAAAACAATGATATCCTTTTTTGAACTGGAGGATGAAAAAAAAATAAAATACTATTTTCCAGAATTATATGGTCAAAGAGGCTATGTTATTAAGGGACAAGAGCATGCAAAAGGAAGTTCTAAAGGAGATTTAAAAGAATTTTTTCATATTGGTAATCCGGTAATTTCTAGACCTAAGAATGTATGGCCTATAGAAGTTGATGATTTTGAGAAAGTTGGTTCTAATGCTTTTTTGACACTTGAGAATATTGGACTTACTATATTGGAAGCAATAGCTATTTACTTAGACCTTAATAAAGATTACTTTTCGGATAAAGTTAAGGGCGGTGAAAGTATAATGCGATCTATTCATTACTATCCATTAAAATCAGATGATATTTCAGATGGAGCTGTTAGAGCTGCTGCTCATGGAGATATTAATTT
>JAYZHZ010000082.1:0-3062 GCA_036166035.1 Bacteroidota bacterium
TTTAAATTAATTATAATATGGGGTTTTTTGATTATTTCAATAACGATTTAGCTATTGATTTGGGTACAGCAAACACTTTAATTATCAGTAAGGATTCTGTTGTGGTTGATGAACCATCAATAATTGCTATCGATAGAATGTCTAATAAAGTATTAGCTGTAGGTTCTGAGGCAATGCAAATGCATGAAAAAACTCATGAAAACATCAAAACAATTAGACCACTTAAAGATGGTGTTATAGCTGATTTTCACGCTGCTGAACATATGATTCGAGGGTTAATAAAAATGATAGACAGTGGAAAAAGATTTTTTCCAGTTTCTCATCGTATGGTAATTTGTATTCCGTCTGGTATTACTGAGGTTGAAAAAAGAGCAGTTAGAGATTCCGCTGAACACGCTGGAGCTAAAGAAGTGTATATGATCCATGAACCTTTAGCCGCTGCTATTGGAATAGGAATAAATATTGAAAGACCCGTTGGGTCTATGATTGTTGACATAGGGGGAGGAACAACAGAAATTGCAATTATTGCTCTATCTGGAATTGTAACGAATCAGTCTATAAGGGTTGCAGGAGATAGTTTCACAGATGATATTTTAGATTATATGAAGAGACAACATAATTTATTAATTGGAGAACGATCTGCAGAAAAAATTAAGATTGAAGTGGGTTCTGCAATGACAGAGCTTAAGGAGGCTCCGGAAGATTTAGATATTAGAGGTAGGGATTTGGTTTCAGGTATCCCAAAGGTAGTAAAGATTACCTATTCAGAAATTGCTTTTGCTATGGATAAATCTATATCTAAAATCGAGGAAGCAGTTCTTAAGGCTCTTGAAAATTCACCTCCAGAATTATCTGCGGACATATATGATAATGGAATTTATTTAACAGGAGGAGGAGCGCTTTTGAGAGGATTAGATAATAGGTTAAATTTAAAAACCAAACTTCCAATCCATGTTGCTGAAGAACCACTTAGGGCCGTGGTTAGAGGAACAGGGATTGCTCTAAAAAACATTGATGGTTTTAGATCTGTATTAATGTCTTAAATTAATGCGTAATCTTATAAAATTCATTGGTTTATATAACTATTCTCTAACTTTTATTGCTTTAATTTTCTTGTCTTTTTTCTTTTTGTTTAATCAAAATTTTGTTTTAAAAACTTTTTATTTTAATTCATCAAATTTTATTTCAGGAACATTTTATTCTTTAAATAAATCAGTTCAAGATTATTTCTACTTGAAGGAAACTAATAGAACCCTTACTTTGGAAAACAAGAAACTCAAAAAAAATTTTTTAGATTTAAACCTATCTAAAGATATAAGTGGAGATTCCTCAAATGTTGAAATAAATTTTATTGCTGCTGAAGTAATAAATAACTCTGTAAACAAAACAAAAAATTATATTACTATTAACAGAGGGTCAAAACATGGTATAAAGGAAGGAATGGGGGTCTTGTCTCCTAGTGGTGTAGTTGGTAGAGTAAAATATGTCTCTAATAATTTTTCAACTATTATATCTGTTTTAAATACATCTTTTTTCTTGTCTACAATTGTAAAAGAAACTAATACTATATGTTCAATAAACTGGGACGGTTCCAATCCAAATAAAGTTAAACTATTGTATGTCCCAAAACACATTAATATTAATAGAGGATATATTATACTTACTTCTTCTTTTGATTCAATCTACCCAAAAGGTATAGAGGTTGGAATTGTGGATTCAGTTAATAAAAATGTTAACTCTAATTTTTATGAGATTGACATAACTTTGTCCCAAGATTTTTATAATCTATCAAGTGTGTATATTCTTAAAGAAGAACTTTCTGATGAAAAATTAAGTTTAGAAAAAATTACAAATGATGAAAAATAATTTCTTAATATATTTTCTTCTCATTTTTATTCAAATCTTTGTTTTAAACAAAATGATTTTTTTTAATTATGTCGTTATCTCCCCTTTTCTTCTCTTATTGGTCCTATTTAGTTATAAAAAAGATTCAAAAAGAAATTTATTTTGGGCGTTTGTTTTAGGGGGTGTTATTGATCTCTTTAATGATTCACTTGGTGTTTATACTACAGTTGGTTTGGTAATAGTTTTTTTTAGAAATTATTGGGTCCTTAAAGTTATAGGAGAAGAAAAAACAGAAGAATTAAGTATGTTATCAGTGCATGAAATAGGTAAATTTCAATTTTTTATTTATTCTTTTCCTATTATTTTAATTTACTTTTCAGTGTTGTTTTATTTAGAATCGAATACCATTTTTTCTTTGAATAATATAATTACACTTCTTCTTACCTCTATCTTTAATTATATGTTTATGGTATTGTTTCAATATTTGTTTTTAAAATCAAATTTTAAAAATGAGTGGAGATAAAACATTATTATTCAAGTTTGTTCTGGGCTTTGTTTTTGTTGTTTTTTCTTTAAGATTATTTTATCTACAAATCTATGACGATAAGTATAAAGAACTATCACAAAACAATATCGTTCATCTAGAACCCATTTTTCCTTCTAGAGGAATTATAACTGATAGGTATGATTCTATATTAGTAGAAAATCAACCGTCTTATGATTTTAATATTGTGCCAAAACAATTTTATTTAGAAGATACTTTTCGGTTATTAAATTCATTTGCCATTTCGACCGAAGAATTAATTGATAAAATTAACACAGCAAAAAAATACTCTTCATACAGACCCTCTCTTTTTTATAAAGATATGGATCAGAAACATTTTGCTTCTATTCAAAGCAATCTTTATGATTTAAAAGGCTTATATCATAACCCAAAACCAACACGTTTTTATCCAAACCCTGTTTTGTCACATGTTCTAGGATATGTTGCTGAAATTAATTCAGACCAATTATTATATGACACTACTTCATATTATAGATCGGGGGATTTGATTGGAATTTCTGGAATTGAGAAAATGTATGAGAATGAATTAAGAGGAAACAAAGGGTACAAGTTAAAACTCTATGATGTTAGGGGGGAGTCAGTGGGGAGCTTTAATTCTGGAAAAGATGATGTTTTAGTTTCCAATGGAAATAAATTAAAATTATCAATAGAC
>JAYZHZ010000083.1:0-14198 GCA_036166035.1 Bacteroidota bacterium
CAATGAGCTATCACCTTTCTTCGGGATAAATAATAACGGAGAAATAAATAAGATTAAAATTAGAAACTCCATAAAATAAAGATATGAAAAAAGAACAGATATTTAGATTATTAAACGCTAACAACTATCCAAGAAAAATTCAAAAAGGGAGTGGTTGAGGCTTTAAAAACGAGACCTTTTTTTTGTTTATCAACTAATTTTTACAATCAGTGCCTGGAAAAGTATCATTTACTTTTGTATAAACATAGTCTTCTCCATAAGTATTATTATAGGTCAACTTATTACCAGTTGCATTTACTGAATATGAAAGTGTACCAGTTCTACCAGTTCCTTCAATATAATCTAATTTCCATGATACGAAGTTAGCTTCATTTCTAATAATGGTTTGATTGAATCTATTACCTTCCTCCCAACCATTATAGATTCCATCTGCTGCAGGAAAATTGACACATTTTCCATTATGGTATTCATCACTACTATCATTATTTATTCTTAACCACCAATTATTACTTGTAGCCCATACAGAACCAGCGTGATTAGAAAAAAAATCGATATCATTTGATAGAGAATCTTCTTCATCTCCACAACCTGTAAACAGAATTAGTGAAATTAAGAAAATTGATATTTTAACTTTCATAGTTTTTTCAATTAAATATATTTTTTATGAGTCAAACCTACAACTATTTAGGAAAAATTCAAAAGGGGAGTGCTGTATAATTTTTTATATATTTGTACTGCGAGTAGGGTTTTATTTTTGGTTTACTTTAGGGTTTACTTTTATAAACTCACTCCTTATTTTTTGTGCGTTTTCTGGGTGCTTGCGAGGATTTGAACTCTGCCATCTTATCTACTAGGAAATCGCTCTGATCAATCATTTTGGAAATATGATTTTTTAAATATTTTCTATTATCTACGAAATTTTTTTTGAATTCATTATAACTATTGTTTTTTATCAAATCAAAAATTTCATTTGATGTTTTCAAATACATATCTATAACCTTTTTATTTAAAGGATTGTCCATAATAATATTTGTGTATAAATTTTCATCTCCACCTGTAATTCTAGAAGAAAATGAAATATTTGACTGGTAAATAGGGCTGCATATATCCATTACTTTATCTATATCAAGATCTAATTTTTTCATTGCTGTAGTAAAGCAAACATGAGAGAAGTGTGTCATACCCTGAATCAAGCTCATATATTTATCATGTTCTTCAAAATTTTCCATTTCAGTAATTTTTAAGCCCATTTTATTAAAAATTATCTTTATTGAAGAATATTTGTTTTTATTAGATATAGGTATTGTAATTATATTTTGACCATTAAAATTATTTAAAGGTCCAAATAAAGGATGACAAGAGATAAACTCAAAATTACAATCTTCAGTTTCGTTTGAAAGAATAGATTTTACAGAAGTAAAATCACTGAATATTTGAGTTGGTTTAATTTTATTTTTTATGCTTTTGAATACTGAAAGAGTTTGATCAATTGGTACTGAAAGAATTATCCAGTCACAACTTTCCAAAATAATATTTTCTTTGTCTTTTGTCTTTATATCTGATACTAAGACTTTTATAGAAAGTTTTTCAAAAGCTTTCTGAAATGAAGATCCCATCTTTCCTGTTCCACCAATAATTCCGATTTTATTAATCATATTTATTGAATTTGAAACAGCAAATATATTGAAGTAATTTTATATACTACATGTCATATCTGCACCACAACACAGAGGAGATTTAATTTTTCCTTCACATTTTGGACATTTTGAAACCTGAACTTTGGAGCCATCATTTATAGTAATATAACCGTTAACTAATGGTTCATCGCATTTAGCACAGCTTGCGTTAACAGACATGCCACATTTTTCACATTTATATGTTTCCATAAATACTAATTTTAATTGATACGAATATATCCTTATTTTTAAAAATGAAAAAATATTGTAATTTTAATTTATTAATCCAAATCAAATGAGACAATTAATTAAAACATTTATTTTATTACTGTTTATTATTTCAAATAATAATCTTTTTTCAAAAGATCCTTATCCAAAGAATCCAAATATTGATATATTAAATTATTCTTTTGAACTTCATCTTAACGATTCTAATAATATAATTTATGGAGAGGCTAATATTAGTTTGAATATAAAACCGTCAGAAAAAAACGTACGACTTGATTTGATTTCTCAAAGTAATTCAGGTAATGGGATGGCTGTTAAAAAAGTTCTATTTAATGGAAATGAAATTTCTTATTCTCATCTAAATGATGAGATTAATATTAACACAGAAAATGTAAAATATAGTTCTAGCGATGTTATTACTATTAAGTATAGTGGTATTCCCATTACAGGTCTAATAATTGGTCCTAATATGCATGGAGACAGAACATTTTTTAGTGATAATTGGCCAAATAAAGCTAGAAACTGGCTTCCTTTAGTTGATCATCCTTATGATAAGTCAACTGCAGAGTTCATAATAATTGCCCCCGATCATTATCAGGTCATATCAAATGGTCTTTTGGTTGAAGAAAGTAATCTAGATAATAATTTAAAGAAAACACATTGGAGACAATCAGTTCCAATTTCATGTTGGCTTTATGCAATAGGAGTTGCGGAATTTGCTGTTGATTATGTGGATTATTTTGAAGGCAAATCAATTCAAACGTGGGTATATAAACAAGATAGGGACAAAGGTTTTTATGACTTTAAGGTCCCAACTAAACATACTTTAGAATTTTTCTCTGATTATGTAGGACCTTTTGCATACGAAAAATTAGCTAATGTACAATCGAATAGTGTAAAGGGTGGTATGGAATCAGCAACAGCAATATTTTATAGCGATGTATCAGTAACGGGTGATAGGAGTACTAGATGGCGAAATGTAATAATCCATGAAGTTGCACATCAATGGTTTGGAAATTGTGTAACTGAGTATGACTGGGATGATGTATGGTTGAGTGAAGGCTTTGCTACATACTTTACTTTAATGTTCAGGGAACACGCATATGGAAGAGATGATTTTGTCCAGGGATTGTTAAATGCAAAAGATAGGGTTTTTGATTTTTATGAAAAAGATAAAAACGCGTCAATTGTTCATGATAACTTAAAAGACATGAAAGATGTTCTCACATATAGCCTTCAGTATCAAAAAGGTGCATGGGTTCTTCATATGCTTAGAAATTATGTTGGAGAAGAAGCTTTTAGAAAGGGCATAAGAAACTATTATAATAAATACTTTAACTCAAACACCACTACAGAAGAATTTAAGATTGAGATTGAGAAAACATCTGGTTTAGATCTTGATACATTTTTTGATCAATGGCTTTATAATGGAGGAAACATTATATTAGATGGAGCTTGGAAGTATGATTCAAAAAAGAAACAAATATATTTTGAAATAGATCAAGTTCAGAATGATGGATATTATTTTGAGATGCCTTTAGAAATTGGTTTAGTTTTTGATGATAAGAATTTATATAAAATAGAGACAATTAATTTAGAGAAAAGCAACAGAAGATATTATATTAGTTCTGAATATAAACCAATTGACATCATTATTGATCCAAATACCAAACTATTGGCTAGATGGAATTTTGATAAAATAAATTAAACTTAAGACATGAGAACATTTACACTTACATTTTTAATAACACTACTATCATTCTTTTCATATTCGCAGCAAAAGACTATAGTTTCAAATCTTGATAACTTATCACTTAGTATAGGTGATTCTTATACACCTATAACTTTTGTTTTGGATTCAGATGGAAAAAAAGCTGATTGTAATAGAATGATTTATTATAATAAAAGAGGTGTTTTTAGCAGCGCTAAATCAATTACAGTAGATAATGAGACAGGTACAATAACAGCTAATGAACCTGGATCTCATGAAGTTGTTGCTATATGTTTTGGTGAAGGTGGTAAAAGAATGAGTAAAACTTTCAATGTAAATGTTAAATATCCTAAGGTTAAAGAAATAAAACTATCAATAAATGCATCTAAAATATATTCTGGTACATATATTCCAATTTCTTATGAGGTTATTGATGAAATGGGATTTAAAAGAAATAATGTTAATTTTTCATTGAAATCATCAAATGATATACTTACAATAGATGATGTTAATAATGTTAAGGCTATTGCTTCAGGTTCTACAACTTTAGAAGCCTCTTTTGAAGGTATTACAGGTAAAATAAATGTTGAGGTTTTAAAAAACCCTGTCGTAAATATAGAAGTTGAATCTAGTTCTGATCAATCAAGAACAGGGGATGTTATTCAGTTTAATGCAAAGGCGTACAATAAAAAGGGTCAAGAAATTATGGATATACCTTTTGAATATTCATTTAAAGGTAAATCATTTGATAAAAGTAATACTGCATCTGGTTTAATCTCAAATGACGGAAAGTTTGTTGGAGATGTAGCAGGTAATTATTTAATTTCTGCTTCTTTGGGAAATATATCTTCATCAAAAGCATTGAATGTTTATGATAGAAATGTAAAGAGAGATGTTGTTAAAGTAGGAACTGGTCTTGTTAATGATAAACACACATCAGATTTCTGGGTTTTTGAAGGTGTTGATGGACGTGATTACGCTGTTACAGGAACTTGGGGGGCAGATGGTACATCTTATTTTTGGGACGTAACGGATCCAGCGAGTATTAAAAAAATTGATAGTGTAAAAGTTGATGCTAGGACAGTAAATGATGTTAAGGTTTCTGAAGATGGTAAAATTTGTATTATTAGTAGAGAAGGTGCTTCAAATAGAAAAAATGGAATTATAATTATAGATGTTTCAAATCCTTATGATGTCAAAATAATTAAAGAATACACTCAAAATCTAACTGGAGGTGTTCATAACCTATTTATATATGATAATCATGTTTATGCATTAAGTGCTGGAAGAAAATATTATATACTAAACATTGAGGATCCCAAAAACCCAATAGAGGTCGGAGTTTTTGAGTTAGGTAAAGAAGGACAATCTATTCATGATGTTTGGGTTGAAGATGGTATAGCATATTCATCTAATTGGAGAGATGGAGTTTATTTAGTTGATGTAGGAAATGGTGTGGCTGGTGGCTCACCATCTAATCCAGTAGCATTTGGTAATTATAGTTATGCTACTGGCGCTCATCATATGACTTTTCCATTTAAAAGTAAGTCAACTGGTAAATTTTATACAGTTTTAGGAGATGAAATATTTCCAAATGGAATAGATGTTAATGCTCCAAATGAGACAGCTGGATTTCTTCATTTTGTTGACTTTACTGACCCTGATAATCCAGAGGAAGTCGCTAGATACGAATTACCAGGGCATGGTTCTCATAATTATTGGATAGAAGATGATGTTTTATATGTAGCTATGTATTCTGGGGGAGTTAGAATTGTTGACATAAGTGGAGACTTGATGGGGGATCTTTATAAGCAGGGTAGGGAGATTGGTTATATCCTTCCAGGAAATAAGGATGGTTATATACCTTTTGCTACAATGTCTTGGGGAGCACAATTATATAAAGGTCATGTATTTTATTCTGACTGGAATAGTGGTCTTGGTGCTGCTAAAGTTATGCCTATTAAACCTGATAATTCTAAAGTAAACCAGTACTTAAATTAAATGAGGGGTATTATTATTCTAGTCTTTTTATTTACTCCTGCCATATTATTTTCTCAGGAATATTATGTTTATGTTGCTGCAGAGTCTGATGATGTTGTTTCTTTAGTAAAGTTTGATGGTAAGGTATCTGAGGAGGTTACTCGAATAGAAGTTGGTGTTATGCCAACGGAAATTGAAGGTCCACATGGAATTACTGTAGGTCCAAATGGAGATTATTGGTATTTATCACTAGCTCATGGAAATCCTTTTGGTAGTCTAATTAAATATTCCACAAAAACAAATACACCCATAGCTAGTACAAAACTAGGTTTATTTCCAGCTTCAATGCAGGTTTCTTCTACAACAGGTCTTCTATATTGCGTAAATTTTAATTTACATGGAGATATGGAACCAAGCACAGTTTCAGTAGTTGATCCTGAGTCTATGACTGAGATAACTCAAATTATGACAGGATCAATGCCTCATGGATCTAGGTTATCTTCTGATGGGCTTTTTCAATATTCAGTTGCTATGATGTCTGGAGAACTTTTTGAGATTGATGCAATAAGTTTAAAAGTTAATAGGGTTTTAGATTTAGAAAATAAAATGGATCATTCTATGCACAAAGACATGAATCATAGTTCAATGAAACATTCATCTGTCAAACCTACATGGGTAATACCTCATCCTTATAATAATGTCGTTTACGTTGCGGGGAATGGTTCTGATGAGATAATTGAAGTAGATTTAGATAAATGGATAGTTTCTGATAGATTTAAGACAGGTAAAGGACCATATAATGTTGAAATTACTCCTAATGGAAAATATCTTGTTGCAACTCTAAAAGGAGAGGGTAGTACAGCTATTTGGGACTTGGATGATAAATCATTATCTAATGTTGTAAAAAATTCCACAAATGTTTCTCATGGTGTGGCTATTTCCTCAGACAATAAATATGCTTTTATTTCAGTAGAAGGTATAGGTGGTGAGCCAGGAAAAGTTGATGTTATTGATTTGAATAAATTTAAATTAGTAAGCACTGTAAATGTAGGAAAACAAGCAGGGGGGATAGCTTTTTGGAAAATATCTGATTAACTTACCGAATTAAAATTTCACTAAATTATTTATATCTTATGAGGTACATGTTTTTTATGCTTCTTTTTTTATTTTCTTGTGTTAAAAACGGTTCTGACAATGAAATTGATAAAAGAGTTTCAAATATTTTATCTAACATGACATTAGAGGAGAAAGTTGGCCAAATGACTCAGATAAATTTAACTGTTATTGCTAAGGGACCCAATAAATGGGTTTCGTCTTTTCCACTTGAAATTGATCATAAAAAAGCAAAAAAGGCACTTGTAGATTATAAAGTTGGATCAGTATTAAATACAATAAATAATACGGCTCAGAAACCAGAGGTTTGGTATAAGACAATATCTAATATTCAAAAATATTCTATTGATAGCACAAAAATTAAGATTCCAGTTATATATGGTATTGATGCAATTCATGGAACAACATATACAGATGGCGCAACAATGTTTCCTCAACAAATTACTACTGCTGCAAGCTGGAATCCTGAGAATGCATATAATATGGCCCTTGTTTGTGCTTATGAAACAAGAGCATCTGGAATTCCTTGGAATTTTTCCCCTGTTCTTGATTTAGGTTTAGATCCTAGATTTCCTAGACAATTTGAAACTTTTGGTGAAGACCCATTATTGGTTGAAAGATTTGGAGTTGCAATGATTGAGGGTTATCAGGGAAAAGATAATGATATTAGTAATAAATATAGCGTTGCTGCATGTATGAAGCATTTTGTTGGTTACCATGCTGTTATATCTGGAAAAGATAGAACACCTGCGTATATACCTGACAACGTATTGAAAGAATATCATATAGAGCCATTTAAGAAAGCTATAGAAAGTGGTGCAAAAACTATAATGATTAACTCTGGCTTAATAAATGGTGTTCCGGTTCATGCAAATTATAATCTTATGATTAATATTTTAAGAAATGAACTTGGTTTCGAAGGTGTTATTTTGACTGATTGGGAAGATATAAATAAATTATATGATAGAGATAAAGTAGCAAGAAGTAAAAAAGAAGCTGCTAAAATTGCAATTAATGCTGGTATAGATATGTCTATGGTTCCTTATGACTATGAAGAATTTTGTGAAAATTTAATTGAATTAGTCAATGAGGGTGAGGTTAAAATGAGTAGAATAGATGATGCTGTTGGTAGAATACTAAAATTAAAGATAGAACTTGGTTTATTTGATGTTCCTGTATCAAATTATAAGGAATACGATGATTTTGGTTCAAAAAAACATCATCAATTAGCGTATAAATCTGCTTCTGAAGCTATAACATTACTTAAAAATCAGGATAATACCTTACCAATTAAAGGAAAGCCTAAAATATTAGTTACAGGACCAAATGGAAATAATATGAGAACTCTTAATGGTGCATGGTCATATTCTTGGCAAGGAGAGCTTACTGATAGATTTGCTGATGATTTTAATACAATATATGAAGCGTTTTCAAATACTTATGGTAAAACTAATGTGAAATACGTTTCTGGGGTTTCTTATAGTGAAAAGGGTAGTTATCATGATATGGTGGAAGATAATATCAATGAAGCTGTTAATGAGGCTAAGAAGGCAGATTATATTATACTATGTCTAGGTGAAAATACCTATACTGAAAAACCTGGAGATTTAAATGATTTGAAATTACATGCTTTGCAGGTAAAGTTAGCAAAAAAAATTGCTGAAACTGGAAAGCCAATAGTGTTAATTTTAAATTTAGGTAGACCAAGATTAATAACTGATATTCAGCCACTTATGAAATCAATAATAAATATTTATCTTCCAGGAAATTTTGGTGCAGATGCACTTGTTGATATTGTGTCAGGAAAGGTTAATCCTTCAGGTAAATTACCTTATACGTATCCTGCTTTTCCAAATTCATTGCTGACTTATTATTATAAGCATTCAGAAGTTCAAAATAATGCTCAAGGAGCATATAATTACATTGGAGAAGTAAATAATCTGTATGATTTTGGTTACGGGTTAAGTTATTCAGAATTTGAATATTCTGATTTAATGGTTAATAAAGAAAGCTTTTTAGTAAGTGATACTATAGAAGTAAGTGTAAATGTTAAGAATAATAGTGAAATTGATGGTTATGAGACTATTCAGTTGTATTCTTCAGATCTTTATGCATCAATAACACCTGATATTAAAAGATTGAGGGACTTTAATAAAGTTATTATTAGAGCTGGAGAAACAATTAACGTTAAATTTAAACTACCTGTTTCTGAATTATCTTTTGTTAATAGAGAAAATATATCTATAGTTGAACCAGGAAAGTTTAAAATATTAATAAATACATTAAATAGGGAAATAGTAGTTAATTAATAATTGTTATATAATTTATATTATGTTAAATAAAGAATCATGAATCTTATTATTATATTAATATCAATACTTATAAATTTTCAAGAAAAAGATAAAATAAATAAAGTATTAAACAATTTACATAAGTATGCTAGTGAAGCAAATGGAACATTATACTTTAATTTATTTAATGAAAATGCAGTATTTTTTGGTACTGATTCTAAAGAAAGATGGACTATAGATCAATTTGAAGATTATGCTCTTAAAAGATTTAATAATGGTGATGGATGGACGTATTATCCCATCTCTAGAAATATTTATCTTGATGAGGATAAAAATACTGCTTGGTTTGATGAAAGATTAAAAAATGAAAAATATGGAACTTTTAGAGGTACTGGAGTTTTGACTAAGAAAAATAATGAGTGGAAAATTAATCAGTATAACTTATTATTACCTATTCCAAATGAATTATTAATAAGATATTCTCAAGAAATTAAATCCTTTTTAGAAAATGATAATTAAAATACTAAGATGGGCACTGAGGTTACATTCAGTATTTCATTTAATTGAATTTTTTTCTGCTATATATGAGTCAGCATACATTACAGCGAGTATAGCATTAACCGCTGCTTTAATTGAGCTTTTAGCTAGTATTTATCTACCAAATGAACATATTCATTTTAAAGGTATAATATCGGATGTTCATGAAAAATGTGAGGATGATTCACAAGATAAAAGCAAATAATTATTCCAATTCAAGAATAATTTGATAGATATTCTCAGCGTTTTCATAATCCTTAACTTGAATGTATGCATTTCTTAACACTTCAAGATATTCTATATTCGTTTTATCTCTAGAAATTGAAATTTTAAGAATATTAATCAGATTTTGATAGTCTTCCATAATAGAAAATATGGGATAAATAGTTGCTATGTCATCATTTGATATTTCTTCACCTTTCATCTCCATATACATTAAAGCGTATTTACCAGCTTCAGATATTCGTACATTACCCTCATTCTTTAACCTGTTCGACTCAGCTTCATATTTATTTTTTAAAGCAAGAAAATCTAAATTTCTTTCAAGATCAAAATAAGGTTTAGCATGAGCTTTGAATGCATCAAGCATATATATAATCGCTCTTTCGTTGTTTGGGTCAAATTGTAGTGTCGACTTATAGGAATCTATAGAAGTTTTAAAAACGGAATCTAATGTATCTAATTTTTCTTTTTCAGAAAATTCAGTTCTATCTGAAAGAGCAAGTCCTAAATTATAATAAAGCACTGCCCTATTAAAATGAAGATTAGAATTTTCTGGATCTAATTTTAATTGATTATCAATTTTTATTCTTGCTTCATCTACTTTATTTAATCTCATTGCAATATTTATTTCCACCGATGGATAATAATTATTTTCTGGAAACAAAGATTTAGCTTTGGATATTAATGCTAATGATTTTGAAAAATCATCACATTCATCAAAAAGCTTACAATTCAAATAATAAATATTAATTGAATTTTGATAAATCGTATTTGAATTTTTTTCATTAAGAATATTCATTTTCATTAATTTATCATAGAAATCAAGTGCTCTGTCAAATCTATTTAGTTGTTCTGCAACATAACCACCATACAATAATCCTAAAGTATCATTTGGATTTACCCTCAATGACATCACAAATGCATCATATGCTATTTCATAGTCTGGATCATTTGAACTCTGAAGAGCTGTAATAGCTTTGTTTATAAAAAACGTGGATAAATTTTGTCTGCCAGCAGTTGTATTTTGAATTATTGTCAAATTTTTAGTCTTTATTTCGGTTCCTATTTTATCATAAGCCTCAATAGCTTTTTCAATAGCATTTGGATCAAGTTCTGGAAAACCTTTTGCAATTGCTGAATAAATTTCACCTCTTGTAAGCCATGTATCAGGTTTTAATCTATTTTTTTCTATCAATATTGCCGCATCTATCTCTCCCTTTGCATCAATTAATAAAGCTTTAATTTCACTCAATTCAGTTTTTAATGCTGCTTTATCAAGTAGTGAATTTGCTTTCCCTGGATTTCCTTTATATTGAGAGTAACCTATGAAGGTAAATAAAATAAAAAAGGTAGATAGTAATGTTTTTTTCATTTCTTTAATGTTTGTTCAAATTTAAGAAAATTATTCTTCTTCGTCTATATTTTCTATTTTGGCTACTGATGATATTTCATCTTCCTCAGATAACTTAATAAGTTTAACTCCCTGAGTTGCTCTACCCATAACCCTAATGTTCTCATCCGTAATTGATGTTCTTATAGTAATCCCAGATTTATTTATAATCATTAACTGATCATTAGTTTTTACTTCTTTAATTGACACTAAATTCCCTGTTTTTTCAGTTATTTTTAATGTCATTACACCTTTTCCTCCTCTTTTGGTTATTCTATAATCTTCTATTGAAGATCTTTTACCATAACCATTTTTCGAAACTACTAAAAGATCAGAATCTTTTCTAGAAACACAAACCATTCCAATAACTCTATCATCTTTATTTTCTAACTTCACTCCCCTAACACCTGATGCTATCCTACCCATTGGCCTAACATTACTTTCATGAAAATTAATAGCTTTTCCTGATTTTTTAGCTATGATAATGTGGTTGCTCCCATTAGTTAATTTAACGTCTAAAAGCCTATCATTTTCTTTAATTTTTATAGCGTTTATACCATTAATTCGAGGTCTTGAATAAGCTTCAAGTTTAGTTTTTTTAACTGTTCCACCTTCTGTACACATTACCAAAAAATTGTTATTTAGATAATCTTCATCAGTTAGATTAGTTATTGGAATTACTGATCTAATGTTATCACCTGGTTCAATATTTATCAGGTTTTGTATAGCTCTACCTTTTGAAACTTTAGAGCCTTCAGGTATTTCCCAAACTTTTTTCCAGAAAACTTTTCCAAATTCTGTAAAAATTAGTAAATAATTATGTGTTGATGCAATAAAAAGATGTTCGTTAAAATCATCATCTTTGGTTTTAACACCCTTAGCTCCTACCCCTCCTCTACTTTGAGTTCTATATTCATCTAAGGAAGTTCTCTTTAGATAACCTTGGTGTGATATAGTAATAACCATTTCTTCATCTGGTATCATATCTTCAACAGTAAATTCTGCTGCAGAATGTTCTATTTCTGATCTTCTTTTATCACCGTATCTTTCCTTAATTTCTTTAAGTTCATTTTTTATTATATCCATTCTCTTCTCTTTATCAGATAGAATATCTTTTAGAGATATGATTAGTTTGTTTAATTCCTCATTTTCTTTATTAATTTTTTCTCTTTCGAGTCCGGTGAGCTTTTGTAGTCTCATCTCCAAAATAGCTTTTGACTGTATTTCTGTTAACTTATATTTAGAAATTAATCCAATTTTAGCCTCTTCTGGATTTTTAGATTTTTTAATTAATTCAATTATTTTATCAATATTATCAAGAGCAATAATATATCCCTTTAGTATATGAGATCTTTTTTCTGCTTCAGTGAGTTGATATTTTGTTCTTCTTGTAACTACTTCATGTCTATGAACAACGTAATTCTCAATTAAGTCTTTAAGATGAAGAGTTTTGGGTCTTCCATTTACTAGAGCAACATTATTTACACCAAACGAAGATTGTAGCTGTGTGTATTTAAATAGATTGTTAAGAACAACATTTGGAATAGCATCTCTTTTTAAATCATAAATTATTCTCAAACCATTTCTATCTGATTCATCTCTTATATCACTGATTCCATCAATTTTCTTTTCATTAATTAGTTGAGCAGTCTTTTCTATCATTGATGCTTTATTTACCATGTATGGTATTTCTGAGACAATAATTTGATCTTTGTCTTTTTCATTAATTTCTATGCTAGCTTTTGCTCTCATAACTATTCGACCTTTCCCTGTTTCAAATGCTGATTTAACACCCTGATATCCATATATTATACCTCCAGTTGGAAAATCAGGTGCTTTTATAAATTTCATTAAATCTTCTATAGTACAGTCATTATTTTCAATGTAATAAATTGTTCCATCAATAACCTCTGATAGATTATGAGGAGCCATATTAGTGGCCATACCGACAGCTATTCCACTAGAACCATTTACAAGAAGGTTAGGAAATTTTGATGGTAATACAGTTGGTTCATTTAATGTGTCATCATAATTAGCCTGAAAATCAACAGTATCTTTATTTATATCAGAAAGCAATTCATCTGATATTCTTTTCAATTTAGCTTCAGTATATCTCATAGCAGCAGGAGAATCACCATCAACTGAACCAAAATTTCCCTGCCCATCTACTAGAGTGTATCTCAAAGACCAAGGTTGAGCCATTCTTACCATTGTCTCATAAACAGATGAATCACCGTGTGGATGATATTTACCCATTACATCACCGACTATTCTACCAGATTTTTTGAATGACTTATTGTAATTAACCCCCATTTCAAGCATTCCATAAAGAACACGCCTATGAACTGGTTTTAGACCATCTCGTACGTCAGGAAGAGCTCTAGAAACTATAACAGACATTGAATAATCAATGTACGCACCTTTCATTTCTTCCTCGATATTAATTGGAATTATATTCTGATTTTTATCTTCGACCATTAAAAATTTATAAGAAAAATTTTAATAAGTTTTTATCTTGCAAATATACTTAATTTTTATCTCTAAACAGGTAAATTATTAGCGTTTTAGCATTGATTTTATTGATTTTTCAATATTTTCACTTTTTATAAGATAAGTCCCTGAAACTAATATATCGCACCCTATATTTATTAGGTTTTTTGAATTAGTATCATCTACTCCACCATCAACTGAAATTTTAATACTATGATTTTTTTTATTGGTAATTTTTTTAAGTTCTAAAATTTTATTGAATGTTTTATTAATTAATATTTGCCCTCCCCTTCCAGGATAAACAGACATGACCAATACTAAATCAACTAAATTTAATAGTGGCTTTATTGATGAAATTTTGGTGTCTGGGTTGATGGCAATTCCACACTTTATATTTTTTTCTTTTAATTTATTAAACGTTAGATTAAAATCACATTCACTCTCATAATGAATTGATATAATTTCAGTTGTTGGCAAACAATATAAATCTATGATTTCATTTGGTTTTTGTACCATTAGATGAATATCTAATTTCTTTTTAGAAAGTGAAGATATTTTTT
>JAYZHZ010000084.1:0-7842 GCA_036166035.1 Bacteroidota bacterium
TTACTATAATCATATGGCCATCTCTCAACTTTAGGAATAGCACCAGGCCAGTTGCCATGTTCAGGTTCACGTGGTGTAGTCCATTCTAAAGTATTTGATTTCCAAGGATTTGCAGAAGCCTTTCTCCCTCTATACATTGAATAGAAAAAATTAAATAAGAAAATAAACTGTGCCAAAAAAGTAATTATCGCTGCAAAACTTACAAAAGTATTTAGATCAACAAATGATTCAATTCTACCTGTCTCAAAATTTGTGAACGAGTAATATCTTCTTGGGAAGCCTGCTATACCTATATAATGCAAAGGAAAAAAAACTAGGTAAGCACCAATAAATGTTATCCAAAAATGCACATATCCAAGATTTCTATTCATCATTCTACCAAACATTTTTGGGAACCAATGGTAAACACCAGCAAATAACCCAAAAAATGATGCGCTCCCCATAACAATATGGAAATGAGCTACAACAAAATATGTATCATGGAGATTTATATCAATCACTGAATTTCCTAAAAACAAACCAGTTACTCCACCCGAAATAAAGAATGAAACTAAACCAATTGAAAAAAGCATAGCTGGTGTAAAAACTATATTTCCTCTCCATAAAGTAGCAATGTAATTAAATGCTTTAACAGCTGATGGTACCGCTATAATCAAAGTTAAAATTGTAAAAACAGATCCTAAAAAAGGATTCATTCCTGAAATAAACATATGATGAGCCCACACTACAAAAGAAAGTACTCCAATAGCTAAAAGTGAGTAAACCATAGCCCTATAACCAAAAATTGGCTTTCTTGAGCAAGTAGCAATAATTTCAGATGTTATACCCAATGAAGGAAGTATAACAATATAGACTTCAGGATGTCCTAAAAACCAAAATAAATGCTGAAATAAAATAGCACTACCTCCCTGATTAGATAATGCCTCACCCGCAATATAGATATCAGACAAGTAGAAACTGGTCCCAAAAGATCTATCCATTATTAAAAGTAATGCTGCAGATAATAAAACAGGGAATGATAAAACACCAAGAATAGCAGTAATTAAAAATGCCCAAATTGTAAGTGGCATTCTAAAAAACGTCATACCTTCTGTCCTTAAATTAATTACTGTAGTAATGTAATTTAAAGCCCCTAGCAATGCTGAGACTATAAACAATGACATAGAAACTAACCATAATGTCATACCCATAGCAGAACCTGAGACCGCTTGTGGTAAAGCACTTAGTGGTGGGTAAATAGTCCAACCCCCACTTGCAGGTCCTCCCTCAACGAAAATAGAGATAAACATTACTATACTAGATAAAAAGAAAAACCAGTATGATAGCATGTTAAGAAATCCACTTGCCATATCTCTTGCACCAACCTGGAGAGGTATTAGAAAATTACTAAATGTCCCACTTAAACCAGCTGTTAAAACAAAAAACACCATAATAGTCCCATGCATTGTAATTAAAGCAAGATAGACTTCTGGATCAACTTTTCCTTGAGGAGTCAACCAATTCCCAATTATTGGACTCAGAGCAGATAAATCCATATCTGGGAATCCTAGTTGAATTCTAAATAAAGATGACATGGCTCCACCAATTATTGCCCAAAATATTCCAGTTATAAGAAATTGTTTTGCTATAGTCTTATGATCCTCACTAAAAATATATTTTGTAATGAAACTTTGCTCATGATGATCATCATGGTGATCATGTTCCTGAACTTTAGTTTTTGAAGAAGTTTTTATTTCCATAATTAATCATTTAGTACGGCTATATCCGTTGAATTGTTTTTTACAAAGTTTGCATAATAGTCTGGATTTTTTTCTATCCAAGATTTCTGTGAATTTTTCCATTTTATATATTCCCACTCCTCCTCTACAATTACTGTATGTTTCATCGAAAAATGAGCCCTTCCACAAATCTTATTACAAACAATTTCATAGTTAAAATTTTCATTACCAGTTTCTTCTCTCATCTCTGCGGTTGTTTTGGTTGGGATAAACCACATTTGAGTTGGCATACCCGGAACAGCGTTCATCTGAGATCTCATATAAGGAAGGTAGACGCTGTGAATAACATCTCTTGCTCTTATTTTAAATAGAACAGGTTTTCCCTTTGGAATGTGAATCTCTCTTGGCATAAAATCATCTAAGGCTGAAGAATCTGAAAAATCAATTCCAACAATATTATCAACATCAATTAATTTATAATTAGAATTACCAAGTTTATTATCAGGGCCAGGATATCTTGATGACCAAGCAAACTGGTATCCGACAACTTCTATAACTTCTGCATCTTCAGGAGCTGGTCCCATAATCTTATTCCATTTTACAAGCCCCCAACCGATTAAAACCACCAAAACAATAGCGGGAATAACCGTCCATATTACTTCGAGTTTATGATTATCAGGATAAAAATGAGCTTTTCTTTGCTTATTAAATCTGTATTTATATCCAAAATAAAACATTACTATTTGAGTAACTATAAAAACAACAAATGTTATAGCGGTGGTTACCCAAAATAAAACTTCGATTTCAGGTGCATGCTCAGATGCCATAGGAAGGAAATAATTATTAAACTGATCATAAGAGTACCATACAAGAACAACAGTAAATATAATAAGAAACCATACTCCTGAAATTGCATTTAAATTATTATTATCATCCTCAAATGAGTTAGAAATTCTTTTTTTTGTAATACTCAAAATTTCTGAAGATCTAAAGAATAGATAAACAGCTATTAGTGATAAAAAAATAATTATTCCAATTAGTAAATTCATAATTTAAAATTAAATATCATGATGTAAACTTTCTTCTAACATCGGATGGTTTTTGGCTACTAATGGTAACTTTTTCAATCCATTTAAAATAACATATAAAAATGCTGATAAAAATATCATTAATATCCCAATCTCTAGAAATCCAAAACCGCCATTTTCTTTTAAAACCCCAGGGGTTACCATCAAATAAAAATCAATAAAGTGTCCAAATAATACCATTGGACAAGCAATTTTCAAAAATCTTGTATATCTCTTACTAGCTCTAGTCATTAAGAATAAGAATGGAAAGAAGAAATTTAATATTAGGTTTGTTAAAAAGAATGGGTAGTATATATCACTCTGAACCCTTTCAACAAAATAAATGGTCTCCTCAGGAATATTTGCATAATATATTAATAAGAATTGTGAGAACCAGATATACGTCCAGAATATGCTAAAAGCAAAAACAAATTTACCTAAATCATGAATAACACTATGATTAATAAATTTTAGATAACCATTGTCCTTAAGCAATATTACCATATATGTTATGAAAGCAAGTGAAGATACCCACCAGCTAGCGAATACATACCAACCTATCATTGTACTGAACCAGTGTGTGTCAATTGAAAGTACCCAATCCCAAGCAGCAACTGAGCTAGAGAAAGCATAGAATACAACAAAAATTGTCGAGATGGTAAACATCTTTCTCCATGAAACCTCTCCACCTATCTCATCCTCTATTTTGGTGTGTTTTAAAATTAGAGAATATAACAAATACCAAATAACAATAAATCCAATCATCCTAGTCAAATAAAAAGGTAAATTCAAATAAGCTTCTTTACCAGCGATAATGTAATCATACCTAGGGTCTTCCGGATTATATAGATACTCATGAGTCCAGTGAAAAATGTCATGATTAGCTATAATAAATATAACAAACATCAGAAATCCTCCCACAGGAAGCCATCTTCCAATAGCCATAGGAACTCTTATCAGTCCTGCCGACCATCCTGCTTGTGCAGAATATTGAATTGCAACAAAGAATATTGCTGAAACAGATATACCAATAAAATAGAGACTATTTATCCATAGATTTGAATAAACTCTCTGATACCAATGAAACTCTGAATGAGAAGAAGTTGCAGAAGTATGAACAGCCTCTTCATGGCCATGTCCAGAATTCATTATCATATAAATTCCAAGTAAAGAAAGGATTATTCCACCAACAAATAGGTAAAGTAAATTCTTTTTTGTTCCTGCTGTGAAATTAAATCTTTCTTCCATATTTTATTGCTTTTGTAATGTTTGTACGTACTTAACTATCTTCCATCTGTCTTCAACAGATATTTGAGATCCATGTCCCCACATCCTACCTTTTCCATGTGTAATTACATGAAATATATGTCCTTCAGACTTATCTTTAATAGCTCTTGAATTGTATGTTGTAACTCCCTTATATTCTTTAGCAACTAAACCATCTCCCATCCCTTTTTCTCCATGACAGTGGATACAATATATCTCATATAAAAGTTTAGCTTCCTTAAGAACTTCATCTGAATCTTCTATTGGATTTTTAACTTCTGCAGCTAATTCTAAACTGTCTTTATGTATACGATAAGGAAGATAAGAATCTCTTTTGACAGTATTCTCTACTGGTTCTAACATAGTCATACCGTAAGGATTATATGGATTTGAGTTATAAAATTCTCCGTGTTCATCATCCGGATTAGAATCTAACCATGAACCAATTTCTTTATCTGTAACTTGGGATAATGGTTCATATGGAACAGAATGATACATATTAGGAGCATACTCTACTCCTGGATTATCCTTTCCTGCTGAACAAGAAAACAGCAAATAAACCAGTAAAATATTTTTTAAAATAAATTTCATATATCCATTGTTTTTTCGTTAATCTCAGAAGCTCCACTGGATTTTAATAATTTCTCAATACTATCTTTTTTCATCTTATTTTTATCTAACTGAATAGCCATTATATGTTTATTATCCGTCGATCTTAAATCAAAAGTTTTAGGGTTCCCCCATGGTTTTAAGTCACTTACAACTAAAAATGTACCAACCATTCCAAAAGCAGACAATAGTACTGTCATCTCAAAAACTACAGGAATAAATACAGGTAATGGCAAAAAATCTTTTCCGCCAATTATCATCGGCC
The DNA here is from genome assembly GCA_036166035.1 of Bacteroidota bacterium. Taxonomy (GTDB): domain Bacteria; phylum Bacteroidota; class Bacteroidia; order Cytophagales; family MED-G16; genus MED-G16. The sequence goes on from JAYZHZ010000084.1 coordinate 4,926, forward strand.
AATCTAATGTCATCATACCAATCATCATAGTCAGTGCAAGACAGGTTCCCAAAAATCCAAAGCAAAAAGCAGCTATAGATAATCTTGATCTTTTATACCCCAAGCTATTTTCAATACCATGAACTGGAAAAGGTGAGTAAACTTCATAAATTTTTATTCCTTCTTCTCTAATTCTGGATATAGCTTTTAAAAGAACATCTTCATCTTCATAAATTCCAACAATAAAATTGCTTACTCTATTACTCATTATTTTGTTGTTTTAATTTTTTCACCAGTACTTTTTAAAATGCTTTTAACTTCTGCCATATTTATTACTGGAAAATATTTTGAAAATAATAAATATGCAGTGAAGAAAAATCCAAAAGAAAACAGATACATTCCAACATCATAGAACGTAGGATAGAACATAGCCCAACTTGACGGCAAATAATCTCTATGAAGAGATGTAACAATAATAACAAATCTTTCAAACCACATACCAATATTTACTATTATTGATATAATAAATGTTGCAGCAATATTCGTCCTAATTTTCTTAAACCAGAATAACTGAGGAGATATTACGTTGCATGTCATCATTGACCAATATGCCCACCAATAAGGACCTGTAACCCTATTATAAAAAGCATATTGCTCATATTCAACCCCTGAATACCATGCCATAAATAGCTCTGTTAGGTATGCTATACCAACAATTGATCCAGTTACTATGATTACTATATTCATTAATTCTAAATGTTTTATTGTAATATAATCCTCAAGATTATAAACTTTCCGAGTGATTATAAGTAGGGTAAGTACCATCGCAAAACCAGAAAAAATAGCACCAGCAACAAAGTATGGTGGAAATATCGTTGTATGCCAACCAGGAATTACAGATGTTGCAAAATCCATAGATACAATAGTATGTACAGATAATACAAGAGGGGTAGCAAGGCCAGCCAAGACCAATGAGACAGTTTCATATCTTGACCAAGTCTTTGCTGCACCATCCCATCCAAAACTTAAAGTCCCATATACAAAAGCTGATATTTTTCTTCCAGCATTCTTAGCCCTATCTCTTATTGTCGCAAAATCTGGAATAAGTCCAATATACCAGAACACCAGAGAAACCGAAAAATAAGTTGATATTGCGAAAACATCCCATAAGAGTGGGCTAGCAAAATTTACCCACAATGAACCATATGTATTTGGAAGAGGCAATGCCCACATAAAACCCAACCACAATCTTCCCATATGAAGTAATGGAAACATTGCTGCACAAATAACTGCAAAAATTGTCATTGCTTCAGCAGCTCTATTAATTGACATTCTCCAACGCTGTCTAAAAAGCAACAATATAGCTGAGATTAATGTGCCAGCATGACCAATTCCTACCCACCAGACAAAATTTGTTATGTCCCATGCCCATCCAACTGTCTTATTCAGTCCCCACATACCTATCCCATCCCATAATGTCCTATAAACTGCATATGCACCAACACCAAGAGTTAATAAAGAAACTCCTAACGCTGCCAGCCACGATAGAGATGGTTTTTCTTCAACCCTAGCAGAAATATCATTAGATACATCTCTAAGAGTTTTACCTCCAGTGATAAGCGGTTTTCTAATTTTTGATTCTACGTGCATTATAATACTTTCTTTTTATTTCTTACCTTTCTTAAATACCATACATTAGGACTAACTCTGATTTCATCCAGTACAGCATAAGCTCTCTCTTCTTCTAATTTCAACGTTGCTTTATCAATACTTTTAACCTTTAGAAGATTATTTATTTTACTATTATTATCATTAACATCTCCAAATACAATTGCATCAGTAGGACAAGCAACACCACAAGCAACACTAACATCTCCGTCAACAAGTTCTCTTTTTTCTTTCCTGGCATTAAGTTTTCCTTCTTGAATTCTTTGAACACAGAAGGAACATTTTTCCATTACCCCTCTTGATCTAACTGTAACATCAGGATTTAAAACCATTTTTCCAAGATCATTGTTCATAGATATATTTTTATCAAACTGACTGTTATCGTGGTATTTAAACCAGTTAAATCTTCTTACTTTATAAGGACAATTATTGGCACAATATCTGGTACCTATACACCTATTATATGTCATCTGGTTTAATCCTTCACTGCTATGGGTTGTGGCAGCAACTGGACAAACAGTTTCACAAGGAGCATTATTACAATGCTGACACATCATAGGTTGGAAAGTAACATCTGGATTATCTGCAGCATTCTCTAGTCCCTCTAGATCGTGAACATCGGCATCACTAGAATAGTACCTATCAATTCTTATCCAAGACATCTCCCTTCTATTAAGTACTTCTTCCTTACCTACTACAGGAACATTATTTTCAACTTGACATGCAACTGTACAAGCTCCACAGCCAGTGCAAGCATTAAGATCTATACTCATTACCCAGTGATGATTAGGGTACTCATGACCATCCCATAAAGTGACTTCTTCTGGTTTTTTGTATCCCTCACTAGTTGCAACTTTAAACTGATATTTTCCAGAGTAAGGGTCCTTCTTATAAGCATCAAGAGAAGTTTCCTGAATAATACTTTCCCTAGCCATTATAGTTTCATGCGTTTGGGTTTGGGCAACTCTATACTTTTTATCAGATGAAGATAATTTGACATTTGTAACTGTTAAGTTTTGACTTATTGATGACTTATTTAATAAATAAAAAGCATAGAAACCAACATTATCACCTACCGGTCCAGCAAGTTTTCTACCGTATCCCATTGCCAGACCAATGGTTCCTTCTGCCTGTCCTGGCTGTACAATAACTGGTATTTCATGTGTCTTAGAACCTATTGTTAGTAAAATTATACTTGCAGACATTGTATTAGGATCATTAGTAATATTAAACCCTCCTGCATCTTTTGGATTCATTGAAATATAATTAT
>JAYZHZ010000085.1:0-9955 GCA_036166035.1 Bacteroidota bacterium
ATAGACAAATTGCCCATCTTATAGGCTGTCTTGAAAGTCAAATTTTTAATAAAAGACAAGAGTTTAATATCAAAAGGAATTATAAACTTGTTGATACTTGTGCTGCTGAATTTGAAGCAGCAACCCCTTACTATTACTCAACATTTGGTGATGAAAATGAATCTATCTCTTCTGATAAAGAAAAGATTGTTGTTATTGGATCTGGTCCAAACAGAATTGGTCAAGGTATTGAATTTGATTATTGTTGTGTTCATGGGGTTTTAGCAGCAAAAGAATGTGGATATGAAACAATTATGATTAATTGTAATCCTGAAACTGTTTCTACTGACTTTGATGTTGCTGATAAATTGTATTTTGAGCCTGTTTTTTGGGAACATCTATACGAAATAATTTTACATGAAAAACCATTAGGTGTAATTGTTCAACTTGGTGGACAAACAGCACTAAAATTATCTGAAAAACTAAATAAATATGGAATTAAAATTTTAGGAACATCTTTTGATGCTTTGGATCTAGCGGAAAATAGAGGAAGATTCTCAGATTTATTAAAAGAGAATAAAATTCCATACCCAGAATATGGAACAATTGATTCTGCAACAGATGCAATTGAAGTATCAAAAAAAATTGGTTTCCCTTTATTAGTAAGACCATCATACGTACTAGGAGGACAGTCAATGAAAATTGTTATTAATGAAAAAGAACTTGAAGAACATGTTGTTGATCTTATAAAGGATAAGCCAGATGGAAAAATTCTTTTAGATCATTTCTTAGAAGGAGCAATTGAAGCTGAGGCGGATGCAATATGTGATGGAAAGAATGTTTATATAATAGGAATTATGGAACATGTTGAGCCAGCTGGGATTCATTCTGGTGATTCCAATGCAGTTCTCCCTCCTTATAGTTTAGGTGATTTTGTTATTAATCAGATTGAAAAATATACTAAGAAAATCGCTATAGAATTAAAGACTGTTGGGCTCATAAATATCCAATTTGCAATTAAGAATGATAAGGTTTATATAATTGAGGCAAATCCTAGAGCTTCTAGAACTGTTCCATTTATTTCAAAGGCATATAAAGAACCTTATGTGAACTATGCAGTTAAAATAATTCTTGGAAAAAAGAAATTAAATGATTTTAAAATGAATCCTTATAAAAATGGATATTCAATCAAAGAGCCTGTATTTTCATTTGACAAATTTCCTAATGTCAATAAAGAGTTAGGTCCTGAGATGAAGTCAACGGGGGAATCTATTTATTTTATTGATGATTTGATGGATGACTATTTTCTAGAAATTTACTCCAAAAGAAACTTATATCTTAGTAGATAAATATGTTAAAGTTTCTGCTAATTATTTTTATTATAATCTACATTATATATAAGATATCAACTTTTTATGTCAGGTTTTTTATAAAAAAATCTATTAATAATTTTAAAAAAGAATCAAAATCAAAAAACAAAGGAATTCTAAAAGATGAAGGTGATTTTATTGATTATGAAGAAGTTGATTAAATTCCTAACTTTATAAGATGAATTGGTTTAGTAGAAAAGAAAAAAACATAAGTACACCTACATCCCAAAAAAAAGAATTGCCTGATGGGATGTGGTACAAAACACCTGGAGGTTCAATCGTACATATTAGAGAACTTAAAAACAATTCATATGTATGTTCTGAAGATGATTATCACGTAAGAATTGGATCCAAAGAATATTTTGAAATTTTATTTGATAATAAGTCATTTAAAGAGCTTGATGAAAACTTATCATCATCAGATCCTTTAAAATTTATGGATACCAAATCATATAAAAACAGAATAAGTCAATCAATTAAATCTACAGGTTTGAATGATGCTATTAGAACTGCTGTAGGAAAATTAAATGGCTATAAAATAGTGATATCTTGTATGGATTTCTCATTTATTGGTGGTTCTATGGGATCAGTTGTTGGTGAAAAGATTTCCAGAGCTATTGATCATTCTTTAAAAAATAAAATACCGCTAATGATTATATCAAAATCTGGTGGAGCAAGAATGATGGAGTCTACATACTCTTTAATGCAAATGGCTAAAACTTCTGCTAAGCTATCTCTTTTATCTAAAGAAAAAATTCCTTATATCTCATTAATGACAGATCCAACTACTGGTGGAGTATCTGCATCATTTGCCATGTTAGGAGATTTTAATTTAGCTGAGCCAGGAGCTCTTATTGGATTTGCTGGTCCTAGGGTAATAAAAGAAACTATAGGATCAAATCTTCCCAAAGGATTTCAAAGATCAGAATTTTTACTTGAAAATGGATTTATTGATTTTATAGTAGATAGAAGAGATCTAAAAACAAAGATTTCTAAGTTATTGAAACTACTAAAAAACTAGTTCTTATTTTATAAAAAATAACTTATATCTAATTTTTTTCTGATTTATATTTGTCAATATTTTATAAATAAATAGCTGTGTCTTTAACTATCATAACTTCGGTTATAGCTTTTTCAATAGTAATATTATTATTAGTTTTTATTCTACTTTTTGCACAATCTAAGCTTGTTCAATCAGGCGATGTTAATATCATAATTAATGGTGATAATGATAATCCAATTATAACATCGGCAGGTTCTACGCTTCTTTCTACTTTAGCTACTCAAAAAATGTTTTTACCTTCTGCATGTGGTGGAGGTGGTACTTGTGCTATGTGTAAATGTACTGTTTCTGAAGGAGGTGGTGATGTTCTTCCTACTGAAGTAGGCCACCTTTCACGACTAGAGAAATCAAATAATGTAAGATTATCATGTCAAGTTAAAGTCAAGGAAGATATGAAAATCGAAATACCAGAAGAGATTTTTGGAATTAAGAAGTGGGAGTGTGAAGTGATATCGAATTATAATGTATCAACCTTTATTAAAGAATTTGTTGTTAAGCTTCCACCTGGAGAGATACTGGATTTTCAGTCAGGAGGATATATTCAGATTGATGTTCCTGAAATTGAAATAGACTTTAATGATATGGACATAACCCCCCATCCTGATTTGGGACATGAAAAAGATGTTTTTAAGAGTGACTGGGATAAATTTAATCTTTGGCCTTTGAGAATGAAAAATGAAGAGCCAATATTCAGAGCATATTCTATGGCTAATCATCCTGCCGAAGGTAATATTATGATGTTAAATATAAGGATTGCTACTCCACCTTGGGACAGAGCAAAAAATAAATGGATGGATGTTAATCCAGGAATTTGTTCTTCTTATGTTTTCTCAAGAAAGCCTGGAGATAAAATTTTTATTTCAGGGCCATATGGAGAGTTCCATATCAATGAGACACAAAGAGAAATGGTTTATATTGGAGGAGGTGCAGGTATGGCTCCTCTAAGGTCTCATATATTCCATTTGTTTCATACTCAAAAAACAAAAAGAAAAGTTTCCTATTGGTATGGTGGTAGATCTAAAAAAGAATTGTTTTATTTAGATCACTTCTACAAAATTGAAAAAGATTTCAAAAACTTCAGTTTTTATGTTGGTCTTTCGGAACCACTTCCAGAGGATAAATGGTCTATCAAGAAAAAATTAGATGATAGTGAAGATGGGTATGTAGGATTTATTCATCAAGTACTGTATGATAATTATTTGAGCAAACATGAAGAGCCAGAAGATATAGAATATTATTTGTGTGGCCCTCCTTTAATGAATCAGGCAGTTCTAAAAATGTTAGAAGATTTAGGTGTTCCTGACGAAAATATTAGATTTGATGATTTTGGAGGTTAGCATTCCAAACTCTAAAAAAATTCTTGTAACATATTTTTTCTATACTTTCTTTATTATACCCTCTTTTTAACAATCCTTCAATTAATTTAGGATAGAACGACACATCTTTAAGATTTGAAGGTAAAGAATTTCCTAGACCATCAAAGTCTGATCCGAAACCGATATGATTTTGTCCAACTAAATTATTAACATGATCGATCGCATCTAATACATCATCAATACTTGCAAAAGGATTTTTTTGATTAATTAATAATTCCCTTTTTTTGATAACATTCTCATCCTTTACTTCATAACCATTTTCAATTCTCCAGCTTTCAACTAGTTTATCAATTTCAAAAAAAATCATATTAGAATTATTATTTACAAAGGATGAACCAAAATTTATTAATATTACTCCATTATTTTTTGCCAGTTCAATAATCATATCGTCACTCATATTTCTTTCAAAGTTCGGTGTGAACTTTCTTGGAGAAGAGTGGGATGCAATTAAAGGCTTTTCAGTTATATTTAATATATCATAAAATGTTTTGTCTGAAACATGTGAAACATCTATCATCATTCCTATTTTATTCATCTCTTTTATTAATTCTTTTCCGAATTCACTTAATCCATTCCATTTTCTTTCAGTATCATAGGAAGAATCACAGATTTGATTATTCTTGGCATGGGTTAGAGTGACATATCTTATTCCTCTATCAAAAAAGAATTTAAGATTATTAATATTTTCCCCAATTGGAGATCCATTTTCCATGCCCATTGGCAGTGAAATTTTGTTATTATTAAAATTATTAATTACATCTTCAGGTGTAAGTGCTAGTTGGAAATGATCCTTATTTGATTCTACAATATTCTCAACAAGATCTATCAGGGAATTAGCAAGTTCAAATCCTTCAGAATATGTTTTTTCAGATGGAATGTAAATTGACATAAATGGACTATTCAAACCACCTTTTCTAGCTTTTGGTATATCAAAATTGCGATTAGTATTATGATTTAAATCAATGTTTTCTTCATAAATAAGGCCTTCTTCATGGAGTCTATATGGAAGATCAATATGACCATCAGCAATAATTAATTCTTCAGATAGTTTTTTAGCTTTATCTCTCATATTATTATAACATGAGAACAAAAATATGGTTAAAAAAATGTATCTCATAAACTAGGGCTATACCCCCCATCAATAGGAAGATTTATACCATTAATATAACTGGCTTCTTTACTGCATAAAAAAGATACAGAACTTGCAATTTCTTTTGGAAGAGCAAATCTTCCGGCTGGTATTAAAGATTTATAATTATTCTCGATTTGATCAATAGATTTATTTTGAGTTTTTGAATTCTCTTTTATCAGGTCTTTTAATCTCTCGGTCATTGTGAAGCCAGGCAAGATATTGTTTACCGTAATTCCATATTTTGCTACTTCATTTGATAATGTTTTAGACCAGCTGGCCATAGCCCACCTAACCGTATTAGAAACCCCAAGGTTATTAATAGGTGATTTTACAGAAATTGAGATAATATTAATAATCCTTCCGAAATTCTCTTTTTTCATATCTGGTAGTAATAATTTAGTAAGGATGTGACTACAATGTAGATGCATTGACATATATTTTTGAAAATCTTCAATTTTTGCTTCTGTTATTTTTCCAGGTGGAGGTCCACCGGTATTATTAATTAGAATATCAGCTTTATTTCCTTGTTCTAAATAATTTAAAAACTTTTCTTTTAAATTTTCATAGTTATTAAAATCGGCATCAATATAATTATGGTTTTTATAATTACTTGATTTTAATTCATTTAATACTTTTTTTATTTTCGATTTATCTCTAGAGACTAAAGTAATACTTGCACCTTGATTGGCTAGACTTATAGCTATAGCTTTTCCTATTCCCTGAGAACCTCCACACACTACGGCTCTTTTACCTTTTAATGAAAGAGTCATGTTTTTTTTTAGTTATTAATTATATTCAATATATGAAAAAAGAAGATGCTTTAAAAATGGATAGCATTGATGCTCTTTCATGGTGCAAGGAAGAGTTTTTATATGGTAATAATTCTGATAAGAATAAAGTTTATTTTTGTGGTAATTCTCTTGGATTACAACATAAATCAGTAAAAAAAAAAATAGATAGTCATCTTGATCAATGGAAAAATTTAGGAGTAGAATCTCATTTTTCAGGTAATTATCCATGGATTGAAATCCAAAATAAGATAAAAAATATTTTGAAAGATCTTTTAGGCTGTTCGGTTTCTGAAATTGCAATAATGAACGCTTTAACTGTTAATCTTCATTTACTAATGGTTTCTTTTTATAAACCATCAAAAGAAAAGCACAAAATTTTAATTGAAGACAATGCCTTCTCATCAGACAGATATATGATAAATTCTCAGTTAAAATTTCATGGATATGATAGTTCTTCTATTATACCTATTGAACTATCTGAAAATTATTTAATTAGTGAAAAATTGATTTTGAAAAAAATTGAAAAAAATAAAGATTCGTTAAGTTTGGTACTCTTGCCCGGGATCCAATACTATAATGGTCAATTGATAAAACTGGAAAAAATATCTGATAAATGTAAAGAAAACAATATTATTTTAGGCATTGATCTTGCACATGCAATTGGAAATATCAGTATTAATCTTAATAAGTTAGATGTTGATTTTGCATCTTGGTGTAGCTATAAATATTTAAACTCAGGTGCGGGCGGAATCTCAGGAATTTATGTTAACTCTAAACATTTAAAAAAAAATCCTTTAAGGTTTGAAGGTTGGTGGGGTAATAAACTTTCAACTAGATTTGATATGGAAAAAGAGTATGATTCTGAAAATTCTGCTGAAGGTTGGGTAATTAGTAATCCTCCAGTAATATTATTAGATATGCATCTGGCATCGCTAGAAATATTTGAAAGAGTAGGAATTTATGAAATTTTTAAAAAATCAAAAGCACTTACAAAATTTTTATATCAAGGACTAACATCAATTCAGAATTATCATAAATATTTTAAGATAATTACTCCTGCTGAAGAAGAAAGAAGAGGAGCTCAGTTATCTCTATATTTTATTAATGATGCAAAAAATATATTTGAAGAACTAAACAAAAAATTTGTAATTGATTTTAGAAAACCAAATGTTATTAGGATTGCTCCTGTCCCTTTATATAACTCGTTTTTTGAAGTTTATCTTTTTGTAAATGAATTAAAAGAAATTATAAATGATGCTAAATAATTACTTCCTTATATGAAGTGTTTTTAAAGTTTAACATTTTTTTACTGAATCTATAAATCGCGTCATCATCGTAATTACATTCTACATATAGCTCTTCCTGTGATCCATGTTCAATTACTCTGTCTGGTATTCCCAACCTCTGCACAGAATTTTTATAATTATTATCTGAAATGAATTCTAAAATTGCAGAACCAAATCCACCCATAACACAACCATCTTCAACAGTCAAAATAAATTTATGTTTTTCTAATATACGGTGTAATAATTTTTCATCCAGAGGTTTGACAAATCGCATATCATAATGAGATGGATAAATATTTTCTTTTCTTAGCTTATTTATTGCTTTTGTTACATAATTACCTATATGACCAATAGACAAAATTGCAATATCATTTCCTTCACAAATTATCCTCCCTTCACCTATATTAATTAATTCCATTTTTGTTTTCCATTCAATCATAACTCCTTTCCCTCTTGGGTATCTTATCGTAAAGGGATGCTTATTTAAGTTCTGTGCGGTATACATTAAATTTCGTAATTCAGATTCATTCATCGGCGCAGAAACAATCATATTGGGTAGACACCTCATATATGCTAGGTCATATGCTCCATGATGAGTTGGACCATCTGAACCAGCAATACCAGCTCTATCTAAACAAAAGATCACGGGCAGGTTTTGTATGCACACATCATGAATTACTTGATCAAAAGCCCTTTGCATGAAAGTACTATAAATGTTACAGAAAGGAATTAAGCCTTTTGTTGCAAGCCCTGCACTAAATGTTACCGCATGTTGTTCGGCAATGCCAACATCAAATGCTCTTTGAGGCATTTCATTCATCATTATGTTCAATGAAGAACCAGATGGCATTGCTGGTGTTATACCCATTATTTTATCATTTATTTTTGCGAGCTCAACAATTGTATTTCCAAACACATCTTGATATTTTGGCGGAGATTTTTCCTTTTTCTTAATTATCAGACTTTTTCCTGAAGCAACATCAAATTTTCCGGTTGCATGCCATTTAGTTTGATTCTTTTCAGCTAAAGAATATCCTTTACCTTTTTTTGTTATACAATGAAGAAGCTTTGGACCAGGGATTCTTTTTAGATATTCAAGTGTTTTGACTAAATGATTTATATCATGTCCATCTATAGGTCCAAAATATCTTAAATTCAATGCTTCAAAAAGGTTAGAATTATCTAAAACAAAGGACTTTAAACTCTTCTCAATATTTTTTCCAACGTTTCTAGCACTTTCTCCAACTTTATTTAACTTACCGAGAACCTTCCATATATCATCTCTAATATTATTGAATGTGGGTGAGGTGGATATATCAGTTAGGTATTTTTTTAAGGCACCAACATTTGGATCTATTGACATACAATTATCATTTAGTATAATTGTTATATTAGTTTCAGTATCACCTGCATGATTCATACCTTCAAAAGATATTCCCCCTGTCATTCCACCATCTCCAATTACTGCAATATGTTGTCTCTCATTATACCCTTGGTATTTCGATGCAACCGCCATTCCAAGCGCAGCTGAAATTGATGTTGATGAATGTCCTACTCCAAAAGTATCATATTCACTTTCAGAGATTTTAGGAAATCCTGATAGTCCTTTATATACTCTATTGGTATAGAATATGTCTTTTCTCCCTGTAAGTATTTTATGACCGTATGCTTGATGACCAACATCCCATACAATCATGTCGTCTGGTGTATTGTAAACATAATGCAGTGCAACTGTCAATTCAACAACACCTAAACTAGCCCCAAAATGTCCTCCATGCTTTGAGATAGAATTAATAATAAAATTTCGTAAATCCTCACATATATTTTTTAGATCTTTTTTGTCAAATTTTCTAAGATCTTGAGGAAAGTTTATTTTATCGAGAAATTCAAAAGAAGCACTTTTCATATATACTATGGATACCTAATACCACATTTTTTATTTATTGGTTTATAAATCTATGAATTTTATTATAAAGTATTATTTTTAATGTTGTTGAATAGTTTGGAGTTCAAACATAATATAAAATTATATGAGTTATGAAATAAAAATACCTCTTTTTGAAGGACCGTTTGATTTATTATTATTTTTTATTGAAAGAGATGAAATAGACATAATGGATATTCCTATCTCTGAGATCACTAGAGATTTTTTAGAGTACATTTCAGATCTTGAAAAAATGAACATTGAAGTTGCAAGTGAATTTATAGTTGTTGCCGCTACTTTGATGAGAATAAAAGCAAAAATGCTTTTACCAAGACTTTCTCTTGATGAAGATGGAAATGAAATAGATCCAAGAGACGAACTTGTTGAACACTTATTAGAATATAAGAAATACAAATCAGTAATAGGAGATTTTTCTAATTTGGAGGAACATAGATTGTCAAAGTCTTCAAGAGGTAATTTGTTTTCTGAAATAAATGTAATTAGTGAAAGAGCTAAGGTTGAGACTGAACTTCAGGATGTAGACCTTTACAAGTTATTAGTTGTTTTTCAAAATGCTTTAGATAAATATAATAATGAAAAGAATAAACCAAACCATGAAATATATCAATTTCCTTATTCTATTAAAGAACAAAAGAAATTTCTAGTTAACCTTCTTAATTCGAAATCTAAGATTTCATTTGAAAAGCTTATTGAAGAGAATCCATTAAAAATATTAGTGATTTATAACTTTCTTGCTTTGCTTGAATTGATTCAAGAATCAAGGGTTAAGTTATCAATAGGTCAGGGATTGAATAATTTTTGGATTTCTAAAGGTATCTAATTAAGAAAAGAAAAATTTTATTTCAATTTTAGCATTTTCATCCGAATCAGAACCATGTATTGCATTGGCTTGTACAGAAGTAGCATATAATTTTCTTATGGTACCTTCTTCAGCATCCTCAGGATTAGTAGTTCCAATCAATTTTCTAAAATCTTCTACTGCATTTTCTTTGCTTAGCTCCATTACAATTATG
>JAYZHZ010000086.1:0-4563 GCA_036166035.1 Bacteroidota bacterium
ATGTTAAAGTAACATCTATTTTACCCGGTGCAACTAGAACAAGCAGTTGGGATGGAACATCCTTACCTGATGATCGTTTTATAAAACCAGAAGATGTATCAGATTCAATATTTGGAGCATATAATACTTCAAAGGGTGCAAATGTAGAAGAGATTATCATTAGACCACAATTAGGTGATATTTAAATTTTTAAATTTTGAGTAAATTTTTTAAAGAAAATTTATTTGCCTACAAAAGGAGAAAAACTATTTCTGTAAATATTGGTGATTCGGCAATAGGTGATCAAAATCCTATTAGAATTCAATCTATGACTACAACTGATACAATGGATACAAATTCAACTGTAGAACAAGCAATCAGGATGGTCAATTCGGGATGTGAATTTATTAGAGTAACAGCACCTAGTACTAAAGCAGCAAAAAATTTAAAAGAAATAAAAAGTGAATTAAATAGGAGGGGATACAAGATACCTTTAATTGCCGATATTCATTTTACACCAAATGCTGCTGAAATTGCTGCTAAAATTGTGGAAAAAGTTAGAATTAATCCTGGAAATTATGCTGACAAAAAAAAGTTTCAAAAGATTATATATGATGATAAGGCTTATGAGGAAGAAATAGAGAGAATTTACGAAAGGGTTTCTCCCTTAATAAAGATATGTAAGGAGAATGGAACTGCAATGAGAATTGGCACAAACCATGGATCTTTATCTGATAGGATACTAAGTAAGTTTGGAGATACTCCTTTGGGAATGGTTGAATCTGCACTTGAATATTTAAGAATCTGTGAGGATCATAATTATTACAACGTTGTGCTTTCAATGAAAGCTAGCAATCCTCTTATAATGGTTCATGCTTATAGATTGCTTGTTGAGAAGATTGAAGAGTCAAATTTAAAAAATTACCCACTACATCTTGGTGTGACGGAGGCTGGTGAAGGAGAAGATGGAAGAATTAAATCAGCTATAGGAATAGGAACATTATTAGATGATGGTATAGGAGATACAGTAAGAGTATCATTGACAGAGGAACCAGAATATGAATCTCCTATTGCTAAGATATTAGTTGATAGATATATAAATAGAACTAAACATAATATTATTAGAAAACCCAAAAAAATATATTTTTCTCCATTTCATTATGAAAAAAGAGAATCAAAAGAGATAAAAGACATAGGAGGAGATTATTTACCGATAGTAATATCAGATCTATCTAATATGAATAATTTGTCATTGAAAACTTTATCAAGTTTAGGAATAGAATATAATACTAGTTTAGAAAAATGGGATAGAATGGACAATTCTCCCGATTATCTATTTTTTGGTGATAATTCCAATAATATTAAAGATTTGGATTATAACATTATTTATAACTACAAAACATGGTTAAATCATAATTCAGAAAAAAATTGTTTTCCACTAATTGAATTCAGAGATTATATTAAAGGAAAAAATAATTTTTCAGAAAAATTAAATTTCTTAAAAATTAATACCGATCAAATTTCTGAACTTCTCAAAGCCGAAATTCCAAATAATTTTGTTTTGGTTTTGGAGTCATCAAATATACACTCTATGCCTGATATGAGGGCCTTTTTTATTAGTCTTGCTAGAATCGATTACCCGATAATTCTTTATAAAAAATATGATATTAAATATTCTGATGAATTAATTATTCAATCTTCAACCGATATTGGTGGATTATTTGTTCAGGGATATGGTAATGGAATCTTTATGTCTTTAAAAAATAATGATGCTAATGGAATTAAAAAAATAAATTCTCTTAGTTTCAAGATTCTTCAAGCATCCAGAGTAAGAGTAACTTCAACTGATTTTATATCTTGTCCGTCTTGTGGTAGGACACTGTTTGATTTACAAGAGACCACTGCAAATATTAGAAAGAGAACGGACCATTTAAAAGGATTAAAAATTGGTATAATGGGATGTATAGTAAACGGACCTGGTGAAATGGCTGATGCTGATTATGGCTATGTTGGATCAGGTAAAGATAGAATAACTCTTTATAGAGGAAAGGAAGTGGTTAAAAGATCAATTAATTATAGAGATGGCGTAGATGAACTTATTGAACTAATTAAAGAAGATGGTAATTGGATTGAACCTTAATTTATTTATATGAAAAAAAAACAAAACAAAATTTCTTATTATTTTGACTTTTCAGAAGTGTTAAACTATTTCTTTAGAAAAAAAGATCCTAATAAAAAAACTAATTTTAGCCTAAAAGCAATGCATACTGTCAATAAATTATCAATATTGATTTTTATTATTGCTGTCTTAGTCATTGTCTTTAGAAGACTTATCTCATGAGAATAATATCCTTTTTTATTTTATTAATTCTTTTTTCCTGTTCTCAAGATGAAAGAAGTTTAACAAACAAAAAATTAAATTACCTTGCATTAGGAGATTCGTATACTATAGGAGAGTCTGTTGAATTTACTGATACTTATCCAATTCAACTAAGGGATCAAATTAATTCTACTGAAAAGATAATTGATTCTGTAAGAGTGATTGCAAAAACTGGCTGGACTACCGGTCAATTAATTGATACATTAAGTCAATTAAATTTAAAATATGATCTTGTTTCATTATTGATTGGAGTAAATAATCAGTTTAGAGGGTATGATCCACTTCAGTATAGAAATGAATTTGAAAACCTATTGATAAGATCTATTAATTATTCCAAAGATAAAAATAATGTTTTTGTTTTATCAATTCCTGATTATGGAGTAACACCATTTGGAAAAAACATGGATCAAGAAAAAATATTCAGAGAAATAAATAATTATAATCAAATTAATAGAGAAATATCAGAAAAATATGATGTGATGTATTTTAACATAACAGACATCTCAAGAATGGCTGAGTCTGATTCTACATTACTGGCAAATGACAAATTGCACCCTTCTGGAAAAATGTACAAAATGTGGGTTGAAAGAATTAAATATCAAATCATGGATAGTTTAATTATAAACTATTGAGATACAATATTTATAATTTTTTTAGGTACTATAATTATCTTTTTAATTATTTTGCCTTCTATCCATTTATCAACAATTTTATTTTCCATTACAGATTTTTCAATTTCAGAATTAGATATATTTAATCCGAACTTTTGTTTTGTTCTTAATTTTCCATTAATCATTATTGGATATTCATATTCTTCTTCTTTAAGATATTCATCAATAATATTAGGATAGTTAGCTTCTGAAATACTATTTGTATTTCCTAGTTTATTCCACAATTCTTCACATATGTGTGGAGCAAATGGGGATGTAATAATTAACAATGGTTCCAAAATTTTTCTCTTATTACAATTTAATTTGCTCAATTTGTTAGATGTAATCATAAGTTGACTTATACATGTGTTTATAGAAAGTCTTTCTATATCATCTTGTATTTTTTTAATCGAGCTATGTAAAACTTTATATTCATTTTTATTGGGTTCATCATCACTTAGATAAAATTTTTCTTTATTATGAAATAAAGACCAAAACTTATTTAAAAATTTAAAAACTCCTTCTATTCCATTTGTATTCCATGGTTTGGATTGTTCAATAGGACCCAAAAACATCTCATACATTCTTAAGGTATCAGCTCCATATTTATTAATTATACTATCTGGATTAACTACATTAATTTTTGATTTAGACATTTTTTCAGTCTCAAATCCACATATATAATCTCTGTCTTCTAATACAAATTCAGCATTTTTATATTCTTTTGAAGAGTTGATAAACTTGTTTATATCAAGTCTATCATTTTCAACAAGATTAACGTCAACATGTAGCTTTGTGTAATCATACTTCTTTCTTAAGTTATAGGAGACATACTTATTAGAATCTTTTATTCTATATACAAAATTTGATCTTCCTAGAATCATACCCTGATTCACTAGTTTTTTAAAAGGTTCTGAAGTATTTACATATCCTAAATCATAAAGTACTTTATGCCAAAATCTTGAATATAATAAATGAAGTACAGCATGTTCAGCTCCACCAATATATAAATCCACCGGCATCCAGTATTTTATTTTATCATCTTCAGCAAATTTGTTTTTATTCAATGGGTCCAAATATCTAAGATAATACCAACAAGAACCTGCCCATTGGGGCATTGTATTTGTTTCTCTTTCGTAAATTTTACCATCTATCTCAACATTTACCCAATCTTTATTTCTTGCTAAAGGAGATAAACCATCATCTGTTGGAAAGTAACTTTTAACTTCAGGTAGCTCAACCGGAAGATCTCTTTCATTTAATGCTATACTTTTATTATCAGAATGCAAAATAGGTATAGGTTCTCCCCAATATCTTTGTCTAGTAAATATCCAGTCTCTGAGCTTATAGTTTATAGTTTTAGATCCTGATCCTTTTTTTTCTAATTCATCGGTGACAATTTTTTTAAAATCAATATTATCGATCCCATCATATTTTCCTGAATTTATCATTTTTCCGTCTCCGGTATAACATTTTTCTTTAGATGGGTTTTTAATTACTTCTGTGATTTTTAGATCAAATTTCTTTGCAAAATCATAATCTCTTTCATCATGT
>JAYZHZ010000087.1:0-5655 GCA_036166035.1 Bacteroidota bacterium
CGGAAACGGTTAGTGTCATGTTAGTAAAAACATCCACAATTGATCCGTCTTTAGTGACCGAGTTAGCATCTTTTACTTTCCAGCTTCCGTTAAGAAGATTTCCCTGTGTGTCCAATGGATCAACAGGAGCAGGACCTCCACCATCATCGTCATCACTACATGAAATGATTACAATTGAAAATAAAAGGATTAGTAGACTTCTTAAGTATTTCATATAACTAATATATACAAATTTTTAGTTAATTTTTTTTGAAATATGGTGATCCAATGAAATTTTTCCAGGTCCCATTAAAAAAATGGTTATAAAAGAAGTTAAAAATAATACCCCTTTTTCCATTTTGGTAAACGGATCCTCTATATGAACATCAAAGACAATTACAAGGAACGCATAAATTAGAGGAACACAAAAAAATCTAGTTCCCAAGCCAAGAATTATAAAAATAGAACAGAAAAATTCAGCAAATGTGATCATAGCAAAAGTAATCTCTTCACTAAAAAAAAGATGCGTCCTTCCCCAAACATTTCCATCAAGCAACCTCATAAATTTTCCATACCCATGACCATAAATCAATGCACCACTGACTATAACTCTAAATAATAAAAGAGCGACATTATTATAATGACTCTTTACTGAACAAAAGAAAAATAAATTTTTTATCATAATTTATACTTACGTATAAATAAGGTTAATGTTGTTCTTTACATTAGATGACAATTATTTAAATTTCTTGCTTTAAGATGTTCATTAGTCTTAAATTTGTTTTATGGAGAATGATAAGTACAGAATAGGTCATGGATATGATGTTCACAGACTAGAAGAAGGAAAAAAATTTATTATAGGAGGAATAGAAGTAGATCACTACAAAGGTGCCATTGGACATTCTGATGCGGACATAGTTATTCATGTTATCTGTGACGCACTACTTGGCGCAATGAATATGGGTGATATAGGATCTCATTTTCCAGATACTGATGAAAAATATAAAAACATAGACAGTAAAATATTACTCAAAGAAGTAGTCAAAATTTTAAATGAAAAAAAATATGAAATAAATAATATTGATGTTACTATACTTCTCGAGAAACCTAAACTCAGAGGTTATATTGATAATATGAAAAAGTCCTTATCTAAAGTTACAGGTATAGACAAATCTTTCATTTCAATAAAAGCTACTACTACTGAAGGCCTTGGCTTTGTTGGAAGAGAGGAAGGAGTTGCCGCCCACTGTGTAGCTCTACTAATTTATAATGGCACTTAAAATCATACAGACCTCCGATGGCTCACACACAATTTATGATGAGTCTCTCAACGAAACTTATCACTCAATACACGGTTCAATAAATGAATCTAATCATGTTTATGTAAATGCTGGTTTAAAACAATTTATCTATGAATCAAGAAAAAAACATGTCAATATTCTTGAGGTCGGTTTTGGAACTGGATTAAATTTCCTTCTCTTGTATGACTTTCTAAAAAAAAGAAACATAAAAGTAGATTATCATACTATAGAACCAAATCCTCTAAATGATTCCGTTCTTGAAAAGTTAAACTTTTCTAAAATTATTGGCAGTGTAGATGAGATTTTTAAGATTATCCATAAATCAAAAACTGATGAACTGGTTGAAATAGATAAAAAAATAACTTTTTTAAAAAGCGTAGATACAATTGAAAATATCAAGCTAAAAGAAAGAAAATACGATATAATATTTTTTGATGCTTTTGCTCCAAGCAAACAACCAGACATCTGGTCTTATAATAACCTTAATAAAATACATTCCTCTATGGGTGAAGATAGTATACTTGTAACGTACTGTTCAAGCGGAAAATTCAAGAAGACACTCCATGACTTAGGGTTTAAGGTTGAAGTGCTTGATGGTCCTAAAGGGAAAAAAGAAATGGTAAGAGTCAGAAAATAATTACCACTCCCTGTTGTACAGTTCTATCTTCTCTATTTCTTCATCGTCTAAGGTATTTCCAAGACCATTAACTGCTGAAACGCAAAAGAATCCTACAACAGGATATTTATTGTCGTTAGCTACCACAAGATTAGTCGGGACATTTGATAGAGAAACAGCAAACAATTCACTAAAACCACCAGGACGATCAATCTGGATAGAAGTTTTATTTAAAAAATCAAAAGCTTCATAGGTAACAGAATGTATTTCAACGTAGAGTGAATCACCTTTAACAAAAGGGGATAAAAATTTATTGTCATCATCCGTTTCAAATCTAGTTATTGCTCTTCTTATAGGTGGTATGAAAGGGATCCCATCGATTATTGCCCCTTCTGATGAAGCTCCGGCATCGATACACGTAATAATATCACCCAACCCTACTTGTTTCTCTCCATTCTTGTAAGTTTTTATCCAATACGCATCTCCAACTCCTTCTTCTTCTCTTGACCAGAACTCAGCATAGTATGAGTCCTCAGGAACTTGACCTCTAACAAAGTTTACACTATCAATAGTAGATGTTCTATTTAGATAAGATTCGGAGATAATGTTTTTTCCATCAAACTGAATATTAAGATAAAAGGCTGTGCCAATTTCTCCTATAGTTTTTACAATTTCATCCGGGAACCAAACGTATTCTCCTGCTTTATTTTCTATAAAAGAGAAAACGTTTCCAAACTCATCTATAACTTCAACATTTGCACCAACAGCCGGAACTGGAGATGAACTGTCTAAGTAATCCTGTGTCTTAGAAAGTTTAATAACTTGGCTCTTTTCTAGATTATTTATCCATGCATCAACAACTAGAATGGGTTCATTAGTAGGTAGGTCTGGGGTAATTAAATCTTCACAAGAAATAATACCGACAAGAGTTAAAAACAGTATAATTTTTTTTATCATATCTTAAAATTGTAGGTTATCGATGGAACAAATGATCCAATTATTGATAGTCTTGTTACTTCACCAGGCACAGAAGTCTCAGTCACTTTTCCTTTCCCCTGAGAGAAGTATATTGAGAATGGATTTCTTCTATTGTAGACATTATAGACACTTATTATAAGAGAACTATCATTTTTTCTTTCTTTTCCGTTTTTCCTAAACTTTTTTCCATTTATCATGACAGAGATATCCAGTCTATGATAATCTGGAATTCTAAACTGATGTCTTGAATTAGCAAAATTGTAAGGAATGGCAAATCCTTGAATCACAAACTTTGACGAAGGAAACGTAACTGGAGTACCTGTCAGATAAAGGAAATTTCCTGAAAGTTGAATTCTGTCATTTAGCTTATAAGTTGAAGTCACCTTAAAGTTATGGGTCTGGTCATAGCGTGTAGGATACCAATTATATTCATTGATCCCGTCAATTTTTAATTCAGACCTTCCTACAGAGTAACTTAACCAACCATTGAATTTACCTCTGTTCTTTTTAAGGAGAATCTCAAGACCATATGCTCTCCCTATTCCTGTTAAAAGATCTCCTTCAAAATATTTATTTATTAATAAATCAGCACCATCAATGTAATCAATCTGGTTATAGAGATCTTTATAATATATCTCTATAGAACTCTCAAAATCATTATTTTGAAAATTTTTAAAGATTCCAAAGACATAAACATCTGCGTTCTCTGGTTTAATATTATTTGTACTCGGAGTCCAAACATCCAGTGAGCTTGAAGCTGCAGTATTAGAGAGCAAGTGAATGTACTGAGTCATTCTATTGTAACTAGACTTTACTGAAAATGTATTACTGATCTTATAGTTAAGTGAAATTCTTGGCTCAATACTTGAATAAGATTGAATGCTCTCATTTCCTAAAATTTTTGTCTCAGATATTAATGGTTTTCTACTGCCTGGCGTTGATGGGATACCAAACTCATACCTATAACTTGGGCCGTTATAAGAATATATTGAAGATCTTATTCCATAAGATAATGTTAAATTAGAAATTTTCTGCTCATTGCCAATATAGAATGACCCCTCAAAAGCATACTTCATAGGTAATGTTATATCAGTAATTTCACCATCACTCACACCTATTGCATTAGCAGGTTCAAAACTATACTTTATAAGTTCAGCACCGAGTGATAACTCATTATTTGCATTTATAAAATATGTGAACTCCGGCTTAAAATTTATTGTTTCAACTTTTGAATCCCACTCGAATTTATTTCTATCATCACTCCCAAAAGCAAGCTGGTAATCATAGTTACTATATATAGCAGTAAAATTTGAAAATAATCTATCATTAAATAGATGATTCCATCTTATTGTACCAGTCCTATTACCCCAGTTGAAACCCTGATTAGCATCAAACTTAAAAACATCTCTACCTAAATAACTCGATATGTAAAGAGTATTTTTTTCATCAAGTTCAAAGTTTGTTTTAGCGGTAATATCATAAAAATTAAGTGCAGCTCCATCGTCAAAAAAATTTGAGTTTTTCAGAAAAGGTTTAGCCAAAATATCTGCATAAGATCTTCTCAAGGCAAGAATAAAAGAAGATTTATCTTTTACAATTGGTGATTCTAGAGTAAACCTGCTAAAAATTGTTCCTATTCCTCCTGAAAAAACTGTTTTTTTGTTGTTTCCATCTTTCATCCTGATATCTAGAATAGAAGACAACCTACCTCCGTACCTTGATGGGATCCCTCCCTTATACAGTTTCAAGTCTTTCACCGCATCGGGGTTAAATACCGATAAGAAACCTAAAAGGTGTGAAGAGTTGTATACAGGAGCTTCATCCAACAAGACAAGATTTTGACCTACTGATCCTCCCCTAACATTAAATCCTGAAGCACCCTCTCCTACTGAACTAACACCCGGTAATAACTGGATAGCTTTTATGATATCATTCTCACCTAAAAAGGTAGGAATCTCAGTAACCTTAGACATGTCGAGTTTGGAAGTACTCATCTCAACACTGGATATATTATAATCCTCAGCAACATCACTAACCACAACATTTTTTAGTTCAATATCAAGACTTTGTAACTCTATATTCATCTTTTGATTAGAATTAAGATTAATTTCCTTTGAAATAGAAGAATAGCCAACATATCTGAAATCTATATTATATATCCCTTCCTCTAGGGTTATAGAATAAAACCCATATGGGTTTGTTATGGTTCCAGCTTTTATCTCGTTGATATATACTGTAGCTCCAATGAGACTTTCACCACTTTCACTGTCAGCAACATATCCATTAAGAGTATGCCTTTCCTGTGCAAAAGATATTATTGGAAGAAAAAAAATTAATAATAAATATTTCAAGTTGTTTTTATTAACGATTATAAATATTTCAGTTACTTTTTATGATGTGATCAATAATTTGTTTTGCATGATCTCTGGAATTTTCGATAAACCATTTGTTTGTTTTTAGACCGCCACATATAACACCTGCAAGGTAGATACCCTCTACATTACTTTCCATAGTTTCAGTATTGTGCATTGGTGTATTGTATTTGTCACCTCCTATTTTAATACCTATCTTTCTAAGAAAGGAAAAATCAGGCTGGTATCCTGTCATCGCCAACACAAAGTCATTTTCCAAAATAATTTCCCCTTCAGGGGTATCAACATGTATTTTATCAGGTTCAATTTTGGTTATGTTGGAATTAAAAAATGATTTTATAGAGCCTTCCTTGATTCTATTTTCTACGTCTGGCTTTACCCAATACTTTACGGTTTCACTTAAATTTAA